>CAYHNK010000006.1:0-40918 GCA_964357695.1 uncultured Bdellovibrionales bacterium | reverse complement strand
CAGCCGAGCCCGCCGGCGGGACAGGGCGCAGCGCAGCCAGCGCGGGTGATTGACCCGAGACACAGTTGGCCGTCCTCGAAGACGCAGCTCGTAAAGCGCTGCTTGCATTCGACGCACACCGGATAGATCGGCGGGGCATAGGTCACGCCGAGTGCGACATGCTGCACGACGCGCTCGACTTCGCTCTTCGTGACCGGGCAGCCGGGGATTTCGAGGTCCACCGGTACGATCTCCTTGAGCGCGCGCGTGGGGGCAGTGTCTTTGGGCGACTGGCCGTAGACCTCACGATTGACGTCGGCGAGATCGTAGGCGTTCTTCAAACGCGCAACGCCGCCGTAGCAGGCGCAGCTCCCCAGGGCGACGACCACCTTGGCGCGCTGTCGAATGGCGCGCAGGCGCTCGACCTCGTCGGCGCGTGTGATCGCGCCTTCGATGATGGCGATGTCGTAGTCGTCATGCGCCTCGCTCGTCACTTCGCGAAAGCGGCGAATGTCGACGCTCTCGAGAAACGCCCCGAGTGTCTCTTCTTTGTTGACGAGCTGGAGCTCGCAGCCCTCGCAGCTCGTAAAGTCGAAGACCGCGATCTTGGGGCGATACGGCTCGATGCCCAGGTATTTCATGATGGAGCTCCCAAGACGGCGCCGTCAGATGGCTTCTTTGAGGTTCATCACCGTCCAGTAGTCGAACACCGGTCCGTCGATGCAGGTGTAAGTCGAGCCGACGTTACAGCGACAGCATTTCCCCATGCCGCAGTGCATGCGCCGCTCGAGCGAGACAAACATGCGATCCATAGCGAGCCCGCGCTCGCTCAGGCTGGCGCAGACGAACTTGAACATCGCCGGCGGACCACAGACGATGGCGTACGTGCTCGCCGGGTCAATCGCGATATCGTCGAGCAGCGCGGTGATCATGCCGACACGCCCTTGCCAATTCGTGTCGGGCTCCTGAACGATGATTTCGAGATGGACGTCGTGGATGCGGCGCCACTCCTCGTACTGATAGTCAAACAGTAGGTCGGCGGGCTTGCGGGCGCCGTACAAGATGTGCACGTCGCGGTAGTCCGAGCGATTCTCGACGACGTGGAAGATAGGTGCGCGCAGGGGCGCAAGGCCGAGCCCGCCAGCGATGAGCAGCACGTGGTGGCCCTTCATCTTGCCGACCGGGAAGTGCGTGCCGAAGGGACCGCGGATGCCGAGCTTCGCACCCCGGGCCGCTTTGTGCAGCACGCCAGTGACCGTCCCAGCGCGGCGAATGCATAGCTCGAGATAGCCCTTGTTCGAGGGCGAGCCGGAGATGGAGATGGGCACTTCGCCGTAGCCGGGCACTTCCAGCATGACGAATTGGCCGGGAAGAAACGAGAAGCGCTTGCGCTCGGCGGCATCGACGAGGCGCAAGTGAAAGAGCTTTTCGTGCGCGGTGAGCGGTACGACGTTGGTGACTTCGACCTTGAACGTCTTGTCGACGTGCTTGAGCTGACTCGTGCGCGTGAAATCGAGCGGCTGCTGGATTTCGAGGTCTTGATTGACGTCGTAGCGGTCGAGGGTGAAGGTGCTCATGGGTGCTGCTCCGATGCGAGGTCGCGGATGACGTCCGGCGGGTTGATGCCGGCGAGGCACACGTCGCCACAGCGGTTGCAGCCGACACATTTGGGCTCGTCGTACGCCTCGGCAAAGCCGCGGTGCTGGTGGTAGTAGCGGTACTTGAGCCGGCTCTCGCGTGTGGGACGGAAATTGTGCGGCCCGGCGACCATGGCGAAGTCGACGAGGTTGCACGAATGCAGCTGTTTGACTTTAGAGCCCTCGCTGAAGTCCATGCTGACGCGCTCGTGCACGCCGTAGCAGTAGCAGGTAGGACAGACCATGGCGCAGGCGCCGCAGCTCAGGCACTTCTCGCCCCACTTCTTCCACACCGGTGAGTCGAACTCGAGGTCTAACAAGTTGGGCAGATTCTTCACGTTCACCGTCGTCTTGTACGCCGCGCTCTGGCGCCGACGCGTGCCAAGGTACGCGTGCGTGTCGTCTTCCTGCACTTCGCGGCTCCCCACGCGGCCGATGAGACCGAAGCCGCGATCGGAGCCGATGGCGACGAAGTAGCGGTCGCCAAGATCGGTCAGGAAGAGATCGAAGCCGCGCGTCACCGAGTCCTCACCAAGGGAGGCGCAAAAGCCCTTTTCGCAGGGCTCATGGTCGATGCCGACAATGAACGTGTTACGTCGACGCGCGAGGTAGTAGGGGCTGGGGAAGGTGCCGTGGGTAAACACCTTGTCGAGCTTCAACAGGGCGTTGATGTCGCAGGCATGTAGCCCCACGAGTGCCCGCGGCTCGACGCGGTAGTGGACTTCTTGCGTCCAGTCGTCACCGCGAAAGCAGAACTCGGAGAGCTTCTCGCGATACGGCAGGAAGTAGGTCTTGGCCGAATACGCCGTCTGATCGTAATCCCAGCGGATGTCGTCGAACTGTGGCACCGGCAGGAATTGATAGAGGTGCTTGCCGTCCTTGCGCACCTTCACGAGCTTCGGGCCAATGACCTCGTTGGTGTCGAGCAGCAGCTCGACCATCCGCCGCAGGCTCTCGCGTTCGATGATGCGAAACAGCATGCTGACGTCCTCTCTCGCAGATCGTCGTGATCACCGCGTCTTGCGGTCGTCCGACGGCCATGCACTGTATTACTAAAACATATGCCATGCAAGGCTTTAATATAGACTATGCATATCGATGAAGCTCGTCATCTGCCCGTTGGAGGGACGTGCCCGCACGGCGCTTCCAGTAGATGACCTCGTCGACGTCGGGCAGCACGAGGCCGGGCAACCGACCCACCTCACGGTAGCCGTACCGCGCATAGAAGCGCTGCGCGCCTTTGTTGAAATCGCTCACCAGCAAAAAGGCATGGGCGCAGCGGGCAAACGTCGGCGTTTCGAAGGCCGCGAGTAGCTGTGCGCCGACGCCTTGGCCGTGGACCGTGGGTACAACCGCCAAGAGACGCAAGTAGCCGCCGACGCCGAGCGTGCCCTCGGTCGAGAACCAGGCGAGCCCCGCCAGCCTACCTGACTGCTCGCCCACGACGATGCTGTCGCCACGCTCGAGAGCGCGCTGCCAGCTTGTGCGCAGACGCTCGGCGGTGTGGCCGTAACGAACGAGCAAAGGTAACGGGGCGAGCTCTGTGGCTAGTGCCGCGAGATCGGCAGGCGTCGCGCCGCGAACGATGAGCTCGAGCTGGGACATTGCACACACCCTTGCACGGGCAACGCGTCGAGATCAATTGACGTGCCTGTCGGCTGGGAACGGCGCGGCGTGGCTGTTACAGTGCCGCGTTATGAGCACTCCACACACTCTGCCCGCTGTCTTCGCACGCCGACGCGCGGCCCTGATGCAGCGTCACGAGCGACCCGTGCTGCTTGCCTCCGGGGCACCGCGCTCGCGCAATTACCCGGCCGGAACGTATCCGTTTCGGGCTACGAGCCACTTTCTCTACCTCGTCGGCGCGTCGGTGCCGAACGCGGCGCTGCTGCTCGAAGGCGGACGGGCGACGCTGTTCGTGGTGCCCGAGCAGCCGGGAGACGCGCTGTGGGAAGGCCCGAAGCCGTCCTTGGCGGCGCTGCGCAAGGAGCTGGGTGTCGAGGCGGTACGCGACGTCGCCGAGCTGGCCGCCGTCGTACGCGCGCTCGCGCCCGCGGTGGCGACGTTGCCGACGCAGGATGCGACGAGCTCCGCCTGGCTGGCGGAGCTTGTGGGGCGCGTGGTGTTGCCCCGCAGCGGCGCCGCGCTCGTGGATGGCACACCGGACGCGCAGCTCGCCGATGCGCTCGTGGCGACGCGACTCGTGCACGACGAGGCTGCCATCGCGCAGCTCGAGCATGCGGCGACGGTGAGCGCCGCGGCGCATCGCGCGGGCATGCGCGCAACGATGGGCGCGAAGGGCGAAACAGAAATCTACGGTGCGATGATGGGCTCGCTGCGCCACGATGGCTGCGGCGACTCTTACGGCCCCATCGTCACGGTGCACGGTGAGGTGCTGCACAACGAACGACACGACGGCGCGGTCGCGGCTGGTGACTTGCTGCTCGCGGACGTCGGTGCCGAGACCCCGGAGGGCTGGGCCGGGGACATCACGCGCGTGTGGCCCATCTCCGGACGCTTTTCGGCCTCGCAGCGCGCCATCTACGAGGTGGTGCTCGCCGCGGAGCTCGCAGCTATTGCCAGGGTGCGACCGGGCGTGCGCTACCGCGACATCCATGAGGCCGCCAAGCGCGTCATCGTCACCGGGCTGCGCGAGCTCGGCATCTTTCGGGGCGAGGTCGACGGGCTTCTCGCGCGCGGTGCGGCGGCGCTCTTTTTTCCTCACGGCGTTGGTCACTTGCTTGGCCTCGACGTGCACGACATGGAAGATCTTGGTGATCGCGCCGGTTACGCGCCGGGGCGCACACGCTCGCGGGCCTTTGGCGACTGCTACCTGCGCCTCGATCGGGATCTCGTGCCGGGGATGGCGCTCACCATCGAGCCCGGATTCTATCAGGTGCCGGCGATCCTCTCGGACCCGCAGTACACGGCGCCACTTGGCGACGATCTGCGGCGGGACGTGCTCGCGAAATTCGCCGACGTGCGCGGCATTCGTATCGAAGACGATGTGCTCGTCACAAGCGGCGCGCCCGTGGTGCTCACACGTGACGTGCCAAAGAGCATCGACGAGGTCGAGGCGCTCGTGCGCGGGTAAAAGCGATGGTCAAGGGGGTTGCGCGCGCTCGGCCGAAGCGCGAGGATGCCGCCGTCTGAATCGCACAGGAGACGCAGTCATGACCAAGAGGATCTTCAATTTCGCCGCCGGCCCCTGCACCTTGCCTTTGCCTGTGCTCGAACAAGCGCAGCGCGAATTCGTTGAGTACCAAGGGGCGGGGATGTCGATTATCGAGATGAGCCATCGCGGCAAGCACGTCGCGGCGATGCACGACAAGGCCCTCGCCACGATGCGTGAGGTGCTCGCCGTGCCGGACGACTTTCACATCCTCGTGCTCGGTGGTGGGGCGACGCTCCAGTTCACCATGATCCCACTCAATCTGGCACAAGGCGGCAAGCGCCCGGCGCACGTGGTCGCTGGCGCATGGGGCAAAAAAGCGCTCGAGGACAGCAAAAAGCTCGTCCATGGCTACGCGGCCTGGAGTGGCAAGGAAGAGGGCTACAAGCGCGTCCCCAAGGACAGCGAGCTGACGATCGAGCCGAATACTGCCTACCTGCACATCACCACCAACGAGACCATCGGTGGCATACGTCACGTGGCGCCGCCCAAGACCGATCTCCCTATCGTCGCCGACATGTCGAGCGAGTTTGCCTCGCGGCCCATCGATTGGTCGAAGTACATGGCAGTGTACGCTGGCGCGCAGAAGAACATCGGGCCGGCGGGGTTGACGGTGGTCATCGTGCGCAAGGACGCCATTGCGCACGACACCTCGCATCTGGGCGCCTACCTGCGCTTCTCCATCCATGCGGAGAAGGACTCGATGTACAACACGCCACCTGTGTTTCAGATCTACATCATGGGCAAGGTGCTCGAGTGGGCCAAAAACAATGGCGGCATGGAGGGCATGCACACGCTCTCGAAGCGGCGTGCGGCGCTCATCTACGACGCCATCGACCACAGCGATGGCTACTATCGCAGTCCGGTGAACAAGGACGATCGCAGTCTCATGAACATCGTCTTTCGCTTGCCGCGCGAAGAGCTCGAGGCGAAGTTCATCGAGCAGGCGAGCCAACGCGACATGTCGGGTCTCAAGGGGCACCGCGACGTCGGTGGCTGCCGCGCCTCGGTGTACAACGCCATGCCCATCGAGGGGGCCGAGACGCTGGCCGACTTCATGCAGACCTTCCGCCAGGCCAACCCGGCGTAGCAGCTCCTACGACGCCGCAAACGGCAGTCGCGCGAGCGGCAGGTAGAGCGACCCCTCGGGCCGCAGGACGCTCTCAAAGAGCACGAGCTCGCGGGCTTCGAGCTTGCCGAAGTCCGTCTGACGATGTTGCGCGATCCAATCGCCGAGCGCGCCGCGTGGCCTTGCGCCTTCGACTCGCGCGAGGGTGAGGTGGGGCACGCGGGGTCGCTCCTCCATCATGAAACCCAGCGGCGCGCAGGCGACGTCGATGTCTTGCATGAGCCGCACGAGGTCGTCCTTGCCTTGCGAGAGCGCCGCGAAGATGGCGTGTGGCCGCTCCTGATTGGGAAAGGCGCCGAGACCGGACAGCGCGAGGGTCAGGGGGCCGCGTAGTGCCGCTGTTCGTGCCAGCGTCTCGATGAGCGGGGAGACTTGATGGTCCTCGGTCGCGCCAAGAAATTTCACCGTCACGTGCAGCGCCTCGGCGTGCACCGGGCGCAAGCGTCGGGCGACATTGCGCGGCAGCGCGCGCAGCTGGTCCTGCATCTCTACCAGTTGTCGGGTAAGGCGCGGTGGCAGCTCGATGGCGACAAAGCAGCGCTTGACCACGGCGCGATCTTGCGATGGGTGTGATGCCGGAGTCAAATGCCGGAGCGCCGCCACCTATAGCTTTTGTCTCTGGATAATTCAGGTTTACGATTAGCGCTTTCTTGGGGTATAGAATTGCCCGAGAATTCCAGTCGCCGCTAGACGCGGTAGGGTGAGGTAGTCATGCCTGAGACGAGCTTTTCTGTATTCGACCAATTGGCGAGACGCGATCACGAGCAGGTGGTCTTCTGCCGCGACGCTTCCACGGGCCTGCGTGCCATCGTTGGCATTCACAACACCGTGCTCGGCCCGGCCTTAGGTGGCACGCGCATGTACCCCTACAAGAGCGAGGAAGACGCGCTCACCGACGTGCTGCGCCTGTCGCGCGGCATGACCTACAAGGCGGCCGTCAGCGGCCTGAACCTTGGCGGCGGCAAGGCGGTGATCATCGCCGATCCCAAGAAGGACAAGAGCGAAGCGCTGTGGCGCGCGTTCGGTCGCTTTGTCGAAGGTCTCGCGGGTCGCTACATCACCGCAGAAGACGCGGGCACGTCGGTTGGCGACATGGAGTTTATCCGCATGGAGACGAGCCATGTGGTCGGCATCTCGCGAGCCCTTGGCGGCTCGGGCGACCCGTCCCCGGTGACCGCGCTCGGCGTCTTTGCCGGCATGCGCGCGGCCATCGAGAAGCAGCTCGGCAAGACGTCGTTTTCCGGCATGCGCGTGGCAGTGCAGGGCGTCGGCCACGTGGGGTATCACCTCGTCGGTCATTTGCTTCGCGCCGGCGCCAAGGTCGTCGTCTCCGACGTCGACGAGGAGAATCTGCGTGGCGCCGCGACGGACTTCAAGGTGGAGGTGGTGGCGCCCGAGAAGATCTATGGCATCGAGTGCGACATCTTTGCGCCATGCGCCATGGGCGGCATCCTCAACGAACAGTCGATCCCACAGCTCAAGTGCAGCATTGTCGCGGGTGCCGCCAACAACCAACTGCGCGACGAGAAGTACGACGGTGCGCGCCTGGCGGAGCGCAAGATCCTGTACGCCCCGGACTTTGTCGTCAACGCTGGCGGTCTCATCAACGTCGCCAACGAGCTCGAGGGCTACAACCAGGAGCGCGCGCTGGGACAGGCCGAAGGGATCTATGACATCCTCAAGTCGGTATTCGTGCGCGCGGACGCCGACAGCGTGCCGACCTATCGCGCGGCCAACAACCTCGCCATGGAGCGCATCGAGGCCATTAGTCATGCGCGGCGCTCGTACACGGGATCGCGCACCGGCGGTCGTGCCTGGCGCATGCGCGGCGGGGCGTAGGAGGGCTGTCGCCTGTGACGGTGCGACAACGGCTGGGTTGCCAGGCGCGACGCCTGCGTGACAAGGTCATCGAGCGGTGGCGCGGCTTTCGCGGCCGCTCGATCTACTTTCAGCTCAAGGCGTTCTTGCTGGTAGGCTACGTGGCTGTCGTCATGGTGACGTTACTGTGGGCGCCACCCTCGAGCCACGCCAAGAACCAAATTGGGGCGCGTGTGCTCGTGCTCGAGGGCGATATCGTCGTTGGCTCCTACCTCATCATCGAGAACGATAGCGGCGCGCATTGGCGCAACGTCATCTTCGAAATCGACGACGGCTATCGGGTCGAGCGCGATCTCGTCATGGCCGGCGAGAAGGTGACACTCTTCATTAAGGACTTCCATAAGCGTGTCGTGCGCAAGCGTCGGGGGCGTGACATTGCGTTGCGTGTGCGGGCGCCGGTCGACTTGGCGCTCACGCAGCTGCGCATCGAGTGCTCCGAAGGCGATCTCGTCGAGCCGATTCACATGCCTGCCGAGGGGCGCCCATCGGCGTGGATCCCCTGATCCGCCGCATCGATGTGCTCGCGCTTGCGGCCTCGTATGGCGTCGAGCTTGGGCCTGCCCTGACGGCACTGGGAAAGCTCTATCTCGACGTCGAGGAGCGTAACGCGCGCAACACCGCGGAGCTCGCGCTGCCGTGTCATCGCGGTTGTGATGCTTGCTGTCACGACAGTGTCTTTCTCACGCCGTTGGAGTTTCTCGCCGCCTGGGATCACCTGCAGGCAGGCGTCGACGACGCAGTGCTCGCCGACATCGTACGGCAGGGACGTGCGATCTACGCGCAGCACCGCGAGCTCATCCTGGCGCTCGATGCACCGCTCGGGGCGGGGGAGACGGACCACTTCGCCATTGCCAAGCAACTGCACTTTCGCTGCCCGCTGCTCGATGGTGAGGGCACCTGTCGCGTGTATCCGGCGCGTGAGCTCTACGCGCGCCTGTTCGGCGCCAGCTTCAACGAAGACGGCGGCGTGTATGGGTGCAGCCTCGTCGGGGCACACCTCGCCGGTCGCGTGGTGACCCTGCTGCGTGTACGGGCAGTTGCTCGCGAGCTTCGGGGACAGCCGCTGTGTGATCGCCGGCAGGTGTATCCCTACTTCATCGAAGCGCTGTACGGCGACCCGGCACGGCCGGACCGGATTTTTCGCCCCGTCGCTTAATTCGTACGATTTCTGTATCTATATCTTGACAGCAGCGATTCAGAAGCCTATTTTCCAATTCGTACAAGAAATGACCCTGTATCCGTCGCGCCGCGGACGGTGGGAAACGAAAATGCTTCGCGTTACCAAACTGACGGACTACGGTATCGTGCTCATGGGGCGGCTCGCGAGCAGTCCGCGCGAGGCGTCGCTGAGCACGCGCGAGCTTGCTGAGGCCTCCGGGCTGCCGCTCGCTACCGCCTGCAAGATCCTCAAGACGCTGGCTCGCCAAGGCCTGCTCACCTCGCAGCGTGGCAGCGCCGGGGGCTATCAGCTGGCGCGCGCGCCTGAGACCATTGCAGTCGCGGAGATCATCGCCGCGCTCGAAGGGCCCATCACCATGTGTCAGGGCCACGAGATCGAGGAGCAGGTGAGTGATGCGCCCGTGGCGCTGGGATTTAATTGGCAGCTCGTCAACAGTGCTGTGCGACAGGCGCTCGAGAATATCAGCCTGTCCGAGATGATGATGCAGATCCCCGGGGAGAGGGACAAAACATGAATACCGCCATCGCCAACATCGACAGCCTCGATCGTTACATGGTCGAGATCAACCGCTACCCGTTGCTCAGTCGACAGCAGGAGCAGGCCTTGGCGCTGCGCTACGTCGACCAAGGCGACGTCCGGGCGGCGCATGAGCTGGTCGTCTCCAACCTGCGCTTTGTGGTCAAGATCGCCCACGAGTATCGCGGCTATGGGCTCAAGCTCTTGGATCTGGTGCAAGAAGGCAACATCGGCCTGATGATGGCGGTCAAGAAGTTCGACCCGCACAAGGGCTACCGGCTCATCTCGTATGCGGTGTGGTGGATCCGTGCCTACATTCAGGCCTTCGTGCTGCGCTCGTGGTCGCTCGTGAAAATCGGCACCACCCGCGCACAGCGCAAGCTCTTTTTCCGCCTGCGCTCGGAGACCGCGCGCGCGGCCCGCGAGTCGGAGAGTGGCGACGATCCAACGGCGCGTGAGCTCGCCGAGCGTCTCGCGGTGCCTGAGGCCGAAGTCGTCGACATGGAGATGCGCCTTGCCGCGCGTGATTTCTCGCTCGATGCGAAGCTGGGGGAAGGGTCGAGCAAGAGTCATCTCGACGCCCTGGTGAGCACCGAGGACAGCCAGGAAGTCGCCTTCGGCCGCGAGGAAGAGCGCGCGCTGTTGCGCGGCAAGGTCGACGAGGCGCTCGAGCATCTGGACGAACGTGAGCGCTACATTGTCGAAAATCGCCTCATGAGCGACGAGCCGCAGACGTTGCAGGAGCTGGGTGACGCGTTCAAGGTCTCGCGTGAGCGTGCGCGGCAGATCGAGACGCGCGTCATCGCCAAGCTGCGCGCCGCGTTTACAGAGTCGGCGCCAGCGATGGCCCAGCTGTAGCGAAGTGGCCGCGCTCAGGGCGCAGCCGCACAACAACGAAAGCCCCGGTCGTCGCTGCTCGTCGACGGAGAGGCGTGGAATTCCTCGCCGACGCAGCTCAGGGAGCGGGCGTTGGCGCGAAAGCCACCGCCGCGAATGGCGCGATCGTTGAGCGTCGCGGCGCCCGGAACGCGCGCTACGGCCGTGGCGGTCCACTCTTCGACATTGCCCGACATGTCATAGACGCCCACCGCACTGCCGCACTCGCGCATTGCGCCGGTGACCGCTGGTTTATCCGCGTCGTAGTTGAAAAAGCCATTGCAGCGACCATCCTGCACGTCGTCACCGTACGGGTAGAGCCACGTCTCTGGCCCCCGGCACGCGCTCTGCCACTCAGTGAGCGTGCACAGACGCTTGCCCGCGTTCTCGCACGCGGCTTTCGCCTGGTACCAGCTCACCCGCGCACGCGGTACCACCCCCAGGTGCATGCGCGCCTCGGCTTGAGTGCTGCCATCGAGGCTGTCGTCCGTGTCGTCGGTGCCCTGCATCGCGTTGCCGAGGGCGCCGCCGTCGAGCGAGGCCTCGAAGCGGTCGATACAGAACTGTCCACCGACGCTGTGCGTGACGACGACCATGGTGCCACCGTCGCACGGAGCTCCCGGCAGCCCATCGACCGACGTGATGCCGGTCGGGGCATCTTCTGGGGGCGGCACGAAGCGCTCGGCACAAGCGCAGAGCGTGACGACGAGGACTCCCGGCAGTGCCATGGCCGCGCAACATCTACGCATGTCGTCGTCTCCTTACGGCGAGGCCCACGCCGATGAGCAGCGCCCCGAGGGCCCCCACCGGCGCACTCGTGCACCCCCCCCCGCCACGCAGCGCCCGCGCACCTCCCGCACTGAACGGTCCGGCAGCGTCGCGGCCGTCGCAGGCCGCCGTCCCCGGGCCGCGTCCATTGACGGACGGTGCAAGGACATCGAAGCTACTCAGATCGTCGGCTTCGATTTCCGCGTGCGTTTCGAGCGCGTTGCCGAGCGCGGCGCAGGTGACGCGCCAGCGCACGCGCACTTCTGCAACTTTGCCGGGGTCCATCTCGAAGCCGCCGACGTCCACGAGCCCCGTGCCATACGAGCCACCGCCCGCTTGCGACGCATCGACCGCTCCTGGGGGGGCGCTGATGACTTGCAGGCCGCTCACGTGCGGCGGACTGCCCATGCGCACGTGCACGCCGGTGGCCGGTACGTTGCCGGTGTTGCTCACCGCGATCGAATACGTGACGTGGCCACCGAGCTGTACGGAGCCCGCGCGACTGTCGAGGATGCGGATCTGCGAGTCTTCGCTGAGCTCCGGTTCGTAGACGCGCGCACTGATGACGACCGGGCCCATGGCGATGCGGTCCGCGCCGGTGCCGATGCGCACCTCGATGTGGTCGCTGCCAGCGACGAGCGCCGAGGAGATGTCGAAGCGATCGATGTCCACGCCCGTCACCGGACAGAGTCCGTCGCCCTGACAGCAAAGCTCGGGTGTCGACGGCGTGGCGCAGACGGGGAGGGGGTCATCGCCGCGGCTTTGCACGTTGATGGTCGAGTTGAAGATGTTGCCAAGTGGATTGTCGGCGTCGCTAAGACACAGCCCGTTGCTCGTCGGCGTCGCATCGCCGTCCACCTCGATATACTCCTCGGCGTCGCTGCACGCGCCGGGGCTCGCGAGAAAGCCGCCGAGGCTCAGATCTCCCTCGAGCGCAAAGAACGCCAGCGACCCCTCGGGGGGCGAGGAGACGGGCGTCGGTAGGTCGAGCGGAATGCGCAACGGGGGCAGGGGAGTCGTGGTCGTGCGCGCGACACTCTCGAGCCCCTCGAAGACGCTGATCGTATTGAGCGGCAGCGCCGGATCTTCGAGGGTCAAGAGCAGCGCAAACGAAGCCGTGCCAAAGGTGTGCAGCTCGAGACACGTGGGATGCGTGGCGTCGCCACACACCGCCTCGAGGCCGTTGCACACGTCCGCGAGTAGCCCCGACACCTCGTACGTGCCCGGCAGCACGCCGTTGCCCACGCCGAGGATGGCGTCGGTCACATCGATGGCGGTGACAAAGAACGCCACCCACCCCGCTTGCGTGCCGCTCGGAATGTAGTAGGCGCTGATGTAGCTGCTCGTGCCGACGACCTCGACGGGGGCGGGTGAGCCGGGGGGGCGAAAGAGCACGCGCTGGTCGGCCGTTTCGCGCGCCACCTGCTCGACGATCGGTCGTGCAAGACCTTCGTCCGACGGCAAGGTGGGCGGGAGAGCGAGGAGTGAGAGCGACGTCTCCGGGTAGTCGACGCCATCGCCGATGAGCGAGCCCGCGATGTAGAGCGTCGCCGAGCGCAACCTACTGCGCGCACTGAGCGCCGTCGGCGAGATGGTGGCCGACGCGCGCGGCTCGAGGCAACGCACGCCATTGTTCAGACCCGTGTTGTCGACCATCGAGCCACCGACGATGACGAACGTCGAGCGGCTGCGTAGCGTCTCCCCGCGGAGCGTGAGGGAGTCGGCATGCGCAGGCGTACCCCACAGCAGGCTCGAGGCGACGAGGCAACCAAAAACGGACAAGACGCGGGACATGCCGCGCCATCGTAGCAGTCGATTTGTTGACAGCCTAGGGTCTTCGCGACAGCATGGGCCGGTCATGATCATGTTTTCTGCGCTCCTGACCCTGGCGCTCACCGGCGCCGCATCGCCGAGCCCTGGCTATTTCTCACACCTGACACGTCCGCGTGTCGCACAATTGTCCGTCGCACGCGGCGGTGGGCCGGTCATTCTCATCGTCGTCGATGCCATGCGGCCCGATCACCTGTCTGCCTACGGCTACGAGCGTCCGACGACGCCGGCCATCAAGGCCCTTGCCGACGATGGTGTCGTGCTGACGAATTACTTTGTCAACGGCAACTGGACGCGGCCATCGACCGCGAGTCTCGTGACGGGCCTCATGCCCGCAGAGCACGGCGTCGAAAGCGAACAGGACAAGCTGGCCGAGCAGTACGTCACGCTCGCTGAGACCTTGCGCGATCTCGGAGTGCCGACGGGCGCGGTGGTGGGCAATGGCAACGCTGGCAGTGCGTTCGGCTTGGGGCAGGGGTTCTCCTACTACGCCGACACCGTCAATCACTGGCAGGGCTTGCCTTCGGCCGAGCAGGTCACCGAGCTCGCGCTGCCGTTTGTGCGCGAGCACCAGAGTGAGCCTTTCTTTCTCATGCTGTTCTTTGTCGATGCGCACAATCCCTATGGCGCGCCGCCCCCGTACGAGGACATGTACGTGCGGGATCCGACGGCCAAGCTCGTACGCAGCCCGCACTGGGAGGTCGGTCGCTATACGCCGGCCGAGATCGAGCGGATGCAAGCCACGTACGATGGGGCCCTGCGCTACACCGACGAGACCCTCGGCAAGTTCTTCGCGACGCTCAAGGAATTGGGCATCTACGATCGCGCTACCATCGTGGTGACCGCTGACCACGGGGAAGCCTTCGGCGAGCACGGCGTGTTCATGCACAGCCACCACCTGTACGACGAGATCATTCGGGCTCCATTGATTGTGCGCGCGCCTCAAATGAGCGTGCGCGGTGGGTACTTCGACGAGCTCATCCAGACGGTGGATCTGATGCCCACCCTCGTGCGCTACTTCGGCGGCACGGTGCTGACGCGACGGCCAGGCATCGACATCTTCGAGCAGATGCGCGACGAGAACGAGGCCGGCCGGCGGCGCACGGTGATCACGGACTTCAATACCTTCGGCATCCGCCGACGCACCATTCGCGATCGACGACACAAAGTCATCCTCGAAGAGCCGGCCGATGAAGCGACGTTCATGGCTACCGTAGGTCGCAAGGACTTGCTGCCGTCCGTGTCGTTCGACCACGAGCGTATCCAGCTCTATGATCTCGCGACCGATCCCTTCGAGCGGCACGACCTCTATACGGCCAAGCGCGCATCGTCCGACCCCTGGCGCACGCTCGTGGCGGTGCTGCGTGGGTATCGTCTGGCGACGCCCAAGGCAGCCGGCCCGCACATCGTGCGTCACATCGATCCCGAGACGTATCAAGATCTCAAGGCGCTAGGATATATTCAGTAGGGTAGTGTCTGTGTGTTGTAGCGATAATAGTATCGTGATGTGAATATTTTCTAGTCAATATACCCAAGAGATTGCAGACGTTGATAGACGGGCAGACTATCGCGCTCGTTGGCCGACGCAGTCAACGACGGTAGCGCCGCAGCGTGCTCGGGCAGAGGCTCACCGAGCAGCTCATAGACGAGTGCGCCAGCTTGCCAGATCGTGAGGGATGGCAACGTCGTCGGGGAGAGGCCCGGGCCTGAGGCCAGAAGGATGCCTTCGCGGCGGTGCGTGCCGGGCATGCCCGACCCCTTCGGGGCAGCGAGAGCGGCGTCCGGGAGAAGTGACACCGGGGGTCCTGGTCTGCGGCTCAGAAGAAACGACGGGCGATAGCCGTTGAGCAGTGCGGGCTCGATGAGCAGATCGGGGGCAGTGCTCGACGCTGCACCTGCGGCGTAGTGATCGCGCGTGACGACATCCTGGATGAGTGGGGTGCCAGTCTCTGGATCGCGCAGCTCGAAGAGTGCGGCGCGGATTTGGGGGACGAGCGCGTCCGCTTGCGCGTCGGTGAGCATGCCGTGCGAAAAGGTGCTGGCGCGGTTGAGCCAAATTGATGGCGCGTAGTCGAGCTCGTAGGAGAAGGCTTGCGAGCGGCCGTAGTCGAGGGCCTCGCCACGAGCGTGACGAAGGACGCGACGCGAGGCAGCAGCGGGGAGGTGGCGCAGGGCCGCGCCAACCAAGGTCGGGTGTGCTCGCGCGATGATGGTGCCGAGGGCGCGGCTGGCCAGATCGGTCAGGGCGCGACGGCTCGGGGGTTGAAAGTGCAGGAGACCGAGCTCACAGAGCAAGCGGTTGACATGGATCGCGACGCGCGAGGCCCCGCCCATGCCGTGATCGCTGATGATGAGCACGCGGGCGTTGGGGCCGGCGGCGGCCAGCAGCTTGCCGATGAGGTCATCGAGGCGGCGGTAGACGCTGGGCAAGAGATCGCGCTGTGAGGGCAGCGCGACGCGGGCGCGCGGAGAATGGGGGTCGAAGGTATGCCACAGGTGGTGTGCTGCGGTGTCCGAGGCCTGGAGGTGCACGAAGAAGAGATCCCAGTGCTGCATGTTGAGCACGGACAGCGCGACACGCTCTTTGGCATCGAGGTCGCCGAGGAGTGCTTGGGCGATCTGATCTTCTCGATGGTGCTTGCGCGACAGCTCATTGAACGTGGCGTAGCGCCAGCCCCCGAGGCGCTTGAGCTCCGGCCACCACGCGGACGGGGTGACGCTCGCGCGGTTTGCGCGCGCTACACCAGGAGCATCAAAGCCAGAGATGCATAGGCCGTGGGGGAGCGATTCTGGCGGATAGGTGCCGGGGACGCCGAGGCTCGCGATGGCGAGACCGCGCGCCGCGAGCGTTCCCATCAACGTCGGTAGACGTCGCATGGCACCGGAGACGGGGCGCAGATCGTAGCTCGGCACCAGCGGCAAGAACATGTCGACGAGCCCGTGGTGACCCGGCGAGGCCGCGGTGAGAAACGAAGTCCACGCGGGCAGGGTCGCTGGAGGCAGTGTCGAGAGCAGCTCCGTGCGCCAGCCGGTCTGCGCAATGCGCGCGAGTGTTGGCAATTGTCCGCGGGCAATGAGTGGGTCGAGGATGTCGAAAGTGGCGCCGTCAAGGCCAATGATGACGAGAGGCGGGCGGGGGGTCATGGGCGCAAGCTAGCGAACGTAGCCGATCGCGCGCAGCTCCGCTTCGGCGTTGGCGTCGAGCTTGCGCGAGGAGGCAGTTGCAGCGCCCGAGCGCGCGCGGTCGAGGATCGCATGAAGCTCATCACCCAAAGCGCTCGCGGTTGGCGGTTCGGCGGCGAGTGGCGTGCGCTCATGGGGATCGGCCGCGAGATCGTAGACCTCCCGGGGCCGCAGGCCTCGCGGATTGTCGGGATTGGCGACGATGAGCTTTTGCGCGCCGCGACGGATGGACTGTAGGCGATGGCCCTCGTGATCTTCCTCGGCGACGGTCACCTCGGGTGCCGCGTGTGGCGAGAGCAGATCGTGACCCTCCCAGGTCGAGGGCGCGGCAACGCCGAAGCGTGCCAAGATCGTTGGCGCAATGTCGAGCTGCTCGGCGAGTGACGTGACGATGCTCGGTGCAATCGCGGGCCCGCGGATGGCGAGCGGCACCGCGAGCTGTTCTTCGTACAACGTCTGGCCATGATAGAAGCCGCCGTGCTCGGCGAATTCTTCGCCGTGGTCGGCAACGAAGATGACGGTCGTGCGCGCCGCAAGACCCCGGGCCGTAAGGCCTTCGAGGAGCTCGCCAAATCCTTCGTCGACTCGGCGTACGTCGTCGCGGTAGGCGTCGCGCAGGGTACCGGCCTCGCGGGCGGACGGCTGGGGGTCGGAGACGCGGGCAAACGAGCGACCGTCGGTGGCGAAATACGGATCGTGGGGCTCCATGTAGTGCAGCCACAGGAAAAAGCGCCCGTCGCCCATGCGCTCGAGCATGTCGAAGCAGACCGCGTTGACGGTATGCGCGGAGCGGTAAAAGTGACGTGCCTCGCGATTCTTGCGCCAGAAGCGCTCGCGAAGGAGACGATAGACGTTGTACGCCGCGAGACGATTGGCGCGCGCCGGAGCGCCGAGGTAGCGAGCGGGCGGGAGGTAACGAAACTCGTCGAAGCCACGCGCAAAACCGTAGTCCTGCTCGAGGTTGTAGTTCGTGACGACCGCGCCCGTATGCACCTTGGCCGCGGCGAGCTCGCTGGCGATGGTGGGCAGTGAATCCGGCAGCACGGCGTTCTTGGCCATGGTCGCGTGACCGCTGGCGTGTCGGGACGTGAGCAGTGTCGCCATCGCAGGCCGGGTCCACGACGCCTGGGCACTGACGTTGCGAAATAACAGCGACTTGGCCGCAAACGCGTCGAACTTTGGCGTCGCGGGCGCGTCGCGATGGGCGCTTGCGCCGTAGGCTCCGAGCATGTCGGCGCGCAGCGTGTCGACGACGACGAGGATCACACCCTCGCCGTGTAGTTGCCGCGTGGGCGCGGAGGGACGCAGCGGCAGCGAGTCATCGCCGCGCAAAGCGAGGATCGTGAATGCGGCGATCACCCCTACGGCGAGCGCGTAACCTCGTCGCGGCCGCCGATCGAAAGTCGCGAGCCAAGGAGACAAAGCGAGCCCCACGGCAGCGAGGACAAATCCCGCAAATAGACCGGCGCCGAGCGCGATCCAACGCGCCGAGGGCGCTTCGGCGAGCACATCCCGCTCGACGAAAAAGCGCACGAGCACGAGACCAGAAAGCCCAAGAGCGAGCGCCAGGCCAGCACCGGCGGTGGGCCGGTGGCGACGCCAAAGCTGGCCCCATGGCGCGATGAGTACCGCCGTGCCCAGCCCGACCGCTCCCCACAGGGCGCCGTAGAGTGCCGCGGCGTACCAGGCCTCGACGCCACGGTAAAGTGCTTCGGCCGTGCCCGCGATGAGACCACCGAGGGTGAGGCCCGCAACCAGCGCGCCAGCCTGCTCAACGAGACGCTTCATTGTGCGTGTACTCCGTGGCACTGAGGGCGCGGTCGCGTGCGAGGAAGAGTTGGAGGCGCGGACGGGATTCGAACCCGTGGATGACGATTTTGCAGACCGTTCCCTTACCACTTGGGTACCGCGCCGCAGGGCCTCGCGCACCATGCCGTGGGGGCTTGGGCAAAGTCAAGCGAGGTGCGATAGTGGACGACAATGTCGCGCCGTCCGCAATCCGATCCGCTCGGCGCCACACCGGCGCTTCCCGCACCGCAGGGTGGTGACGCTGCGTCCGTGACGCGGGTATTTCGTCGCTGGGTGGAGGCGCAGGAACCATGGCCACCGTTGCCGCCGAGCGGGCCGACGCGGCGCTATCCGATTGCACGCGGCAAGCTGTCGGCGGCCGATAAGGAGCGTGGCGTCGATGAGCGCGACGAGGCCCGGGTCGAGACGATGTCGCCCGACGTGGAAGTGACCCAGACGCAGGTGAGTCCATCGCGACCGCCGCTGGGAGCGCCTACCGTTCGCGCGCCCGTGCGCCGTGCGGCCGCGCAGCGTGTCGATCAGTCGGAGCTCGCTCACCTTGCTGACTCGGCGCTGCTCGTGCACGCGCCCGACGGGAGCACGGCTTTCGAAATCGCTTTCGACGACGAGACGCTGCCAGGCGTCGCCTGTCGCATCGCGGTCGCGAACGGCAAAGTCACCGCCGCGTTTCATGCCCCCGATCGCACGACACGGTGGCTGCTCGAGGGCGAAATCGACCGGCTGCGCGCGGATTTGGAGAATCGCGGTCTGCGCGTCGATGCCGTTACGGTTGATGATGAGGAGGCTTGACGAAGCGACCCACGACCGGACCGGCGATGCTCATCGAGCCGGCGTCGAGCTGCACCACCGCGCTCGTCGCCGAGGCTGAGAGTCCCTGGGCGTGAAACTCGAGCGGCCCCGCGACATCGAGGCGCTGGGCTTTGCCGTCGTAAGCGGCGGCAGTGGCGGTGAGCACGCCTCCCTGCGCATCGACGACGCGCACGTCTGAGAAACGGGCCGTGCCGGCATCGAGCTGCATCGTCCCTTTGGGCGCCGTGATGGTGACGCTGCGTGCCCCGGGCTCGGTAGCCGGACGTACGAGGGTGATGTCTTCGACCTCCGTGCTTGCGAGATCACCATCGGCGCGGCGCGCGGTGCCGGTCCACAGCAGCTTACCCTCGCGGCGCTCTTCGAGTCGCAGACCCTCGAGGATGAACTGGCGCGCCGGCAGGTCCAGCTCAGGCGTGGCCGAGGGTGGCGTCCTATTGCAGCTTGCGAGCACTGCGAGCGTCAACACGCCGATGAGGTGACTTGCGTCGCCATCGCCGATGTGCGCGAGAGAGATTGGCCGCGCAGCCGCGCGGCATGGAGGCACCATGACCATGTTGCGCAGCATGACCGGATTTGGCCGCGCCAGCAACCAGAACGATGCGCTCGCCGTGACCGTCGAGGTGCGCGCCGTCAATGGGCGGTTTCTCAAGGTGCAGCTCAAGGTGCCGCCGCTCGTGCGGGCTCACGAGCTGGCACTCGAGGCCGTGGTGCGTGAGCGCCTGCTGCGTGGCAGTGTCACCGCGGAGGTGCAGGTACGTCGCCTCGCCATCGTCGGCGGGGTGGGTATCGACGAGGCGGTGGTGCGGGCCTACCAGCGCGAGTTTCGTCGTTTGGGGCTCAACGAGCAGAGTCTGCCGCTGATGCCGGGCGTGGTTGCGGGCGACGCAGGCGAGGCACTCGACGATGCCGCGCGGGACTTTATCGAGCGCACCTTGGTGGTTGCCATCGAGGACTTGGACGTCATGCGACAGCGCGAGGGCCGAGCGCTCCGCCAGGCACTCGAAGCGATTCTGGCGCACATCGAGTCACTCGGCGGCGACATCCGTGAGCGCGCGCCCGTTGTCGTGCGTCATCATCAGGCGCGACTCGATCAGCGCCTGCGTCAGCTTCTCGAAGGTCGCGAGGGTACGCTCGATACGGCGACGCTCAGCCGCGAGGTGGCGGTGATGGCGGATCGCTGCGATGTCACCGAAGAGGTCGACCGTCTGCGCGCGCACGTCGGGCATGCACGTGAGCTCTTGGCGAGCGGCGACGGTGTCGGACGCAATCTCGATTTTCTCGCGCAGGAGCTGCACCGCGAGGCCAATACCATCGGCGCGAAGAGCGCGGACACCGAGCTCGGGCAGCTCGTGATCGAGCTCAAGCTCGAGGTGGAGCGGCTGCGCGAGCAAGTCGCGAATATCGAGTAGCTCGGTTTGCGCGCGTCACGATTGGCGCTAGAGTGCCCGCATGTGGCATTGGACCGTCGTCACGGCGCTCGTTGTGGGGGCGCCGTACTACAGCGCCGAAAATCGTTTCGCCATCGACGTCCCGGAAGGCTGGAGTGTTTCGCCCGTTACCGGCGGCCAGGCGACCGTCGTGTTGCAGCGCAAGACCGCGGATGCGCTCGCGGTCGCGGTCATACGGGTGCTGCCGTTCGAGTCGGGCATGGATGTGCAGGCGATCGCGCGTCGTCTCGGCGAGGCGTTGCAGGGCGAGGCCGGGTTTCGAGCTCTCTCCGAGGATCTCGACGCGCTCGGCTCGCTGCCCTGCGTCCGACGCCGCTACAACGTCTGGGTGAACCGCGACTCGCGGCTCGTCAAGCTCATCGAAGAGCGTGTGGTGGCGCTCGAGGACCGTGCCTACGTCGTACACGTGGAGACGCTCACCGAGAGCTACGGTCGCTTCGAACAGGACTTTCGGCTCCTGTTTCGCTCGTTTCGGCCCACCGGGGACGCAACGCGACGGACCAATCGCCCACAAGAAATTGCCGCGCTCGTGGGCGTGTGGCTGCTCGGGGGCAATGAGGGCTCGACGCTCGAGCTGCGCAGTGACGGGTCGCTGGTGCTTGCTGGCAGGGACGGGCATTTCTTCGTCGACGGCCCGAGCTTGTTCGTGAGCATCGGTGGCGGGCCCGAGGAGCGCTACGATTGGGAGCTACAGGGTGGTGAGCTCGTGCTGCACAACGATCGCCTGGGCGCGCCAGTCCGCTATCGACGTCGCATGGCCTCACAGGCTGCGGTGCCCGCGGCCAACCAGGAGCTCGTGGGTCACTGGCGCGGGGGTGGTCATTTCCTCGTGCTCACTGCCGCCGGCACGGTGGTGCTCGACGCGCTCGAGGGCAGCTACGTGGCGCAAGATGGGGTCCTGCTGCTCATGCTGCGCGGACGCGAGCCGGTGCGGCTCAAGTATCGCGCGCATCAGACATCACTGGTGATTGCGGGGGGCGAGTTCGGAAGTGCGCAGCAGCTCATCAAGCAGTCGGGCGAAGCTCAGCCGTAGCTGCGCTCTTCCATTTCCTGCTCTTCTTTGCAGCGGATGCACAGGGTCGTCACCGGTCGTGCTTCGAGGCGCTTGATCGAAATCTCGTCGCCGCACGTCTCACACGTGCCGAACTCATCCGACTCGATTTTGGCGAGCGCCTTGTCGATCTTCGACAAGTAGTACTTCTCGCGGTCACGCAGGCGGAAGATAAAGCTCTGACTGTACTCGGCCGACGCCTGATCGATCTCATCCGGAAGCTCGCTCACGTCCAACGAGGCTTCCTCGGCGAGCGTTTTGCTGGCCTTTTGGATGAGTGCCTTGCGCTCTTCGAGCAAGAGCTCCTTAAATCGCTTGAGGTCTTTCTTGTTCACGCGTCGTCTCCTGTCAGCCCTGTCGGCTGCGCCACCCCCCACCGTCGGCGGGCCAGACGGCAATCATATGCACGTCCGGAGCAAAAGGAAACTCGAATTGTGCAGTGACTGCCCGAGGCCCGTCCCCCTTGGCCCGCGCAGGCGAATCGTCTATGGAAGCGCGCATGTCTGAACCGACTGCGCCCGCAACTGACCTGATGCAAAAAGTCGTGAGCCTCTGCAAGCGCCGAGGCTTTGTGTTTCAATCCTCCGAAATCTACGGCGGTCTCAAGAGCGCCTACGATTACGGTCCGCTCGGCGTCGAGCTCAAGCGCAATCTCATGAACGAGTGGTGGCGCGCCATGGTGCACGAGCGCGAGGACGTCGTCGGCCTCGATGCGTCGATCATCATGCATCCCAAGGTCTGGGAGGCCTCCGGTCACTTGGCGGGATTTTCCGATCCGCTCGTCGACTGCAAGAACTGCAAGGAGCGTTTTCGCGCCGACAAGGCTCCCAAGGTCGAGGCGGGCACCAAGGTCACCTACCTCGAGGGTGGCAAAAAGGGCGGCAAGACCCTCAACGGCGTCGCCGAGCGGGGCTACATCTGCCCGGTCTGCGGCTCATCCGACTTGTCGAACGAGCGCCAATTCAACCTCATGTTTCGCACGCAGATCGGCCCGATCGATGTGCTCGGCGATTTGACCCGCTTTGTCGAGGAGAACCGCCACCTCTCCGGCGTGGACTTGCGCGCCGGCATCGAAGGCCTCGTCAAAGAGTCGGCGGTGCACCTGCGGCCCGAGACGGCGCAGGCCATGTTCGTGCAGTTTCTCAACGTGCAACAGACCCAGTCGATGAAGATCCCATTCGGCATCGCGCAGATGGGCAAGAGCTTTCGCAACGAGGTGACCGTCGAGCACTTTATCTTCCGTTCGGTGGAGTTCGAGCAGATGGAGATGGAGTATTTTGTCGAGCCGGGAACGCAAGGCGACTGGCTCGAGTACTGGCGCGAGGCGCGTATGAAGTGGTGGCAATCGTATGCCAACCACCCGGAGAAGTTCCGCGCCAGGGCGCACGAGCCGAGTGAGCTCGCGCACTATGCCGACCGCTGCTACGACATCGAGTACGACTATCCCTGGGGTTTTGGTGAGCTCGAAGGCGTCGCCAGCCGCACCGACTACGATCTCGGCAAGCACCAAGAGCATTCGGCGACAAAGCTCAGCTACTTCGACCAACAGAAGCAGGATCCAACGACCGGCAAGACCGGCTGGCGCTATCTGCCGTACGTCATCGAGCCGGCCGCTGGGGCGACGCGCGGTGTGCTCGTGTACTTGCTCGACGCCTACCACGAAGAGCCGGTGCCGGACGCCAAGGGCGAGGACGCGACGCGCGTCGTGCTCAAGCTCCATCCGCGGCTCGCGCCCATCAAAGTGGCGGTGCTGCCGCTCGTGAAGAAGGACGGCTTGCCCGAAATCGCCCGTGATCTCGTCGCCCGCTTTCGCAAGGCGGCCATCAACGCCCGCTACGACGAGCAGCACGCCATCGGCAAGCGCTACCGCCGCCACGACGAGGCGGGGACACCATACTGCCTCACCATCGACGGTCAGACCAAAGAAGACGGCACCGTCACCATCCGTGATCGCGACACCATGAAGCAGGTACGCATTGCCATGGATGAAGCGTTGCGCATCGTTAGCGAGCGCCTCGCGAGCGTGTAGGTCGCACGGCTAGCGGCGCAATTCTGCCAGCTGCAACAGGGTCCCCGGGAAGTCCGCACCTTGTTCTTGTGCCGCCTCTAGGTCGATGACGAGCTTGGGCCGATCGCCGTTCAGCACGACGGCGATCGCCAACCCGCTGCCGAGATACGCACTGTCGTTGGAGACCATCAGGCATCGCTGCTGCTTGGCGTACTGCTGCAAAGCCGCGACGATCGTGCCGTCGAGGCCCGGGGCCAAGAACAAGAGGTTGACGCCACGCTCAGCAAGTTGCTGACCGAGACCCGTTGCCGCGCTCGCCTCGATCGCTTCGACATAGAGTGGCAGCCCCTTGACCTTCATGGTGATGCGGCTGCGGATGGCATCTACGAGCTCGCGCGCCGCACTGGCGCTTGCCTCGTTCCCGGAGGCGCTGACCACGCCAGCGCGGACGCCGTTGGGGTGGCCGATCTCCAAGTTCCGATCGTAGGCCACGGCGGTCAAGAGGACCACCACGGCGCGATCGGCTGGAAGCGGGGGGGCAGCATGGGCTCGGCGCCCGACGCTCAACGGTGACCCCACCGCGATGAGAAGCGCGCAGGCCAAAAGGAACCGACGTCGACGTCGGCACGCCCCGGCGCGCCCCGCACGACAAAGATAGTCAAACCATGGATGGCTTCCCAGGCGATCAGGCACACCGCTCTCCCGTTTCTCGCTCCCCGTACCGAAGCCCCCAACGTCGAAAGCCCACCGTCTTCATCAACAACATCTCGATCTTTCTTCCATAATCACGTATCAGCTTTTGTGTCGCTGCACGAGAGTGCTCTGCGAAAGGCAGGTGTCACAGTGCGTTATCGTAGGCTACATGCGCGTCGACTCGTTCAGCCCGTCCTGCCAGGCGTGCTGGCCGTCGTTGGGGGCCTGTTGCTGTGTGGCGCCGATGCTGCGTCGTCGGCAGAGGCCCCCGGTACGTCGGAAGTGACCGACTTCGTCGAATTCAACCTCGAAGAGCTGCTCGATGTGGTTGTTTCGAGCGTCGGCACGGAGCAAACGATCGCCCAAGCGCCGAGCGTCATTTCGATCGTGACCCGTGACGACCTCATCCGACGTGGGGTGCGCTCCCTCGCCGAAGCGCTGGCCATTCTTCCCGGTCTCAGTTTCGTCGACGATCAACTGCTGCCCAACTTGTCCGTTCGCGGCGTGTACGGCGAGCTGCGCGGCTGGGGGCGATTCGTCAAAGTCATGATCGACGGCCAACCGATCGCTTTTCGGCCCACCAATGCCAACTGGCTCGGTGTTGGCGCCTTTCCACTGGAGGTCATCGAGCGCATCGAGGTCATCCGCGGCCCGGCCACGACCCTGTACGGGGCCGACGCGTTTTTGGGGGTCGTCAACGTCATCACTCGCAAGCCGGGCAAGATGTCGCGCGTCTCGGCGCGGGTGGTGGGTCTGTTGACGCAGGAGCATCCGGGCGGCGCGGCAGACGTGGCGACCTCGTGGGTTGGCGAGCATTGGCACGTCACGGCCGGGGCGACGACGCTGCGCGAGAACCGCTCCGGGCTACGGATCGAGCGCACGTACCCAGAGCAAACCGACGATTTGATCCACGCTGGCGACCATAGCCGCGGCGACATTCGCACGCCGACATCGGCGTACCTTCGAACCGGCTATCACGATGACGCGGTCGGTAACGTCACACTGACGGGCCTCGTTCAGCACTTGCAGAGCGCGGCGGAGTTTCAGGACTACAGCGTGCTGACGCACGACAACGAGGTCTCGTTAGTCAACGGGTACGCGCGTATCCAGTGGGATCGCCACATCGAGTCGCTGGCGCTCGACGTGAAAGCATTCGGAGCCTACCAAGGGGGTGGCGCGCTTTCGGGGGAGCGAACCGACATCGGGCGCGACGACTCCTACTTTCGCCGCCGCCTCGACTACCGAGGTGGTATCGGCGGCGTCGAGGCACTCTTGCACTTGCGAGAGCGAGACACGTTGCTCTTGGGAACGGATCTGTATTGGTACGACCAGGCGAACCCGTCCGCCGTCGAGGTCTTGACCCAAGCTCGCGGAGCTCTCCCCGCGGGCACCGTGATCAACTCCGGTGACTACGGCCGCACCAGCTTCGGGAACACGGGAGCGTACGCTCAGGGGTACGTGGAGCTGTTCGAGCCCGTCGATCTCACCGCTGGCGTGCGCTGGGACCATCACAACATCTTCGGCAGCGATGTCAGCTACCGCGTCGGAGTGGTCGGCAGCGTCACCGACTCCCTGAGCACCAAGCTCTTGTACGGCACGTCAGTGATGACACCGGCGGCCGATCAGCTCTATTCGCAGGGCAGCCTGGGGACGTCAGACATCATCGGCAACCCGGACCTGAAAACCCAGACCGCTAGCACGTTGGAGGCTGCCGTTGACTACAGTCCGGGCAAGTGGCTCACGCTACGACTCGCGGGCTTCTGGACGGAGGTTCAAGACAAGATCGAGTTCCAACGACTCGGCGTGGTGAGGCACCCCGTCAACCGTGACACGCTCCAGATCCTCGGCTGTGAGCTCGAAGCCCAGTCGCGCTTGGATCGTGTGACCACCTACGTCGGGGTCGGCTACGCACGAGGGCAGCGCGAGCGCCAGGGCGCGGTTGGCATTCCGGACGCGGCCGATGAGCTGTTCACTGGCGCTCCGAGCCTGACGGCCAGTGTGGGGCTTCACGTCGACGTTTCGGAGCTCTACGCACAGCTCCAGGTCGAAGGTCGCTACCGCAGCAGCTTGCAGCCGTCGCGGGACAACTTCGTGCGCGCCGGCCGCGCCGAGGACTATCGCCTGCCGGCCGGTCGCTGGATTGATCTGACGTTGAGCACAGTCGCCTTGCGGCTGTTCGGCCCACAGGCGGACACGCTCGTGCAGCTGCGCATTACCAATCTCCTCGACGCACGACCGTCGCAGCCCGGATACAATGGCATCGACACACCGTCGCTTGGGCGCGCCTATTTCCTCATGCTTCGTCACGAGCTTGGCGCGCAGAAGGAGCAGGGGTAGCCCTCGGAGCTCAAATCGAGATTCCGAGGATCATTGAACCGGGGGGAACAGGAGATGGAGACAATCATGAAGCGAATCGAAGCTGTGTTGCTGGGAATCGTGATGGCGCTAGGCGCATGCGGCGACGACAAGAAGTCCACCGACTGCGACACTTCGCTCGCGACGATCAAGCTGGGCGCCGTGCTGCCGATCACCGGCAACGTTCAGGTCGGTGAGCTGTGGCAAAACGCGGCCCGTATGGCGCTCGACGACGTCAATGTCGCTGGCGGCGTGAACGGGCACTGCGTCGAAATGCTGGTGCACGACTCCCAGAGCAGTGACACCGTGTCGCGCGAGCAGGCTCAGGCGCTGCTCGAGGCCGGCGAGGTGTCGGCACTGCTGTTCCAGACGAGCTCCGAGACCGCGCAGATGGTGCATCCGGCCATCGGCCTGTACTTTGACGAGGCGGCGATCTTCGATCGCGTGCCGATCTTCTGTACCGGCTGCACCGCGCCGGACTTCGAAGCCATCGATCTTGCGGCCGGCGTGCCGATCGCCGACGCATCGCCGTTGTGGAGAATGACGGAGAACAACCTGGCGCAGGGCACCGCCATGGCAGAGCTCGTCCATGAAGATGGGCACGCGACGGCGGGAACCTACGCCATCAACATTCCATTCGGCACTGCCTACATTGCCCAGTTCAAGAGCACCTTCACTGGCACCCCCATCTCCGGTACCGTCGATACGGCCTGGCAGCTGACGCACGTGTCCACGCTTGCCCCGTCCTCGGTTAGCGGCGACGCCACGCAGGTCCTCAACGACTTGACCACGATCTTTGCGGCGAGCGAGCCGGCCGCGCTGGTGGTGAACTCACTGCCCGAGGTCAACGTCGCCGTGCTCGAGAGTTGGGAGGCCCTCGGCACCCCGGGCGCGCTGTACATGTCTTTCACCGCCGTCACCTCCGACGTCTTCCAGGCCGCCACGGTGAGCGCGGCCACGCGCGACAGCGTCAAGGGCGTGAGCTACGCAGTGGGCGGTGGCACGGACGGCGCTCGGTTTGTTTCCGACTACGTGGCGAGCGCGGGACAGCAGCCGCCGGTCTTTGGTGACACCTACTACGACGCGGTGATGATGTTCGCGCTCGCGGCCGCCGCTTCGGGCAGCGCCAACCCGACGGGTGAGGACATCCAAGCGGGCATGAAGCTGCTCAGTGCCGCCGACGGGCAGCGAGTTGGCTACGGATCTTCGGAGTTCACCCGCGCGCTCGGGATCCTCGAAGGCGGCGGCAGCATCAACTACGACGGCGTCTCGGGCAGCCTCGATCACAATCTCAGCGCCAAGAACGCCGTGGCGTCGCCGCTCGCGCGCTGGTCGGTGGTCGGCGGCGAGATCGTGATGCAGGGTCTGTAGCTCGGACAAGTTTGCGCAGGGGCCGCCCGGCTGCGGTTGGGCGGCCCCTCCTTACGGCGCTCCCGCTACCTCAACCGGCGCACGTAGACGCCCTCGCTACCCGCGCTCGAGGCGCCCCAGACGGCGGATGCCTGCTGTGGCGTGTCGTGCACGAGGTGTGCGCCGACTAGGTCGATGGTCGAGGTCACGTTTTCGATGTTCGCCACGTCCGGCAGGCTGCCGTCCTGCCAGCGCAAGAGACCAAGGCTCGCGGGGTTGGCGCAGGGAATGTTCGCCGCGGGGTCGAGAAACCGCGTGATGGTGGTGAAGATCTTGATTTGCCAGCCGCGGGGCTTCATGCCGTTGCCGACGCAGACGAGCGCCGTGATGGCTCCTGCCGCGTCCATTTGTGCGTCTACGAGTGCTACCCGGCTCGTGCCGTTCGTTGTGAGCAGGAGCTCGCGCGAACCGTAGCTCTCGCCGCCGTTCGTCGAGTGCACGCGATAAAGTCGCATCTCGTTTGTTGTGGAGTTGCCCTCGCTCCACAGCATCGTCACATTGTTGCCGCCGTCGCCGACAGCTTGTCGCTTGTAGTCGAAGAAGTCGGTATCGGGCAGCGGCAGATCCTGCAGCGCAGTCCAGTCGGCCCCCGTGCTGCCGTACGTGTAGACGCTGTAGTTGCGGCCGCTGAGGTCGTAGAAGAGCATCGTGCCAGGTGTGGGCGTCTGGAAGGCGCGCGTCGAAGGCACGTTGATGACAGTGTTCGGCGCCTCCGTTGTAACATAGGGGGCCATGCTGAAGGCGTGTTGCTCCGCCAAGCTCACACCACCGTCGCCGGTCGAAAAGGCCGGATGGTTCCCCAGCGTGGGGAAGAAGCCCACCACTGCCTTGCCGTTGACCGTTGGACCCCAGGCGTACGATGGGCCCACCCCGGCCGCGTGCGTGACGGCGACGCGGTTGGGGCTAAAAGACGCGCCGTTGTCTGCGGAGAGACTCGAGGTGAGCGCGTCGTCGCCTGTGGGTGGTGTCGTGCAGGTCGCCGCCGTCGTTGCGTAGCTACGCGTGGCATTCGTGAGCACGGCGAGGTTCGCAGCGATGTAGCCGACCGCGGCATGGGCACCGTCGCTGACTCCGGTGAAGCTCGTCTTGGGACAGCCGCCGTTGCTCGGCAACGTCGTCGCCAGCGCCTGCGTGTCCATGCGCAAGTCCCCGGTCCAGCCGGTGCCACCATTCGACGAGGTGGCGATGTAGGTTCGCTGCACGTTGTACGTCACCGTCGTGCCGCTGTCGGTCAACGAGGACGGGTAGGCGTGCGTGTAGGCGACCGCGACACTGTTACCACTCTGGGCGATGGACGGATACAGCAGGCTCGCGCCACTTGGCGACAAGGTGTTGATGCCCGTTACGGCAGCCGCGCTGCCTGCATCGCTGCCTGCCGCAGGTACTATCTGGGTCAGCAGATGCTGCCCGTTTACGTCCGTCGTCGTGTACAGCAACGTCAGTTGACCGTCGCTCGCGCGGGACGCTACGTCGAGTGATTGGGGCACGGCGGTGCCGACGTGCTGGGTTGCAAAGGCGCAGAGGTCGCAGCCGTCGCTGGCGATGGTGTCGGCATCGTCGCAGTCTTCACCGGCGTCGACGACACCGTCGTTGCACGCTGGCTGGATGCACGAGGTACGACACGCGTTGGGAACCGAGCTCGAGTTCTGTGCCCCGTTGTCGCACGCCTCGCCGGTGTCGACGGCGCCGTCGCCGCACGCTGGCAGGGTGCAGGTGGTGCGGCAAGCGTCGGCGGTTGTGTCCGAGTTCTGTACCCCGTTGTCGCACGTCTCGCCGGTGTCGACGGCGCCATCGCCGCACGCTGGCAGGGTGCAGGTGGTGCGGCAAGCGTCGGCGGTTGTGTTCGAGCTCTGGGCGCCATCGTCACACGCCTCGCCGCTGTCGACGACACCGTCGCCGCACCTGGGCGCAGTGCACGTAGTACGGCAAGCGTCGGCCGTGGCATCGGAGTTCTGAGCCCCGTCGTCGCACACCTCGCCGCTATCGACGACGCCGTCGCCGCATGCTGGCAGGGTGCAGTTCGTGCGACAGGCGTCGGGGTCGACGTCGGAGCTCGCCGGGCCGTCGTCGCAGCCTTCGCCACTGTCGATGACGCCGTCGCCACAGCCGGTCTGGATCGGCGCCACGGGCAGGCAGAGTTGGCCGCCGCCGCCGGGCAGGCAGCGCTGGTCGTTGGTGCAGTCATCCTGGGTGTCACAGATCGCGCGGCAACGCAGCTCGTAGCACGCGAGGCCGCTGCCGCAATCGCCTGCTTGCGGACAAGCATCCCCGGCGAGGCCTGCGGGCAACTCGCCAGACGCCTCGTTGCCCGAGCAGGCGAGCAGACCGGCGAACATCAGTAGGGTGAAGAAACGGTTGGCGGCGCAGTTCCGACTTTTCATCGATGTTCGGTACCATGCGGGACATTGCCTGACAAGGCGAGGCGGAAGCCTCGGGAAGCCCCAAGAACGCCGTAGCGTCGCCGCTCGCGCGCTGGTCGGTGGTCGGCGGCGAGATCGTGATGCAGGGTCTGTAGCCGGGCGAGTTGCGCAAGTAGCTACTCATCTGCAACTACCCCGAGCGCTCGCAGCTCGGCGCGCGCGCGCTTCTCTCGCTCGCGGTCGTGGATGTCCGTCGCGATCACCAGCAGCTCCTGCCATACGTCGAGACTCGTCGGGTGCTCCCGCGCAAACGCTTCGATGTCCGCAAGCGCCTTGGGGTCTCCACGGCGGCGCCGCAGCTGTGCCTCGCGCAGGACCAGCGTCGGGCTCGTGACGCCGAGCGTGCGGGCGCGCGCCAAGGCCGCCTCTGCCTGAGCAAGATCACCGGTGAGGATGAGGCTGCCCGCGAGGCCCAGCAGGACGCCGGTGTCTGCGGAGCCGGCGTGCCACAACACGCGGTAGTCCTCGAGCGCCCCTTGGGCATCCCCGAGCGCGAGCCGCAGTTGGGCGCGCAGCCGCCGCGCCGCGGCATCGTTCGGGGCGACCGACACTGCCTGCTCGGCGAAGGCGAGGGCCTGAGTGAGTGCCGTGCGCCGCACGGCCAGCTCCGCCAACAGGCGCAGCGCCACGGGGCGCTTGGGCTCACGCGTGACAATGTCGTTGACCAGCCGCTCGGTCTCGCCAAAGTGCTCTGCCTGGAAGTGTGCCAACGCCAGGTCCTCGGCGATTGCCATCATGTCGGGCGAGGCGAGGTTTGGATCGTACAGTTTCTTTAGCTCTGCCACAGCGTCGTTCGGCCTGCCGCGCAACATCAAGGTCAGCGCGAGCTGCTGGCGCATCTCCGTGTCGTCCCGATGATCGCCGAGATACTCACGATAGAGGCGCTCGGCGTCGTCGTAGCGTCGTAGCATGTCGTGGATGCTCGTTAGCTCCGCGTACAGGCGTCGCGATCGCTCACCGAGGGCATACGCCCGCTCGTAGGCCTCGGCACTACCATCGAGGCGGTCGGCAACGGCGAGTGCACGGCCGCGGGCGAGGTACGCCTGGGGTCGGTCCGGTGCGTCGGTGATGAGGGCGTCGGTAAGACGCAGCGCGCGTTGCCAGGCCCCGGTGTCGGTGAGTGCTTCGGCCGCGGCGATGCGCTCGGCATAGGTTTCCGGCGGTGGTGCGATGATGACGTCCGTTGGGCGAGTGGGGGCACACGCGAGCGTCGCCAGCGCGGTGACGAGTCGCGTCACTTGACTGATACCTCTTTTTTTGAGCCTTGTGTGCCCCATGCTCGACTCCTTACTTGGACTCTTTTCAACCGACCTGGCGATTGATCTCGGGACGGCAAACACGCTCGTTTATGTGCGCAAACAGGGCATCGTCGTCAATGAGCCGTCGGTCGTGGCCATTACCAAGAATGGTGCCAGCCAGCGCGTGCTCGCCGTGGGCGTTGAGGCGAAGAAGATGCTCGGTAAGACGCCGGGCAACATCGTCGCCATTCGCCCCATGCGCGATGGCGTCATCGCCGACTTCACCGTCACCGAGGCGATGCTCAAGTACTTCATTGCGAAGATCCACAATCGCCGGCACTTCGTGCGCTCGCGCCTCATCATCTCCGTGCCCGCGGGGATCACCAACGTCGAGCGCAAGGCGGTACGCGAGGCGGCCGAGAACGCCGGCGTGCGTGAAGTGTGGCTCATCGAGCAGCCCATGGCCGCTGCGATTGGCGCTGGCCTGCCGGTGCGTGAAGCGCGCGGCAACATGATCGTCGACATCGGCGGCGGTACGACCGACGTGGCGGTGGTGTCGATGGCGGGCATGGTCACCAATGTGACGCTGAAAGTGGCCGGCGACAAGCTCGACGAAGCGATCATCAACTACGTGCGCCGACAGCACAACATGATGATCGGTGAGCGCACTGCGGAGCAAATCAAGATCAATCTCGGCAGCGTCTGGCCGCCGACCGACGGCCAGGAGGCGCCGCCGATGGACATGAAGGGGCGCGATCTCATCACCGGCGTGCCGCGCTCTATCGAGCTCACCGGCCCCGAGGTACGAGATGCGCTTGGGGACTGCGCGCGCAGCATCCTCGAGGCCGTCAAGGCGACGCTGGAGAAGACGCCGCCAGAGCTTGCGGGTGACATCTCAGACCGCGGCATTGTACTCGCCGGTGGGGGCGCGTACCTGCGCGGTCTCGACACCATGCTGCGCGAGGAGCTCGGTATTCCGGTGTTCGTCGCCGACGAGCCCCTGCTCTCGGTGGTCCGGGGCGCCGGGATGGTGCTCGAAGACCTCGACGGCTACAAGTCGCTGCTCATCAACTGAGTCGGTCGTGGCCGACCCTTTGCACTTTGTGGTCGCTGCCGCGGAAGCCGGCGAGCGGCTCGATCGCCTCGTTGCCCGTCATGCCGATGTCTCGCGCCGCGTCGCGCGGACCTGGATCGCAAGCGGACGCGTGTCGGTGAGGGGCAAGCTCGTGCGCATCCTTACCCGTCCGGTCACTGCCGGCGCAGAAATCGAGATCAAACGAGCCCCCTCTGTGGCGACGGGTACGTCGGCCGCTGTTGCGGTCCTCGCCGCCAGGGTCCCCCCCGCTTCGCGGGTCCTCCCCAACGGCTCCGGTCCCCGCGCGTCCGACGATTCCGGTACAAGTACACACGCGGCCTCGCTGGCCGTCCTCTTTCTCGACCGCGACGTTGTCGCCATTGCCAAACCGGCGGGGCTGCTGAGCGAGCACGATCGCTTCGGCGCCCCTTCGGTCGAGTCGGTTCTGGCCACACAGCTCGCGACAAAGCATGGGCCGGCGCGCTTGTGGCTCGTGCATCGTCTCGACGCGGGGACGAGCGGCGTGTTGTTGCTCGCCCGCACGGCGGCCGCGGCACGCGCGCTCGGCGCGGCATTTCGTGAAGGTACCGTGGAGAAGACTTACGTTGCCCTGGCGCAGGGCCGTCTGCGTCGCAAAGAGACCATCGACGGACCGATCGCGCGCGCACGCGGCACGCGCCATGAGGTCAGCTCCGAAGGCAAGCCCGCGCTGACCGAAGTATGGCCGCTCGCCCACGGCTCAGGTACGACGCTCGTGGCGTGCCGTCCGCATAGCGGTCGCACGCACCAGATCCGTGGGCATCGGGCGCACCTTGGCCACCCCATCCTTGGGGATCGCTTGTACGGCGGACCGGGCTACACCGGCGATTCCCCGGCCACACCGATCGCTCGACCGATGTTGCATGCCCTGCGCCTGCGCGTGGCGCATCCTCGCAGCGGTACGGCGCTGACGATTGAGTGTGCGCCACCTGTGGACTTCGAGACTTTGGGCCGCGCGTTGGGGGCGTGGCGCGAGGGAGATTGGGGTATAGGGAGCGCATGAGCCTCACCGCCCGCAACGCCGACATTCATGTGCTCTATGAGCGCTCGGTACAGGACACGGCATTTGATATTCGCTTCCTCCGACGTGTGTTTCGCAAGGAGCATGGGCGCGAGCCCATGTCCCTGCGGGAGGACTTCTGTGGCACAGGCCAATTGTGTGCCCACTGGGTACGCAGTCATCCGGGGCGCACGGCAGTGGGTCTGGATCTTGATGCGCCAACGTTGGCGTGGGGTGAGCGGCAGCACGCGGCGCCTCTCGGGGACGCGCGCACGCGGGTGCAGCTCCTGCAACGCAATGTCCTCGATGGTGCGGGGACGCCCGTCGATATTACCGTGGCCTTCAATTTCTCTTATTGCATCTTTCGCGAGCGCGAGGAGATGCTGCGCTACGTTCGCCGCGTCCATGGCGATCTCGGTCCGGAGGGCATGTTCTGCCTCGATATCCACGGCGGTCCGGATGCCCAGGTGGAGACCGAGGAGGTCAAGCGCCTGCAAGGCTTTGACTACGTTTGGGAGCAGGCGCCGATCGATGCCGTGAGCGCGCGGGGCATGCGCTACATCCACTTCCGCTTTCGCGATGGCACCGAGCTCAAGCGCGCTTTCTCCTACGACTGGCGGCTGTGGACGTTGCCGGAGCTGCGCGACTTGTTGCAGGAGGCGGGCTACTCGCGCGTGGATGTCTACTGGGAAGGTGATGACGGCAAGGGCGGCGGCAACGGTATCTTTCGCAAGGTCGTGCGTGCCGAAAACGAGGCCAGCTGGATCGCTTACGTCGTCGCCTGGCGCTGAGGTGCGGGTAGGAGCGTTGCGATGAGCGCGGCGTTGCGCGCCGCCGTGCCTTGCATGCTGAAAACCTGGGTACGACCGAGGTCGCCAAGCTCGCGGCGATACTGGGGTCGCGCGAGCAAGTCGACGAGCACTTCTTCGAGCTGCGCTGGACTCGAGACCTGAATGCCACCCCGTCCGAGCAGCAGGCGCACCGCATCGGAGAAGTTTTCCATGTGCGGACCAAAGAGCACGGCCTTGCCAGCGGCCGCCGGTTCGAGAATGTTCTGGCCACCACGCGTGACAAAACTGCCGCCGACAAACACCACGTCTGCGAGCGCGTAGCAGGCGGCGAGCTCACCAATGGTATCGACGACGAGCACGTCGACCGCGGGGCCTCGGCCCGCCGATCGTCGCCGCACCGTCAGCGCTCGAGCACGGGCCTTGTCTGTGACGGTATCCGCGCGCTCGACGTAGCGTGGCGCGACGAGGAGGTACAGCTTGGGATAGCGTGCTCGCAGGCTCGCAAAGATATCAAAGAGCAGCTCCTCCTCGCCCTCGTGGGTGCTGCCGGCGACCCAGACAATGCCGTCATGGGGCACCGCGGCTACCTCACGCATCTCGTCAAGGACGCTTGGCGCGGGCTGCGCGCGCATGTTGTCGAACTTGGTGTTGCCGGTGACGCGAATGTGCTCCCCGGGGGCACCGAGCGTGCGGGCGCGATCGGCTTCGATCTCGTCGCGCATGAGCAGCAGGGAGAAGTGCGTCAGCAGATTGCCGAAGATGCGAAAGAAAAAGCGATAGCGTCCGAGATTTTGCGCTGCAAACCGTCCGTTGTGCAGGACCAGCGGTAGCTTGCGGCGGGCCGCAGCAAAGATGAGCTGCGGCCACAGCTCGGTATACTCGAGGACCAACACGTCCGGGCGGATATGGCCGTAGATGCGATGCACGGGTCCGGGCAGATCGAGGGGCGCATAGAGCGCGACGTCGAACGACGTGCCCATGCGACGCGCCATCTCACGGCCGCTGTTGGTGATGGTGGTGACGATGATCTGCACCTGCCCAACTTGCGCACGCAGCTCGTGCGCGAGCGGCCGTAGGGCGAGCACGTCACCGGCGGAGGCACCGTGCAACCAGATACGTGCTGCACCCTCACGCGCAGGTAGGGCGGGCAGCCCAAAGCCCAGGCGCTGCCAGAAGCCGTCGCGCATCTTGGGATGCAGGAGCAGAAAGGGCAGGGCGAGCACGAAGACGACGTAGCTCACAAGGGCGATGAGCAGGCGCATGGCGCAGCTTGTACGCTGAGGCGCGCAAGAAATCGAGCGTTGACAGGTCGACTGACTGGCCGATAGGAAGGCCGCCCACATGCGCGACGCTGGCAAGATCCTACTCTACGCTTTGGCCGTGGTACTGCTCGGTGCTCTGCTTGCACCGTGGCTCTGGCATCTTGGCCGCTGGGCAGTCGAGACCGACCTTGTACCACAGCTCAGGCGCGTGAAGTTTGCACGTTACTTCAATCGCGCCTTGCTCATTGCCGCGCTCGCGCTGCTCGTCCCCTTTGTGCGGTGGATGGGCGTGCGCTCGTGGCGCGAGCTGAGTCTCGAGCCGAATCCGCGTCGTTGGCGCGACCTGCTGTTCGGTTTCAGTACCGGGACGGTGGGGCTCGCCTGTGTCGGGGCGATCATTGTGCTGGCACAAATCGCGCGCGTGCGTGGCTCGTTTGCCTGGAGCGACGTCGCCTTCGCGCTTGGGACCGGTATCATCGTCGGCGTCATCGAGGAGGCGTTTTTTCGCGGTGCGCTGCTCGGCGTCGTGCGACGCGAGATGCGGTGGCCGCCGGCGTTGGTGTTCGTGAGCGTTGTCTACGCGGTGCTGCATTTCGTGCGGCCCGATCCGCACCTCGCCAAGAACGTGCAGGTGACGTGGTCGGCGGGCTTTGCGCTCGTGCCGCATATTTTCTGGCGCTTTCTCGATCCGAGCGCGCTCGTCGCGAGCTTTCTGACCCTCGCGGTCGTCGGCTGGACGCTCGGCTATGTCGTCGTGCGCACGCGCTCACTCTATCTCGCCATCGGGCTGCACGCGGGTTGGGTCTTTGCACTCAAGACCTTCGGTGTCGTCACCAAGCGCGGCGCGCACGCTGCCTCCGTTTGGCTCGGCCGCGAGCCCATCGACGGCGTGTTGCCGCTGCTGCTCGTCGGCTTGACGGCGGTGTCGTTTGTTTGGCTGCTGCGCCACCGCGCGCCAGAGCCACGGGGGTCAATCGATGCGTCGTAGGGCCGTGCTGTCGCTCTTGGTCCTGTTTCTCGTCACGTGCCGTCGGGAAGCCCCGTCGTATGTGGCCCACATCGAGCAGGCGCGAGCCGAGCGCGTGACCCGGCTCCAGGCCGAGAAGGGTTGGCTCACGCTCGCGGGGTTGTTCTGGTTGCAGCCGGGTACGAGTCGCGTGGGTAGCAGCGCGCAGGCGGAGGTGCGACTTCCCGTGGCGGCACCGGCGCAGGTGGGCACGCTCACCGTGGACGAGACTGGCGTCGCACTGCGGGTGCAGCCCGGAGTCGCCGCGACGAGCGATGGCGCCCCTGTGACGACGCTGCCGCTGCGTGATGACGCTGCTGGAGCGTCCACTGTCGTGTCACTCGGCAGCGTGAGCTTCTATGTCATTCGACGCGGCACACGGCTCGGCGTGCGCGTCAAAGACAGCGCGAGCGCCGTGCGTACGGGCTTTCGTGGTCTCGAATATTTTTCCGTCGATTCGCGCTGGCGCATTCCCGCGCGTCTGGTGCGCTACGAAGCGCCGCGGCGGGTGTCCGTGCCGACGGTGCTTGGCGAGGACAGCGAGGAGCTCTCCCCGGGCGAGCTGGAATTCACGCTCGATGGCCGCGCGCATCGGTTGCAGGCGCTATCCGAGAGCGGCGAGCAAGGCCTGTTCGTCGTCTTTGGCGACGCCACGAACGGCAGGAGCACCCACGGTGCGGGTCGCTTCCTCGATACCGAAGCGCCCGCGGTCGATGGGTCGGTGATGCTCGATTTCAACCTTGCCTACAACCCGCCGTGCGCTTTTACACCCTATGCAACGTGTCCCGTGCCGAGCGCGAAGAACCGCTTACCGGTGGCCATCGAGGCAGGGGAGCGCGCGTACGAGCACCGCCCCCACTTGCATGGCAATCGATCTACAGGGACGAATCGCGTAGACTCGCAGAATGCCGGAGCGGGGAGGTGCCGAGCGTCGTGCCTATCTCGCGGCGCTCTGTCGGGCGGTGCCTGAGCACATCGTCGAAGAGGTGCTCGCTTGCCCAGATGAGCGCGCCGTGGCGTCGCAGATGTGGGAGGCGAGCATCCTGCAGGCGGATCTGGTGGGCTTTGGTGCTCTGTGCCGACGTCTCGCCAGCCAGGGTCCCCGCGGCCTCGGTCGACTGTCAGCCATCCTCAACCAGGTCTTCGAGCAGGTCCTGACCGAGGCGATTGCGCCCTACGAGGGCTACGTCGTGCACTTCGGTGGCGACTCGGTGACGGCGGTGTTTCGCGGACCCAACGACGCTTGGCGCGCGGCGGCGCTCACCGCCGAGCGTGTGATGTTGCAGCTCGAGATGGGAGTGGCCCGATGAGCGGTGCTGGCTATCTGCGCTTTGGCGGCGTACGCGCTGAGAAGGTCGCGGAGCTAGAGGAACGCCTCGCGCGTCTTGGGGTGCGCGAACAGGATCTGCGCGAGACCTTCGTGCGTGCGCGCGGGCCCGGGGGGCAGAAGGTCAACAAGACCTCGAGTGCGGTGCAGCTCGTGCACGTACCCTCGGGCGTCGAGGTCAAGGCGCAGGCCGCACGCTCGCAGGCGCTCAACCGCTACTACGCGCGCCGCATGCTGTGTGAAGAGCTTGAGCGTCGTCAAGGCGTCGGTGACAGCAAGGCTCAGGTGCGCACGAATAAGATCCGCCGTCAGAAACAGCGCCGAGCACGCCGGGCGCGTGAGCGCGATCAGGGACCGAACGCCAAGGCGACCCAGTCTTCACGCTGACGTTCTGAGCGTAGCGCCAAATCGCCTCGACCGAGACGGTGGGTCGCAGCACGGATCGCGGTGGTGACTTCATCGCGCTCGGCGGCGAGGATGCCACTGAGATAGAGCTGTCCGCGCGGAGATAGGTGCTCGACGAGGTCTGTCGCCATCTCGATGATCGTGGGTGCGAGGATGTTGGCGACGACGTGCGCAAATCGTTGCTGCAATCGCTCGAGCGGTGTCGCCAAGACCTCGATTGCGGCTTGCAGTCCATTGACGAGCGCGTTGTCGATGGCCACTTGCACGGCGATAGGATCATTGTCGATCGCCGTCGCCCTGCCGGCGCCGAGCGCCACCGCGCCCATGGCGAGCACGCCCGTGCCGCAACCAACATCGAGCACGTGCGCTCCGACACGCTCAGCGGGCGAGAGGCGGATGAGGCTTTCTTCGAGTAGCTCCCAGGTCATCGCGGTGCTGGCGTGCTGCCCCGTGCCAAACGCCATGCCGGGGTCCATGCGCACGACGCGCGCCATTGCAGGCGGGCGAAAATCATCAACCCACGTCGGTACCACCCAGAGATGACGTCCAAGCTGTAGCGGCGCGAAGTAGTCCTTCCAGCGCACCGCCCACTCGCCGTCCTCGCGTTGTCGCACGACGATGTCGTGCCGCAGGGGCACGCCGAAATTGGCCAGGAGTGCACGCGCGGCGACCGCCGCGGCCGCGGGATCGGTGGCGCCCTCATAGGACGCGACGATCAGCTGGTGCGCTCGATCCGGTGTGGTGCGAAGCTCCGCCCCCAGAGCGCCAGCGTCGACCAGCAGGCCGGCGATGTCGTCGGCGCTCTCGACGGGGACTTCGAGCTCGAGCTCCATCCACGGTGTGACCGCCATTTATTTCACCAGTCGCAAGTGGCGTGCTGCCTTGCGTCGCGCGGGGCGTGGAGGGTCGCGGTCGGTCGTCGCGTCTTGTTCCGCGTTGTCGATGACACGCAGGGGCGTGCGCCCGCGCTGCGGCGTCGAGGGCTCGTCGTCGGCGACGATGGCCTGAAGCTCGGGCGGCAGATCCTCGCGAAATAGGCGAGCGTCGCTCGTACCCTGCGGCATCATGACGTAGACCGCGCTGAAGGGTACGTGCACGCGCTCGCGCATGCCTTGAAATGTCAGCGTGGCAGTCACCGCCTCCGGGACGATGTCCATGGGCAGTCCGAAATGCCACGACAGATTCAGCCGCAACTGAAAGTCGCTGGCCATGGCGGCGGGCACTTGGACGCCCGCATGCCGGGCATCCAGCACGATCTGCACGACATCGTGTCGACTCAGAAGCTGCTCTAAGATTGTGTGTTTGCCGTCAGTGAGCGTCTTAGCCATGCACCGCGCATCATGGCAGCGTGGCACGAGGCGCGCAAGTTGCAGCGTCGCGGCGGCGATTGCCTCGGGAGTCTATCACCGCTACCATACTCCAGATCGCACGGCGGCATGCCTGGGTGTCGACGGGCAGAAAGGACGCAGGGTGAGCAAGGCAACGCGAGGCGACGCAAGCGCCGGTCACGGCGGGCGCGACAGCGCAGACGAAGTCACGCAGGAGGAGCACGCGGGCCACGAATCGTTGCTGCAGTTTCGCGTGCAGGACGTGTGGCTGGCCGTGTCTCCGGCGAGCGTGGAAGAGATCGTGGATCTCGCACAGCTTACGGCCGTACCTCGGGCGCCCGACTACCTGCGCGGCCTGCTCAACCTGCGTGGCCATGCCATACCGGTCATCGATCTGGCGGCTTTTCTCGGCCTGCGCCGACGCGAAGACGCCGAGGGCTCGGGAGGCGATGAGGGTGTGCACGAGCGCATTGTCGTCGTCGCCGCGAATGACATGCGCGTTGGCCTCGTTTCGGATCGCGTGCGCGGTGTCCTCGAGGTCCCGCGCTCGTCGATGCGCGGCGCGCGCGTGGCCCAAGGGCGTCGTTTGCAGGAGTTTGCCGTCGCCGAATTTGAGCACGGCGGCCGCCTCACCGTGCAGCTCGCGCTTGCAGCACTTCTCGATGCAGCGCGCTTGCGACGGTGAGAGGACAGCATGGCGCGCGCACGCATAGCTATTGGCTCACAGCGCGTGGAGCCGCTTGCCACGAGGCGCTTTGCGTTCTCTGATGTTGGCGGTGTGATCGCCGCGATCGAGGCGACGCTCGTGCATCGGATCATCGAGCAGGACTCGGTGAACCAAGCGCCGAACGGGGTCTCGCACCTGGTCCTCGCGCACGTGTGGCAGAGACAAATCGACGAGCGCGCAGCGGACCATCGCCGTGTCGTCGACCTCGTGGTCGCGGGCGCCCATGTTCATCTCGAGCTCGGCGATCAGGTGCGACTGCACGAGGTTGAGGCCACCGCGCTCGAACCGCTGCCCTCCATGTTGGCAGCACTCGAAGACGAGCTCGGCATCGCCGGACTCGTGCGCCTCGAAAGCGGCGACTTTGCGTTCCGATTGGACCCCGTTCGCCTTCTCGCGCTGTCTCGTCCCGCGCAGGAACCAAACACCTGAGGCGTATGGTCCGTTGTGTACCTGCGAGACGCCGACATGATGAAACTTGCACACGACGCTGGGCGGTCACCGGCCCCAAGGAGTGAGGTGCACGCGTGGTAGAACGGTCGAAGGCCAAACAAGCGCTCGTCGACAAATT
>CAYHNK010000005.1:0-44398 GCA_964357695.1 uncultured Bdellovibrionales bacterium | reverse complement strand
TCGCCACGGCGGAGGTGTCGTTCAACGTCAACTACGTGTCGGCGGGCCTCGACACCAAGACCTGGTCGATAGGTGCGTATGGCGGCGACGGGCTCTCCGATCCCGAGACCGATACGGGCAGCGCCATGTACGCCGCGTGCGACGTGTCGAGCGACAACTATGTCAGCGACACGACCGACCTGCGTACGACGGGGGCCAAGACCTTCACGCTGGGGGCACAGGCGTTCGCGGACCTGACGGCGGCGCGAGACGCTGGCACGAGCTTCTCCGTGGCTGTCATGATGGACGACGAAACGGGCACCGACACGTTCGCGGGCATCGACCGATTTGATCAAGGGTCGTCGATGGCGCTGCATGTGACGTGCGCGAACGGTGGAGGTGACACGGGGGGCGGAAACGGTGATGACCGCGATGGGGGCGGCGGTGTGTCGAAGGTGAGCTGCGGCTGCACGTCGGCGGGTCCGGACTCGTTCGTGTGGCTGGCGGGTGCGGCGCTCGTGATGGTGTTGCGGCGACGCCGGGAGGTGCGGTCATGAAGTGGACAGTCGCGTTCTTCGTGGCGTTGGCAACCGGGCGTGTGGCCGCGGCGCAATGTCCTCCCTGCGCCGAGTCCTGGCAGACCCCGGACGCTAACTGCTACTGCGCGCTCTATGAGTGCAAGGCGGGGAATCCGCGGTGCGACGTGGACGTCGACGGTCTGGCGGCGCTGCCGTGTGACCAGACGATCACGACGAGCACGGCGCCGAGCAACGATTGGTCGGCGATCGACTGGTCGAATCGGGTGATCTGCATCGAGGCGGGGGATCACACGGGGCGCGGCACGCTGACGCCTACGGCTAGCGGTACGGCAGGCGTGCGCAGCGTGCTGCGTTACTATCGCGCGGGCGACACGGACGACGATCCATGGCACCAATCCGTCGCGAGTCAGGCGGTGATCGCGAGGATCCATCTCAATGGACAGAAGTACTGGTTGATGCACCGCCTCACGCTCGACAACAACTACCACGCGGGCGCGACGCTGTGGTTTGACACGGGCGCCGCCGACAATATCGCCAATCGCCTACTCGTACAGCACGCCGCCGACGATCTGGTCTATTTCGTTGGGACGAGTGGGCCCGCAGACGCTCCGTCAGGCAACACGATGCAGAATAGTGTCCTGCGGGATTCACAAGTGAGCAATACCCTCGAGAATGACTGCATTACCAGCTCCTGGAGTACCAACTCTCATGTCGTCAGCAACGAAATCTATCGGTGTAACAAGGAGGTGTTTTCCCAGCAGGACCAAGACAGCGACGGCATGATTGTCGAGAACAATGATCTGTACGACGACGCCTCTCGCTATACGGATTGCAGCGGCAACATTCAGCCCAACGGCCCGTGTGGGATTTCGGAGGCCATTGTCAGCCTAAAGGACGGGTCGTCGACCTCCGGCAATCCAATGATCTTCATGTACAACAGGATGTGGGGCGGACGGCACGTCGACAGCAGTATTGCGCAAGCCAGTGACGCGATGTGCATGTCTGTCAGCGCCGGTGGCTCGTATGGTGTCCAGCCTCCCGACGGCGCCGGCACGTCGCATCTGCTAGTGGAGAACAACGTTTGCTTCGACTCCGTCGGGGGCATCGACAACTATTGGAACGGACCGGAATACAACACGTTCGCCGGCAACATGATGTACCGGATCCGCCCTTCCATCGAAAACACCATCGGTGTGGGGGGCCTCAGCTTCTGGCGCATGCAACGGGCCGAGTACTATCTAAACACGATTGTTAGATGTGACCACTGGCTCTGGCTTGCGAGCAGTACTGCCGCCGACATTGATCTACGCTGCAACGTTGCCATCGACTCCGGCGAAAAGAGCGGCGGAGACGGCGACGGCTTCGAGTACGGATACAACGCGTACTATGGAACGCCCGACAGCGGTGAAGGGCACAAGGTCGGCGACCTCGCGCTCAACCTCAGAGTCGGCGCGCACGCGTATGATGTCGGCGACGTGATTCGCACCAGCAGCAACCCCGAAAGCGACTGCGCGAGCGTGGGGGATCAGGCTTGCCTCTTGTATCGAGTCACCAGTGCCGGCACCTCTGCGGCCTCCGCACCCGCCTACTGCACCACCCTCGGCTGCACCACCCAGGACGGCACCGTGACCGTGCAAGCCATCCGTGGCCCGTACTGCTTCTATCGCAAGCTACGCACCAACCCCGAGCAGGTGTGCATCCCCTACGCGGTGCCGCACGAGAGCGCGCCCGAGTATGGCTTTTGTCGGGCGGAGAACATGGGCGGTGTGCCGCTCGGTTCGCGAACAGGCATCGGCATCAACGATGAGGTGGCTCCGTGGTGAGGCAGACTCTCTCGGTCCGTGTGGCCGCGGTGCCGGCGGTTTCTACGCCGCTCGAGTCGCGACAGCACGACCGCGTGCTTCGCCAGCGACGCAGGGGACGCATCCGACGGGCACGTCTCGGCGCGTCAGCCATCCTCGAGGAGTGGATTTCTCGTGTGCAACCAGTCGTAGCGACTGAAGTCCCGATCGGCACTCCACAGCTCACGAATGCCGTGGTAGCGACAGCAGGCCGCGATCCGCGCGTCGTGCACAGCGCCGCCGGTCGGTCGTGCGGTGCGCAGTGCGTCGCGAAAGCTGCCCCAGAACTCCGCGTCTTCGGCCAGCAGACGCAGCGCCGGTACTTCGAGCCACGCCTCGACCTGCTCGATGATGTCGCGCGCAGACGACGGTTGTGCCCAGACGCGCGGGTGGCTGACGACGCCGACAAACTCGATGAGACAGTGAACGGGCATACCGAAGGGCTGACCCGAGCGGGCGAGGCCCTCGACGCAGCGCTTGGCCTGCGCATGGAACGGGCACTCGGGCCGGTGGGCATAGACCAGAATGTTGGTGTCGATGGCGATCATGCATCGATGCGGCGTGCAGTAGGGTCGTTGAGCTCCCGAATGATCTGGGGGACGTCGTCGGCCGTGACGCCTGGTGCGAACCCGGGCTTGCCACTGAACGACGCCTCTCGGAGCTCGAAACCACGCGTCGGCGCTTGCTCGTCCAACACGCGTTCGATCCCCATCTCGACCACGGCGCGCAGCGTCGTGCGCCGCTTCTTCATGAATGCACGCACGCGGGAAGCGAGCGCGTCTGACAGCTCTATGGTCGTGCGCATACGTAAATATGTACGCGGCAAACGCACAATGTGCAAGGCGTGCCTGGGTCGCGAGGTGGCGCCATGGTAGGGGGCGCGGCTTCGTGTACGATTGGAGCGCGATGACGCGCGGGCGACAAAGCGCAGCGTATATCCTAGCGGCGCTCGCCGTAGCAGGTACTCTTGCGGATACTGCGCGGGGGCAGGGGAGCTGGGCGCCGAGCGGCAATTTGCGCGCGAGCCGGCGCGGGCATACGGGAACAGCCTTGTCGGATGGGCGTATTCTCATCGCCGGGGGCTACGTGCCGGGCCTGCCTGACACGGTTCTCGCGACCTGCGAGCTCTGGAGTCCGTCGACGGGGCAATTTTTGCCCACCGGCGCCATGTCGCTGGCGCGGCGCTGGCACACGGCCACTGTGCTCTACGACGGGCGTGTTCTGGTTGCCGGCGGAGACGGCGCCAGTGGCGCGAGTGCCACGAGCTACGAGCTGTGGGATCCTGGCATCGGCGCATGGAGCCTCGGGCCCGACGCGCTTGGAGGTGCCCGGTATGCGCATACGGCGACGCGCCTCCCAGATGGGCGGGTGTTGCTCGCTGGCGGTGAAGGAAGCGGCGCTGGGAGCGAGATCTGGGACCCGCTCGCTAACGGTGGGCGCGGCGGTCCCACCTCGAGCTGGCCAATGGTCGAGCGCCAGCCGGGTGCCGCGGCGATACGCCTCGCGGACGGTCGCGTGGTGGTCACCGGAGGTGGGGCGCTCGGGTCACCGAGCAATCGCGTAGAGCTTTGGGACGTGACGGGCAACGCCTGGCAGGCGGCGCCATCCTTGCAGGTCGCACGCACACGCCACGGCGGCGTGCTGCTGGGAGATGGTCGCGCGCTGGTCGTGGGGGGTGTCGACGGCGCCGGCCAGCCGGTGCTCGCCGCGGAGCTTCGCGATCCCACGAGCGGCAACTGGGGAACAGCGGCTGCCTTGTCGGTCGGTCGCTGGGAGCATGCGCTGGGTGTTGTCTCGGGCGGCGATGTGCTGGTCATCGGGGGTCGCAACGCCAGCGGCGCGCTGACCGCCGTCGAGCGGTGGCGGCTCGGCACGAGTGACTTTGCGCCAGAGACGCCGGTGGTGAGCGCCCGTTCAGAGCATACGGTAACGACGCTTCCGGGCGGGCGCGTGCTGGTCATTGGGGGCGGCGCCGCGGGGAGTGTTGCGGCTACGGCCGAGCTGTGGACGGCCGACGACGCCACGGTGACCGCGGGCGGCAGCTTGACAGAGCCGCGTGACACTTGGATCGGCACGGAGGCGGCGCTGCTGCCCGACGGTCGGGTGATGATCCCAGGCGGTGCGAGCACGCAGAGCGGCGCTCGGCTCGCCACCGCGGAGGCTTGGGATCCGGCCTCCGAGATCGCGACAGCCCTGCCGTCGATGTCCGTGGGGCGGGTCGGCGGCACCGTGGTGCTGCTCGCGGACGGCCGCGTGCTGGTGGCGGGAGGACTCGGGTCGTCGGGAGAGCTCGGCTCGGCAGAGGTCTTCGACCCCTCGGCGAACGCGGGCGCCGGGGCCTGGAGCGCCACGGGGTCGCTCGCCGAAGGGCGCGGGGCGGCGGTTGGCGTGCTTTTGCACGACGGTCGCGTGCTCGTCGTGGGCGGCACCGGTGCGGCGCCCGCGCTCGCATCAGCAGAGGTCTGGGATCCTCAGGGTGCGGGCGGTGTCGGCAGCTTCAGCGACGCCGGCGCCATGTCGGCGGCGCGCGTGGAGCACGCCAGCGTGCTGCTCTACGACGGTCGGGTGCTCATCACCGGCGGCTGGGATGGCGTCGCCACGAATCCCGTGAGCACTGAGCTGTGGGACCCGCGCGCCAACGACGGCTCGGGCCGCTGGAGCACGAGCGGCGACCGCAGCTACACGGGGGGCACGCTGATATTGCTTGCCGACGGGCGCGCGGTGACGGTCGGCAACTACATGAACAGTGACCCGCCCGAAGTATGGAGCCCGGCCACAGGGACCTGGAGCACGCTGGCGCTTCCCGCGGAGCTGCGCACCAATCATGTCGCCATGCTGCTCCCGGACGGCCGGATGCTCATCGGCGGCGGGTACGACTCCTCCGTCACCTACGACGTCGCGCCGCTCGATGTCTGGGACCCGGCGACGGACGCGTGGCAGCAGCAGGGCATCCTCACCGTGCCGCGCTACGACCTTTGGGGCAAGGTGCTCGTCGACGGCCGGGCGTGGCTTGCCGGCGGCAATGTCACCGGCGGCGATAGCAGTGCCGCGGTCTCGGTGTGGTCGGCCGCCCCGACTGCGCCCGCGGCCTGTGTGCCGGTGTTGGGGCTCCTCGGACGTGGGCTCCCGGTTGACCCTTGGCCTTCCGGGGCGACTGTCGTGGCCTATGGCGCGCGGTTGCTGGGTTGCTCCGAGGGCAGCGGCGGCGCGACCTCGGCCTCGCCGGGGGACGTGCCGCGCATCGTGCTGCGCTCGCTCACCGATGGCCGCGTATGGGACGGGCGGCTCACGCACGCCCGCGACTTCGGTGCGGATCGAGTCACGTTCACGGTGCCCGGTGACGCGGGGGTCGCGGCAGGCTACTACGCGGTGCAGGCGCTCGTTGGTGGCGAGATGTCGGCCCCGCGGGTCGTGCGCATCGCCAGGTCGCATGAGCAGCTGTATCTGCACCGCGAGAGCACGCTCGGCGGCGCCACGCGGGACATGACGACCCAGCATCCGAGTGGTACGGCGGGTGGTCACGTAGCGTCCGAGCGCGATACGATCGTCTGCCGGGCGCTTGGCGCAGCCGGTGCCGCGAGAGTCGAGTTGTTGTGCCCCGGCCCGGGGCAGGCAGCTGAGTACGTCTATACGCCGGCAGGCTTTGTTTCGCCCACCGCCGTGAGTGGGACCTGGACGCTGCGCGCCGACGTACGTCAGAGTAGTGGTGGCTCCGGCACTGGTGAAGCCTACCTCTTTGCGCGGGTCAAACGGCATAGCGACGGCGCGCTCATCTTTCAGAGCGAGCGTCTCACGTCGCTCAATGTGGCGACGTTGCCGACCACGGCGACGACGATGGCGGAATTGCGAATCGTGGTGCCGGCGCGGTCCGTGGATTCGGTTGCGTGTCCGAGCGCCACCGTGCCCTGTGCGTCGACGACGTTGCCGCCGGGCGACCGCGTGCGCCTCGAGTGGTGGGTCGACGTGGTCACGCCCGCCTCACGTACTCTCGAGCTGGCGCTCGAGTCGGGTGACATGAGCACGGCGAGCGTGCCGCTGCTCACGAGCGAGGTGCTCTCGGGCGCGCCCGAGCCGTGCGTCGGACTGGGCCTGGGCGAAGACTGCGACGACGGGGATCTCTGTACCGAGGGTGAGATCTGCGACGCGGTGGGTGATTGCGGCAACGGCGTCGCGGTGGTTTGCGACAGCGCTCCCGGCGCGTGCCGCGTGGCGGTCGGTGTCTGCGACACCGGCACCGGTGCGTGCGTGTACCCACCTGCTCCGGTGGATACGTCGTGCAGCGATGCCGATCCGTGCAACGGTGAAGAGCGCTGTGATGACGCCGGTGTCTGCCTTGCCGGGGCGCCGCTCGCGTCCTGTGGCGGCAGTGGCGATGATTCGGCGTTGCGCGTCACGTCGGGGGCGCAGCTCGACGCCGTGCGCGCCCGCGGATCCGAGTCGCTCATCCTCGGCATTGTGCGCCTCGAAGTGAGCGGTCAGGTACCGCTGGATGTGCGCGTCGAGTCGATGCGCTGGCGAAGGCTCTATCCCATGCCGCCAGCTCGCCTTCCCGCACGCATCGAGCTGTATCGAGACGTCGACGCGGACGGCAGTCTCAGCGCCGCGGACGTGCTCCTTGGTGATGCCACCGACGAGACCGATGGCGCGCTCTGGCGCTTTGCGCCCAACGCGACCATCGCCGCGACGGTCGGTGAGCATTGGCTGCTCGTCGCGCACTTTGTCTCGCCCACGGCCGTGCGCGGTTGCGCCGCAGCGCCGGACAGCTCGGTGTGGCTGCTGGTGCTGATCGTTACCGGGGGGCTCACCTCGCGCCAACGGTGGCTGCGCTCGGCGCTCATCATGACAACACTGGCGCTCGGCGTCGCCGCGTGCAGTCGCTCCGGCTACGACAACGCCTTCCAGCTGGAGCTCATCCCACAAGAGCACGTAACCGCAAGCGCGGTGGTTGGACCGGCGCCGGTGACAGTGTTGGGGGCGGATATTCGCACTCGCGTCGTGTGGCGTTAGCGGCGCACCCGGGGAACCTCATCGCTTGTAGCCGCGACCCTACAGCTGTAGCCGGCAGGCCCCAGCAACGCCCACGGTGCGACAGTGTAACCCCGCGACATTGCACGAGCGGCCGGACGGCATCGTTCCTGCTACGCTACGTCAGATGGACCGCAACCAGCATGTGAGGCTGCCGATGAACCGCAAGGTCGCGCTGTGCCTTTGTTCACTCCCGCTGCTGTCGCCCGTCTCGGCGCTGGCCAACATCTTCGACTACGATCTCGCCGGCACAACGCGCACCGGTACGCCGGGCGCGCTCGAAGCCGGTGCCGCCACGGTGCCGAGCCAGACCTGCGCGGAGCAGAGCGGCGTCTGTTGCACGAGCGGTCAGACCTGCACGGGTGGCACCCTGGGGAGCGGCTCCGACTGCGCCTCGCTCTGCTGCACGGGAGGCGGCACCTGCGAGACTCCGACCGTGTCCGCGTGTGATGTCATGTTGCCGGCCACCTACAGCAACGACGTCGAGGACACCGGCACCAAAGGCAGCTGGACCGCGCACTCGGCCGGGCCGCAGAGCACCATCCTACGGGTCGGCATGCGCTTTGATATCTCCGCCTTGCCTGCGGACCAAGAGGTGGCGACGGCCGAGCTGTCGTTCAACGTCTCGTACGTGTCCGCGGGCCTCGGTACCAAGACCTGGTCGATAGGTCCCTACGGTGGCGACGGACTCGGTGACCCCGAGACCGACAGCGGCAGCGCCATGTACGCCGCGTGTGACGTGTCGAGCGACAACTACGTCGCGGCGACGACGGACCTTCGCACGACGGGGGTCAAGACCTTCACACTCTCCTCGTCGTCGTTCGCAGATCTCGAGGCGGCGCGCGACGGGGGTACGAGCTTCGCGCTGGCGGTGATGATGGACGACGAGACCGGGACGGATACGTTCGCGGGCATCGATCGGTTCGACCAGGGGTCGTCGATGGCGCTGCATGTGATGTGCACGGCGCCGTGTCTGCCGGTGTGCGCGTCGACCTGCGGCGGCGAGGCGGATGGTTGTGGTGGGACCTGCGTGCACGTGGCTCTTCCTGGGTGCACGCGCACGGGTGGGTCGCCGTCGCAGCCGAGCTGTGGCTGCCAATCGGCGGGCCCGGACGTGCTCGTGTGGCTCGCGGGTGTGGTGCTGGCGTTGACGCTACGTCGGCGCCGGGACATGCGGTCATGAACTGGGCGTCGGCGTTTCTTGCCATCGCGGTGCTAGCCATAGCGCGCGTGGCCACGGCGCAATGTCCCCCGTGCGCCGAGTCTTGGCAGACGCCGGACGCCAACTGCTACTGCGCCCTCTACGAGTGCAAGGCGGGGAATCCACGATGTGATGTCGACGTCGACGGGCTGGCGGCGTTGCCATGTGACCAGATCATCACGACGAGCACAGCGCCGACGAATGATTGGTCGGCGATCGATGATTGGGCCCACCGCGTCATCTGCATCGAGGCGGGGGATCACACCGGACGCGGCACGCTCACGCTCGGGTCGAGCGGCACCTCCGGAGCGCGCAAGATCCTGCGCTACTACCGACAGGGAGACGCCGATGACGATCCGTGGCGCCAAGCGGGCACAAGCCAAGCGAAGTTCCAGCAGCTCAATGTGCTCGGGGACTACTGGGTTGTCCACCGCCTCACCTTCGACTCATCCTCCGACCAGGACTACCACGTGGCGCTCAGCGGCGCGTACAGCATCCTCTCCCGGGTGCTGGTGGAGAACTATGGCGCGAGCTGGGGCTCGGGTGCTTCCGCCAGCCTTGGCGGTGTCGACGTAACCATACAGAGCTCGCTACTTCGCAACTGCCGACACTCGTATGGCAATAGCCACTCCGGCATCATTCTGGGCGCCGGCCCGAACGCGCGTGCGGTCAACAACGAGGTGTACGACTGTAACATCGGCATGTGGACCTATGCGACCGGGGTCGGCGCAGCCGGCACCGTGGTGGAGAACAACGACAGCTACCTCACGACCGCGGTTTACACGGACTGCGCGGGCAACTTCAATGGCAGCGGTCCCTGCGCGGCGGCGGAAGACGGAGGCGCGGGTACGAAAGCTGGGGGATCACCGTCCGCGCCCTACCGGATCATCGGCAACCGGATCTGGGGTCAGCGCCCGACGGACACCGCCCTGTGCTGCGACGGAGGCGGAACGGGAGGCATGGCCCTCACGCTGGACGGCAACGCGTCAGCGCCGGTCGACTATGTACTGCTGCAGAATAACATCATCTCCGACGCCACGAGCGGAGCTGGCTGGTTCGCCTACGACCATACCACCAGCAACGTCTCTGTCGCCGGCAACGTCATCTACAACATCAAGCGGCACGGGAACGACGCCGGTGCTGGCATCATCCTGGAGGGGACGGTCGAGAGCAGCGAAATCTACCTGAATACCTTCGTCGACATCGCGGGGGCGGACGAGGAATGGGGAAGCTTTGGAGGCAACTCGAACCTGGATGTGCGCTGCAACGTGGCGATCGACGCGCCCCAGGCGACCGGGCTTGGCGGCGGGTCCTCAGAGATCGACCACTCCGTCTACTACGGCACTCCCGCATCGGGGGAAGTCGACTGGGTCAGCAAGTCACTGAACCTGCGCGCCAACTCGACGGCGTACGCCGCGAACGACGTGATGCGACTCGCGACTTCCGCCGCCGCGTGTATCGCCGCAACAGACCCTGAGTGCTATTTGTACAAGGTCACCGATTCGGGGACCTCTGCCAGCTCACAGCCAACGCCTTGCGCCACCCTCGGCTGTACCTTCGCCGACGGCGGTGTCACCTGGCAGGCCATCCGCGGCCCCTACTGTTTCTATCGCAAGCTGCGCACCACACCCGAGCAGGTGTGCATCCCCTACGCCGTGCCCCACGAGAGCGCGCCGGAGTACGGCTTCTGTCGCTCCGACAATATGGGCGGGGTGCCGCTCGGGTCGCGCCCTGGCATCGGCGTCAACGACGAGGTGGCGCCGTGGTGACGCCCGCGAGCTCACGGGGTGGACAGGCCGCTGATGGGCTCCTCCGGCGCGAAGCGCCGGATAGCGTGTGTGGCGGCGAGGGCGACGACAACAACCAAGATGGTGGGGGCGTGGCGTCAAAGCCAAGCTGAGGTGCGGTCATGAAGCGAACGGGTGCCTTGTTCATAGCCCTGACGTCGGCGCGTGTGGGGGCCGCGCCGTGCGAGAGCTGGCAAATCCCGGATGCCAACGGCTACTGCTCGGCGTACGAGGTGAATGTCGGCACGCCACCGGCGTGCGAGGTGACCGTTCGCCCGAGTGACCCCGACTGGTCTGCTATCGAAGGCCAGCCCAGCGCGCGCGTCATCTGCCTCGAGTGCGGTGATCATTACGGAAAAGGGAGACTTTGGATCACGTCCTCTGGCACTGCATTGGCGCCGCGTTGGCTTAGGTACACGTGCGCCGGGGACGATGGCGCCGATCCCGCGCGGCAGCAGCCGTCGGCGCGCGCGCGGCTACAGGCCATCGTCTTCGGGCAAGCGAGCCACTGGGTGTTGCATCGCCTCACCTTCGATGCGCAAGGCGACAACATCAACTCGGCGATCACCTTCGGCGGGTGGGGCGAGCCCGATGGCGGCAACGCGAACCTCGTCTTTGACCGGCTGCTCTTTCAGGATGCCGTCGCCCATTTCATCCAGGTGCGCAGCGGCAATCCCGACAACACGCTGCAAAACAGCGTCGTGCGCCGCAGCGTCGCCAACACCTTCTTCGAAGCACAGTGCATCGAGGTGGGCGAGGGCCCGCGCTTTCACGTCGTCAACAACGAGATCTACGACTGCCAAAAAGGCGTATCGAACGGCAATGGCCCATACTCACATCCGGGTCTCGTTGTCGACAACAACGACATCTACGCATCGCTCGACGTCTACACGGATTGCAGCGGCAACTACAACGGCGTCGGCCCCTGCGCGGCGACCGAGGATCTGATTTCGATCAAGGCAGGGGGCGACGCGAGCGATGCGATGCTGATCGTGCACAATCGTCTGTGGGGAGCGCGTACGGGCGATCCCAATGTCGGGCTGGCGCTCAACGGCGACGGCAGCGCCATGAGCGTCGGTATGTCCGGCAATCCCGACGCGCCCGAGATCGTCGGGCATCAGGGCGGGGACTGGGTGTCGTTTCGCGACAACATCGCCTGGGACTGCGGCATTGGCCTCGGTGCGGGCTTCCCGCGCAACGAGCACCTATCGGTGGTCGGCAATCTGTTCTGGGACATGGCCGAGAGCACGCGCGACCCGGAGGCGCCGGCGACCTGGAATACCTACGGCGGCTTCGACACCACCGAGCTCTACCTCAACACCATCGTGGAAGGTGACAACTGGCTGCAGGCGAGCTGGGGACCGAGCGACGACGACGTGCGCTGCAACGTCATCATCGATGCCCTTGCGCTCGACTCGCTCGCCGGGCTTGGCCCCGGGACGATGCTGGACCACAACGTCTTCTATGGTACCAGCGCCGATACGACCGAGAGCCCCGGCGTGAACCTGCCGCTCGATCTGCGCCCGTGGAGTGCGGCGGCGGTGATGAGCGTCGGCAATCACGTCAAAGACGGCACCAGCGGCACGATTTTGCGCTGCACGCAGGCCGGAACGACGGGGTCGGTCCGCCCCATAGCACCGACGTTGGGCGCGTCCGTGACGGACGGCACCATCACTTGGCAAGCCATTCGCGGTCCCTACTGCTTCTGGCGAAAGCTCCGCACCGCCCCCGAGCAGGTGTGTATCCCCTACGCGGTGCCGCACGAGAGCGCGCCGGAGTATGGCTTCTGTCGGGCCGAGAACATGGGTGGGGTGCCGCTCGGCTCGCGACCCGGTATCGGCATCAACGACGAGGTGGCGCCGTGGTGAGGCCGCTACTCGCGCGCAGGAGCAGACCGTGGGGCGAGCCACAGACCTGCGAGATCGATCTCCACGGCATCGAACGGCTCGGCGTGCACCTTCTCGTCGCCGCCGTGCACCGCGACGAGCAGCCAGGCCGTCTCATGGTGCCGAAAGATCTCGAGAGTCTGCGCGGCCGGATCGACGAGCCAGGCATGGCTGACGCGGCTTGCGGCATAGATGTGGAGCTTGCGGATGCGATCCAAGCTGGCGGTCGAGGGAGAGAGCACCTCGCACACCCAGTCGGGAGCCACGGACATGAAGGGCTCGTCGGGCAGCGCGGGCATCTTCTCGCGGCGCCAGCCGGCAAGATCGGGGACGAGCACGTCGGCACCCAGGTGCAGCTCGGGCTCGTCGAGGATCCACCAGCCGCCCGGGCCACCGCGGCCGCGCTGAAAAGGGCCGCCGACGTCGATACCAAGCGCGGAGCTCGTGTGGGCGTGAGGGACGGCGGGTCGTGGGCTCGTGATGAGCTCGCCGTCGACGATCTCGGCGATCAGGGTGTCGGGGACGGCGCGGAGATCGTTGTAGGTGGCACGACGGCGGGCGGGTCCGGGCGGCATAGGTACAACGTAGCTCTTGCGGGACGACTCGTCCACCTCGAGCGCGAGCAAGGTATCGACGGAGGTGCGGTCATGAAGTGGGCGTTTGCGATTCTTGTCGTCGTGGCGAGTGCACGCGTGGCGTCGGCGCAATGTCCACCCTGCGCCGAGTCGTGGCAGACGCCCGACGCCAATTGCTACTGTAGTCTCTACGAGTGCAAGGCCGGAAACCCGCGCTGTGACGTGGATGTGGCGGGGCTTGCGGCGCTTGCGTGCGAGCAGATCATCACCACGAGCACGGCGCCGACGAATGATTGGTCGGCGATCGACTGGGCGAACCGCGTCATCTGCATCGAGGCGGGGGACCACACTGGACGCGGCACGCTCACGCTCGGGTCGAGCGGCACGGCCGACACCCGCAAGGTGCTGCGTTACGTTCGCAGCGGCGATAGCGACGATCAGCCGTGGCAGCAGAGCGCGGTGAACCAGGCGCTGTTGGCCGTGCTGCATGTCCATGGGGACTTTTGGGTGATTCATCGCCTGAAGGTGAGCAGCGCGCAGGATGAGCTGGTCGTCGCTGGGGATGGCTCTGGCAACGGCAACGACAACATCTTCTCACGCGTTTGGGTCGAGAATCGGGAGGGCTGGAACGTCGTCTTTGCGGGCGGCAGCCAGCGCTCGACACTGCAAGGCTCGTTGATGAAGAGCCTGGGGCCTCTCGGTGTTGGTGATCACCCCTGTGTGGTCGCGGACTACGCAGCGAAGCACAATCGCGTCGTCAGCAACGAGATGCACAACTGTTCCGATGGCGTGCTGCTGCAGTTGGCCTCGCAGGAAGACTTCGCCGGTACGGTGATCGAGAACAACGACATCTATCTCACGTCCGCCTACTATTCGGACGGCAGCGGCAACCTCACGCCGAGCGGCGACTACGCCTGCGCCGAGAACGGTATCGACATGAAAGGCGGGGGCACATCGAGTGACCCAGTGCGTGTCGTGCACAATCGTATCTGGGGCCAGCGAGTCACCGATGGCACCTGTGCTGATGGATCCTACGGCGAGTCGATCGTTTTCCACACATTCTCAGGAGGGTTCACGGACTACGGCCTCGTGCACGACAACATTCTGTTTGACGGCACGCAAGCGATCACGACACCCAACTTCACGCCCAGCCGCTGGTCGATCGCGGGCAATCTCATCTACGACATGAAGGGCGTTAGCTCCGGTACCTACGCGATCGATGTGAGCGCTGACACGACGGACGTCTACCTCAATACTCTCATTGCGACGAATCGTTCCACGGCTCACCACCTGTCACGCGGCTGGGTGGCGTGGTGGAGCTCGGGTGGCGATCTGCGCTGCAACGTGGTCATCGACGGCGGCGAGAGCCAGGACGGGGCGCAGAGCGGCGCGGAAGAAGGCGCCAATGTCTACTACGGCACGAGCGGCAATCTCGACGAGCCCTCCGCGATCAGTACGCCGATGAGCACTCGCGCTGGCTCCACGGGCTATGGCGCTGGCGCCGTCGTGCGTGCGACCACAGATCCGGTGACGCAGTGCGCGGCACCCGACGACGCCGACTGCTTCCTCTATGCGGCCGCAGTGGGGGGAACGAGCGGCGGCTCAGCTCCCACCTGGTGCACTGCGCCCGGCTGCACCGTCACCGATGGCTCGGTGACCTGGCAGGCCATCCGCGGCCCGTACTGTTTCTACCGCAAGCTGCGCACCGCACCGGAGCAGGTGTGCATTCCCTACGCCACGGTGCACGAGAGCGCCCCGGAGTACGGCTTCTGCCGCGCCGAGAACATGGGCGGGGTGCCGCTGGGGTCGCGGCCGGGGATCGGCATCAACGACGAGGTGGCGCCCTACTGAGCGACCGCGACGTTTCAACGGTGAGGTGTAGCATGTGGCAAAGAGCAGCGTGGGTATTGGGCGTCAGCGTCATGGTTGGGTGCGGTGGCGAGTCCTCGTCGCCGAGTCGCGCGTGCAGCCCGAGCTGTGGTCCCGGCGAGTATTGTGACCGCGGTGTGTGTCGTGAGGTGTGCAACCGGCACGCCGACTGCGTCGTCGGCTTTCACTGTATCGAGCATCTCTGCGTCGCGACGAGCGGTACGTGCGGCGACGGCGCCGTCGACGCGGGCGAAAAGTGCGACGACGAGAACACGCTCTCCGGTGACGGTTGCCGGGGGGACTGCCTGGGGTTCGAGGTGTGTGGCGACGGGCTCGTGGATGGGGGCGAGGCGTGCGACGATGAAAACACACTCTCCGGTGATGGCTGCCGGGCGGACTGCCTTGGGGAAGAGGTGTGTGGCGACGGGCTCGTCGATGTCGACGAAGCCTGCGACGACGAGAACACGCTCTCCGGTGATGGCTGCCGGGCGGACTGCCTCGGGGAAGAGGTCTGCGGCGACGGGCTGCTCGACGGCGACGAGGTCTGTGACGATGGGGATGGCGATCTGGCTGACGGCTGCGCGGCCTGCCGCATCGCCCCGCTCACCGTCGCGACCCTATCGCGGGTCTCGGGCTCGACGTCCTCGTCGTACGCGGCGGTGGCGCGCGGCAGCGGCGGTCGACTGGTGGTTGCGTACGTCGACGAGTACTACGGGTACCCGGAGCTCTTGGTGCGCACGCTGGACGGGGTGGGTGACGCGCCGTCCGCCGCGGTGCCCCTCAGCGCGCTCGAGACCTGGTCGGGAGGAAGTCGCCTGACGAGCCTCAGCGGGGCGAGCTCGGGCGACGATGTCGTGTTCGGCTTCGTGCACGGCGGCAGTCTGACGCCGCAGGTGAGTGCGGTCTGGCGCGCAGCGTCGGTGTACCTTGCGGCGTCCGCTGACGGCGCCGATTCTTGGCACCTCGACCGGCGGGTGGACACGCGGGGAGAGCTGACGCCGACGACCTGCGCCGATGGCGCGGGCGGCACGCTGTCGTTGACGACCTACGACGGCGCGCGCATGGCATTCGGGTTTGTTGGAGCTGAGCTCGCGCTGCTCTACACGCAGGGCCGTCGGCGCGTGTACACCGGCACGTGCACCAATCCGATCCCGGCCGACATCTCGACGACGACGGCGCGCACGAGAAGTGCCGCGACGGCCGACCTCGGCGTGACCTGGGACGCGCGCGACGTCGGTGTGGGCACCAACGACGGCATCGATCTCGTGCTGCCGGCGACACCGATCTGGCTGCCGACTGCCGCGGGCCCGTTCGTCGTCGTGATGCCGGTGCAGAGCATCCAGTGGCAGGAATTTGGCATCACCTTTCCTGTGCCCAAGTCGCAGGCGCACAGCTATCGCTCGACGACCGCCGGTCTGTCGTGGAGCGACCACGCACCGAGCGACATCGGATCCGGGCACACCCGAGCGGTGCGCACGGGCTCAGGTCGCGTGGCGCTCGCGTCCATGGCGGCGCGCAATGCGGTCGCCTTCCACTACGCGACGTCAGTCAACGGCACGCTGTGGAGCGCGCGGCAAGAGCTCACCCCGTCCAACGCCTACGGGACGGGGGTTGCCCTGGTCGCCGATGGCGCCGGGCGTGTCTCGCTCATCGGCGGCACGCTGGACGCGCTCACGGGTTGGGCGCGGCTCGTGCAGTATCGCTCATCCGACGCGGGTGAGACCGTTGTGGACGATCCGGTGGAGCTCTACACGGGCTGGGCAAACAGTCAGATCCAGCTTCTCGATGCGCACATGTGGCCTGACGGCCTCATCGTGGCGCTGGTCTGCTTGGGCTCGGGCGCGAGCTTTGGCGACTTCATGACGGGCATTCCCGACGGCAGTTGCGCCATGTACCGCGGCCGCCCGGCGATCATGCGCTGGCAGGACGGGGCAACGACGGCCAGCCCGGTGCCGCTGGAGGAGGCGAGCGAGGCGGTGACGCAGGCCCGACTCATCGCGGGCGCGGACGACACGGTCTATGTGACTTGGCTCTCGGGGGACAGCGTGCGAGCCATGCAGCTGCCGAATCGAGCTGAGCGATGGTAGAGCCGGCCACCCAGGATACGCCGTTCTTCTCTCTCGGCGACACCGACTGGACCCCGGTGATGTCCGGCTGGAGGCCGGCCGGCACGCAGTGTGACAGCTCCGAAGCAAGCGCTGGCATCGGGTACCTACGTCGTCGCCTACTTCAAGCCCCACAGCGACGCGAGCATCCTGTCCTTAACCGCCGGGACGGGGTGTGCGTGCTGCAAACGACCACGCCAGCGCCCACCACTTCGCCGAACAGAGCAGCAGCTGCGGTCCTCGCGGCGCTGTCGCGAATCGCCATCAGAGGAGACATGCGATGAAGCAGCTCTTGGTTCTGGGTCTGTTGTTGGGCGCGGCCGCGACGTCTCGGGCTGGCTGGGTCGCGGTGCCGCTCGTCACCGCTGAGAGTCGCGCGCGGGGTCACTCCGGCGGCGAGGGCGGGCAGAACTCGCGAGCGATCGCCATCGATTCGACGGGGGATTTCTTGGTGTACGGCAACGATGTTGCCGGCTACTACCGCAGTCTCGACGGCGGCACGCACTGGGAGCCCGCCAACATCGGTATGGACGGGACCGGAACGCACAGCATCGCCATCGATCCCAACAACTCCGATCGGGTGCTCGCTGTTGCTACGGACGCCGATGCCAACCTCTCGTACCTTTCCGCAGGCGGCATCTACCTGTCCACCGACCGCGCGCGGACGTGGAGTCAACGTTTGCAGGTGGTCACCCCCAACTGGTTTGACATCAACGAGCTCGCCTGGGATCCGTCGAGCGTCTCGGACGGCATGAGCCAAGTGGCGTATTGGTCGACGAGCGGCGAGTTTGACCAGGGTCTGTACAAGACCACCGACGCCGGCTCAACGTGGAACAGAATTCAAACGGGGACCGAGTATGCCTACGGCTCGGTCGCCGTGCATCCCACCCTCGGCTACGTCTACGTCGCCAAGAGCACCGGCTTTTTCCGCAGCACGGACGGCGGTGCCAACTTTACGCAGATCCTCACGGAACCGCTGCGGGGCGTCAGCGCCGTAAGCACCGCTCCCGATCTCGTCGCCGTGTCGGGCACCACGGGCATCTTCGTGTCGACCGACGGCGGTGCCCATTTCAGTCAGCGTGCTGGGACGGGCATCCCCACCTATGGCACCGGGCCCTACGGCATTCGCATCAGCCCGGCCGATCCGACCCGTATGATGATCGCCTACAACGGCCCCGCCGGATACTGGTGGGACCAGAACATGTGGTACTCCCACGACGGCGGCGACTCCTGGCAGCGCCCCATCGTCGACGACTCCGACGTGTACTACAGCCCCATCGATCAGGATGACTTCAGTGGCAAGGGCCGAGTGTGGCACCCCACCAACCCCGACGTACTGTTCATCACCACCGATTGGATCATGAAGAGCACGGACGGCGGCGCGCACGTCGCCATGAGCAACGACGGTAACAACGGCACGCTCGTGGTCGCGCACTGGAGCTTCAATCCGCACGACCCCGACCTCGTCGCCTTTGGGATCCAAGACTGGATCTCGTCCTTGAGCACCGACGGCGGCTGGACGTGGGTCAACTTCCCCAACTTCGGGGATGGCGGCTACGGCGCCTATGCCTTCTCAGCGACCCGACTCTTCATCGGCGCTGGCGGCTGGTCCGGCCCACGCACGCTCAAGCTGTCTGTCGACGGTGGCGCGATCTGGAGCGAGCCCGGCGCCACGAGTGACGATACCGATCCTGCGGTGGTGGGAGATCCGACGGACGCGAACGTCGCCTTTTGGAGCTATTGGCGCACCGACGATCAGGGCGACTCCTGGCAAACGATGTCGGGATGCGATCGGGTGTTCACGTACAACCCCGTGAACGCCATGGAGCTGTATGGCGTCGCGGGTGGCCAGTATCCGCCGGGCACCGGCAACACGGTTGTGACGTCGAGCGATCACGGTGTCACTTGGACGCCCGTGTTCACGACACCCAACATCATCTGGGACCTCGCCTTCGACCACGTCCGCAATCGCTTTTATGTGACGATGGGCGACCGGGGAGATACGAGCACGCAGCTCTACCAGTGGCAGGCCGACACGCTCACGGAGATCACAGGTCGCCTTCCCGCCGACCAGAGAGACACCCGGGAAGCGCAAACCGTGGCAGTCGATCCCGTCGACCCGGACGTGGTCTATGCTGGCGGCTCGCGCTGGGACTACCTCACCGATGCCGCCGTGATGCGATCCCTCGACGCGGGCGTCACCTGGACCTCGCTGACGCTGCGACCGGGAGATATCGGCATCGACGGTGGCGGCCGCGAGACCGGGGTCATCCGCGTTCACCCCGTGACCCGCTATCTATGGGTGACCGGAGGCTGCATGGGGATCTGGAAGCACACGCCCCCTGGCGTCACGACGGTGTGCGGCGATGACCAGTGTGACATCCCTGACGAGACCGTGCTGTCGTGCCCACAAGACTGTACGAGCGCGGGAGAGGCCTGCCCCAATGCTCTCTGTGAAACTGGCGAGAGCTGTACCAGCTGCCCTGCGGACTGCGGCGCCTGCCCGACGACATCCACGGGCGCGAGCGCTTGCCACGCGACGACGTCGATCACGGTCGATGGCGACGCCGCGGATTGGCAGAATGTTGCAGGCATCGCCTTGCCTGCCTCGCGGTCGTTGGCGAGCGAGCCAGAGGTGGCGACGAGCGACGCCGACTGTCGTGCGATGGTGCGATCGGCCTGGGATGCGACCAACCTCTATGTGCTCGTGGAGGTGATTGATGATCAGGTGATCGACGATTCCACGGCGCCGGCGCATCTCGACGACGGTGTCGAGCTCTACCTCGATGGCGGCCACGATGCGGCAACCAGCTACGACACCAACGACTTTCAGCTCACGGTCGACGTCGGCAACAGCGCTGACGGCGTGCGCGCCGACGAGCTCATCTATGCTCACGCTAGCAGTCAGAGCGCCGCGGGCTACGTGATTGAATACGCCGTCCCCTGGACGGCTCTCGGAGGCAGCCCGTCACCAAGCCGTCTCATCGGCTTCGACATCGCGCTCAATGACGATGACGACGGTGGTGACAGCCGCGAGAGCCAGCTCGTGCTTTACGGCAGCGGCGATGGTTGGTTTGACCCAAGCGACATGGGGGACCTCGCCCTCAGCGCCAGCACCTGTGGCTGCCCGGTCGACGACAGCGACTGCACGCCACCATACGTAGTCGGTGCGCCTTCGAGTCCGAGCTGCGGCTGCGCGTCGGCGGGCCCGGACGCGTTCGCCTGGCTTCTCGGAGTGGTGCTGATCGTGGCGAAACGCCGTGCGTCAAAGATAGACGCTTGACGTTCTCGCGCAAGCCGCTAGGATGCCTAGACACGCCCTGAGCCAGGGCCAATAGAATCGACTGGGGGTCACCGTGGGCGACACCAAGGCAATCGGCGAGCGAACCGTTACCCTCGCTGAGCAGCGCGTGGAGGGAAGGCTCGTCACCGGGAAGAAGCGCTCGAGACCCGTTGGATTCGACGCCGCCCACGGCATCGACGCGCTTGGCGAGCGCCTCGCGAGCGCCGATGCGCGCAAGCTCACGACCGCCACGTCCGCCACCGCACGCATCGAAGCAGGGGCGCTCGACCCCGTGCGCCTGGCCGAGCATATCGTCAGCGGACAGCTCGCGTTGACAGTGCCGTTGCGCGCGGGTGCCAAGCTCGGCCCCGTGGTCGTGCCCAAAGGCACGTTTTTGCAGCTCGACATCGCCGTCGCTGATGGCAAGGTCGGCTTCGAGAAGAGTCGCGTGCGTTTTGTCAACGCACAGGGCGCACCGATCAAGCTCGATGGACCTGGCGCGCCCGGCGAGCAGGACGTCACCGTCGATGGCAGCGGTCGCTTGCATGCACAGCTCGTGATGAGCCGCAACGACATCACCCGTGCTTTGTTGGGTGTCGCCGAATTGCCCACCGCGCCCGCGGAGCTCGCCGCGTTGCTGCTCGGCCGCCTGCCGCATAAGCCCCACGCGCGGCCCATTGTGGCCACGAGCGATGCGGCGCGCTACGAGGCCACTGACGTTCGTCTGGCAGCCGGGTTGGTGCCGCTTTTCGGTGACTCGCGCCTCGTGCTGGCGGACAGTGACAGCCGCGTACGATTGGCGGGGGACGGCAAGAGCTCGCTGCTCGAAGTGTCGGGCCGGGCAGGTCTCGAGCTGCGAGCGCGAGACGGCGCATTGACGAGCGGTCCCTCGGAAGTCAATCTGCGCGTGGTACTGGGTCTTGCTGACGAACGCTGCACCTTCTCACTGGGCGATAGCGTCTTGCACGACGTGCAGCTCGAGGTGCCGGTCGAGGACAAGCCCGTCCATCTCACGGTGGACAAGCTCACCGTCGATGGCAACGTGCTCCCCCAGGGCGGCCAGGCGTTCGACGGGCTGCGGCTGGATGTGGATCGCGGCGGTAAGCTCGACGTCAGCGTGTTGCAGCTCGTGGGGCCCGAGCTGTTACAGAAGATCGAGTCCGGTGAGCGCAGCCCGCATGTCGCCGAGCTGACGATCAGCGCCAAGATGCAGCACAGGGTGGGTCTCGCGCTCACCCACCCCATGGTGCTGGCGGCGATGAAAGACCCGGCCATGCGCGGCCCTGCGCTTGCGGCACAGCGCTCGGTGTCGAGTCTTCTCGAGGGCTTTGAGCTGATGCACGCCGAGGCGCCCGAAGTGGCCGTTCGGGGGGAAGCGCAGTTTGAGCAGGCCAAAGCGGAGCTCGCAGCGTTGTTTGTCGGCATCGGCGGCATGGAGCCGAACGGTAAGGCCGAGGCCCTAATGGGCATGATCTTCGATGGCCTCATCGAGGCGGGCAAGATCCCAAAGGAGATGGCCGCCCAGAAGGAGCAGTTCGTCGGTATGGCGGTCGGCTCGATTCGCGCCGCCATCTGGATCAAGCAGCAACCGAGCTACATGCCGTGGAAGGCGCTTGGCGAGAAGCTCGTCGCGCAGGTGGCCCAGAGCGACGCCGCGCGCACTGTCGCTGGCACGGATGCGTGGAAGCGCGAGCTCGAGACGCTGACCGGGATGCCATTCGTCGAAGGCAACAAGGTAGAGTCGCTTGCCGATGGGCCCGCGTTCTTTGCCGCGGTGAAAAAGCTCATCAACGACACGCCCAAGCCGGGGCCCATCGACGTCAACTACTGGGCCATCTACGACGATGTCTCGGGCAAAGAGCTGGCCGGGCTACTCGCCGAAAAGCAACGTGAGGGCTTTGATGTGCGCGTCATCGTCGACGGCAAGACCTCGATGACCCACGGGGCAAAAGAGGCATTGCCGATCCTGCGCGCCGCTGGCATCCCGGTGGTGCTGTGGCAAGATCCCGATCCGACGCGCGCCGCGCTCGGTACGCACGAGAAGTATGTCGTGACGCCGCTGGGCGTGGTCGGCGGCGGCAGCAACGCAGGCGATGTGTACACGCACGCTGGGCCACCCGAGACGCCCAAGTGGTCGGACACCAACGTGCACATGCAAGGACCGGTCATCGACACCTACTTCGCCATGTTCGATTCGGTGTTGGCGGAGTTTGGCCTCAAGGCGCCCGAGCGTAAGGTCCCGACCGCCGCGGCGCCGCCTGGAGCGAGCGCATCCGTGGCCGTGCTCGAGGGCTTGCCGAGCGATGACGAGCGTCGCATTTTGCTCGCCACCGTCAAGATGGTCGAAGGCGCCCGGGCCGGCGAAACGGTGTACATCAAGAACGCCTACTACACGTTGTCCGATCTGTTCGAGCCGGTGCTGGCGCGCGCACTCGGTCGCGGCGTCAACGTCGAAATCTTTGGCAACTCACCCAAGAGCATCGATGAGCCGACGATCGCGGGCGCCATTCTGGACAGCATGCAGGCCACGCTGCGCGTTGCCGAACGGATCAAGGGCGAGAAGGGCGATGTCGCGGGCAAGCTCACGATCTACATGCCGGCGCTCGACGATACCAACACCGTGCACGACAAGGTCACCATCGTCGGCAACACCGTGGCTGTGATGACCGAGAACTGGCACGAGCGCTCGGAAACCCTGGAGCGCGAGATTGCCAACGTCATCGTCGATGCGATGACTGCGGATGCCCAGAAGGCGCGTTGGAACAAGGGCCTGGAGCATGCGGTGCGCATCGACAGCTCCAAGCATCCGCTGTTCCAACGCGAGCTTGGCTACAAAGATGTTATCATTGAGGTATTCGCTAACCTGAGATAGGTGAGGTGTCGCGATGTTGTGGCTCCCGACGGCGATGATGCTCGGCGTTGTGCCGACCCCGGCACAGGTCCTGATGGCGGACGCAGAGGTGCAGCCTCGCGCGGTGCTTACCCTCGCTCAAGCCCCGGACGCGGACGAGGAGAAGGCGCTCGAAGAGGACATGGACAAAGCGCACCGTCGCGTTGTCGGCGAGCCGCCCCCGGCGCACGATCAGGCGGGGCATGAGCACGCAGACCATCATCACGGCGAATACCGTGAGGCGTTTGAGCGCTACGACCGGGCTCAGAGCGAGCCCAGCTGCGACTGCGACTGCGAGTGTAGCAAGCGCCCGCAGCGGGGTCCGGGGGGAAAGCCCACCCTCGACGGCCATGGCAAGGCGCACTATCTCGTTTGGGGCATCGTCGACTGGGTGATCACGGGCGCCCTGTGGGGCGGCGGCTTGTTCTCCGCCGTGATTTCGGCGAACGCCTTGTATCTGGGCACGCGTACCCACAGCGAGTGGCAGGACATGTTCCACGAGTCGCCCGAGCCCGGCGCACGTCGGGGTCTACGCGCGGGTGGCGTTGCCTTCGCGGGTATTGCCGCGGGTCTCGGCATCGGTGGGACGTTGCTCTCGGCCAAGGCACGCGCCAACGTGCGTACCTATCGCGAGCTCAGGGCGCAGGCGCTCGTCTTTTCGGGCGCGCGGTAAGGCTCTCGTTCGTCGCGTCGTGTGCCGCAGGCGCTAGGTGCTCTCGAGCTCCCGCGCGAGGGTCGCGAGCAGCGACTTCGCAACCTCGTCGGCGACCTTTTTCGCGACCTCGCCGACCGCCTCGGCGATGGCGGCGTCGCGACCCTTGCCAAAGCCCTTCGCGTCGCCATTGGACCCGGCGAGATCGGCGCCACTCCAGCTGTCGCGCACGTTGGCCGTGTAGGTGAGGTGGGCCACCTTCTGGCCCATCACCATCTGCGCGGGAAACTCACTCGTGAGCTCCACGGTGATGACAAAACGGGCATCACCGCTCGTGCGTAGGTTGAGGCCGCGCTTGCCGAAACCTTTGGCCAACGACGCCTTCAGACCCGACGCGGCGCTCTTACCGCCCTCATCGCCACCTTGCGTGTCGAGGCGCAGGCTGCGCGCGAGCTCGTCGAGGCCGCGGTTGACCTTGTCGATGGCCCGCACGAGATCGGCCGCGGTGTCAAAGCCGCCGCTGTGCACTTCGGTGAGCGGTGGCACCTTGGCAAGCGTCTTTTTCGCCTGCGCCAAGAGGATCCACGCCTCGCGCCGATGACCGCTGTTGTTCTCACCGCTCGCGTCCTCAAAGCGTTTGAGGGCGTCGCGTGTCATCTCCGCCTGCTCGGCGGCCTGGCGCTTGCGCTCTTCGTCGGCGGCATTCAAGGGAAAGCGACCGAGCACCCAGGTGTCGTACGACTCCTCGTAATAGGAGCCCACCATCTTGGTGGTCTTCTCCGAGTATTCGTCGACGAGCTGGAGGCTCTTGACGAAGGCCGCGGTCTGCGCCTCGACCTGCTCTTTGGCGTACTCGGGCGCGTCCGTCGAGCTGCGTGACTCAGCCTCCGAGCGGATCTGGGTGCCCACGATGTTGGAGATCTGCACCGTGGCGCTTTGATTGGCGCGTGCCTTGCCGTCTTCGAGCGTCTTGGTGCGTGTGGCGGCACCGACGACGAAGGCGAAGCCAGCCTTGTCTGGCAGCTTTGAGATCCACGCGGGGCGCGTGGGTGACGAGGGCTCGATCTTGATTTGCTGCTGCGCCCCGCCGCACGCGGCGAGCGCCAAGAGCAAAGAACTTCGGAGCGCGCGGCGCATCAGCTCTCTCCACCTTCGCCGGTCTGCTCTTTGAGCTTCTCTTGCTCTTGCTGCAGACGCTTGACGTTGTCGATCTCAGCGAGGAACTGCGTGTTCGAGGTCATGTCATAGGCCTTCTTGATCTCCTCGATCGCCTCCGGAAAACGGAACGTGTACTCGTACGCGAGACCGAGGTCCCAGTGCGCCTTGGCGATGATGTCCGCTTCGAGCCCAGGCTTGGAGCCGACAAATTCCACGGCCGAGCGGAACTTCTCGATCGCGTCCGTCCACTCGCCGCGCTGTGCGTAGTTGATGCCCTGCTCGAGCGGTGGCACGTCACCGTCCTTGAGGAAGGGCGCGTTGACGAAGTCCTGCCACGGCGCGATGGCCTTCATAAAGCTCGTCACCGCCTCACGATGGCAGCTATCGAGCAGGCTGCGCCCATCGATGGCCGCCGGCGTGCCGTCGACGGCGCTCTTGCTGTCGCTGCGCTTGCAGCTCAAGCGCTTGGGCTTGAGATTCTCGCCGGTCTCGATGTCGATGACGTCAAAGCCGACGGCGAAATTGGCGTTGCCCGCGCGGGTGCGGCGCGTACACGGGTACTGCACGGACTTCTTGTTGACCTGCTTGCTACAGGTCTCTTTGTTCACGGACGTCTGCTCGTCGTAGTCGTCACGCTCGACGCGGCCGACCAGCATGATGGAGCCGGTCATGAGCTTGCCGAGCTTGCGGCGCGAGTCGGTGCTTGCGAGATCGGATTGGCTCAGCGACAGCTCTTGCATCACCTTGTCGAGGTGCTGACGGTCAACGAGCTTGAACCGGCCCGAGCTGACGATGGAATCCTTGAGCATGCTGTTGATTTCGGAAGAGGCCGGCCCGTCGATGGCGCCGATGACGAGCTCGCTCTTGCCGCGCAGGTTGATCTCGGCCGGGCGCATGATGGGAACGCGCACGTGCACGGTGGAACAAGCCGTCGTCGCGAGCAGGAGTGTGGCGACCATGAAGGAAGCGTGACGAAGCATGCAGTCTCTCCTCGTAGGTCTCGGGCCCCGGTGAGCGCGAGAGCATGGAAGGGCGGTTTCTTTCCAAATTCGTGCCAGGTTTCCAGCGCGCACTCAAGCACGATCGCGGAGTTGCTGTGACCACGCGGTGATAGGCGACGTCTGCGCGTTGGGCAACTTCCGCGGTCGCAGGTCGATAACCTCGATCGACCGCGTCAAGCGATACGCACGGGGTGTCGCGACGCCAACCATGGGGAGAGCGGCACGCATGCGCAACGCCAGCATGGGGCGACAGATCGCCGCGGGCCTGCTGCACTCGAGCGCCACCTCCTCGGCCGGCCAGCTCGTTCGCGAGCAGCAGGGGTCGAAGTCAGCCGCCAAGCTCGTCGCGCCATCGCTCCCGAGACAGGATCTATCTGCCGTAGCGACGCCGTCCGAGCCGAGCTTGACGGCTGTGGACGTGGTGAACATGTTGCGCTGGCAACGCCGCCTTTCCAATCGTGATGGCAAGATGTTTGAGCGCTACATTCTCGATCTCGCCCAAGAGTATCCCCACTTGCGTCCGGTCGAGCAGCGCGCGCTGTTGAGCGATGTACTGCAGCTGCGTGCTCGGCGCGATCCCGCGCTCGCGGGTGCCTGGGTCGAGGGGCTCTTTAGGCTGGGCGGTCCAGAGGCAGAAGCAGCGCTGCAACGGTATGCCTCCGAGGGTGACGGTACCCCCCAGGCCCGAAGTCTCGCGGTGACGCGGGCCGACGAAATGGCGCGCGAGCGCGGTGCGTACGAGGCGTTGCGGCGAACCGAAAAGGGACCGCACGATGTGGCGGGACTCATGCAATTGCCGCTGCATCCGGAGCTCGGTGATGGCGTGGGTGACGTTGCGCAGTTGACACTGTCGGCCGATGAATTGCGGCGCGAGCTTGCGGCGCTCGAGCCACAGAAGGCGCGCGAACGCCTCATCGCGGCGGGGATCGCCCCGGTCGTCGCCACCGACTGCGATGGCACCACCTGGAAGCACGACATCGGCGAGGCGTTCTTCGCCCGCGGCGTGCAAGAGCACCGCCTGCGCTGGGCGGCCCACGAGAAGCTGCTCGGGTTTCTCGAGTCGTTTGGGATTGCCGCAACCGGTGACGTCAACGACAACGGCGCCGTGCTATGGCGTGCCTGGGAGAGCGGCGAGCTGATGCGTCGAGGCAGCGAGCGTGGCATGAGCGCTGCCGAGGTCACCCGTGCCTACTACGAGGCGAATGTTTGGTGCTTTGCGGGTCATACCGTGTCGCAGATGAAGAAGTGGGCGCGCGAGCTGTTCGAGGGCGACGGCGGCTTTCACGGGAAGGTCTTTGACGGTGTGCTCGATGTGCTCGAGACCGCGCGGCAGCAGGGGCTCATTCCGTATGCGGTGTCGGCCTCCAACCAATGGATTGTGGAAGTGGGCGCGGAGTATCTCGGTATCCCGCCCTGGCGTGTCGCAGGCATTCGCACGCGTGTCGAAGACGGCATCGTCACGACGCAGATCGAAGGTCCGGTCACCTACGGAGCCGGCAAGGTCGAGGCCGTGCGACAGCTCACGGGCGGCCGGCCCGCGGTGGCGATGGGCGACTCGGTCGATGCAACCGACCGCGAGATGCTCGACGCAGCCGTCTTGCGCTTGGCGGTCGAGCCGGCGCGTGAGCGTCAGCCCTACGTGCTCGCGCGCGGCCGCGACAACTGGCGCTTTGTCGACTATCAGCGCACGCGTGATGGTGAGGCGGCGGACACCTTCGTCCCTGAGCCTGCTGCCGCGGCGATTCGGCGATAGCGCGCTGCTACAAAAACGGCCGCGACAGCTCGTCGAGCTTTTTGATGTCGGCGGCGGCAAGCTCAAACGTCAGAGCCGTCGCATTCTCGATGGCATGCCGCACCTTCGTGGCGCCGGGTATGGCAACCACGGTCTCGCCGTGAAAGCTCACGAGCCAGTTGAGTGCCACCTGGCTGGGCGTCGCGCTGTACTTCTGTGCCAGACGCTGGAGCTCGGTGACAATGGGCGCACTCTGCTCGAGGCCACGCGGTCGAAAGCGTCGCAAGTAGCGGCGTGGGCCCGGCCGCTTTTTGATCGCGTCGGGGTCCTCGTGAAACGCGCCCGCGAGCAGGCCCTGCGCAAGCGGCGAATAGGCGATGATGGTGATACCCAGCTCCTCGGCGACATCGAGCACGCCGTTTGATTCAATGCGTCTATCGAGCAGGCTGTAGGCCACCTGGTTTGTGGCGAGCGCCATGTTGCGCTCTCGCAAGACCGCATGACACAGACGCATCTGGGTGGCCGAGAAGTTGCTCACGCCAATCGACTTGATGCGTCCTGCCTCGAGCAGCTTCGCCATGCCTTCCATCTGCGCGCGGTGGCTCGACAGGCTCCCTCTCGCGGTGTGCACTTGAAAGAGATCAATGCCAAAACCGCCGAGATGCGCGAGGCGTTGCTCGGCGCTCGTCGCCATGGATGACGCGCCCCGTAGCCACGGCCACCACTTGGTGGCGATGAGCACGTCGCCATTGACCCGCCCTGCGTGTGTCAGCGCGGTCGCGAGCGCTGTTTCCGAGCGACCACGGCCGTAGGCCTCTGCTGTGTCGAACCAATTGATGCCACCTTGGAGCGCGGCCGTGACGATGGCGTCAATCACCTCTTGCGTCAGGTGTCCCCAGAATGAGCCGATCAGACCCCGCGCCTGCGAGAACTGCCAGCAGCCCAAGCCAATGGGCGTGATCCACAGATTCGTCGCTCCCAGCTGTCGCAGCTGCATTGGGTAACCCCTTCGCGCGGGCGCACGTGTCGTTGTGCATACGTCGTCACGTCCGAGCCCGCAAGGCGCGCCGAAGCGTCGCGGCGCACCGTTCGCAGAACTGCGCGGACTTCAGATCGATATCGCCGACGTAGGTCGAGCTCAGCATGACGCAGCTTGCCTCCGAGCAGTGCAACAGGCCATAGGTGTGGCCGAGCTCGTGGACGGCCTCCTTTTCACAACGCCCAAAGAGCAGGCCTTCGTCGGCCGGCAGGCCATAGATTTCGTTACGCAGACGATACGTGGAGATGACCGCTGCGCGCCCATCGAGCTGCGCTTCGCCAAAGACGTACGTGAGCACGGGAATAAAGAGGTCGACGCTCGCGACGGCGAGGAGGCGCTCATCGGTCGGCACCGGCTCGGCCAGCAGTGCCGCGAGCAACGCCGTGGAGTTGTACTGGCCCCGCGACGCATCAAACGTCGTCTCGGGATCAAACGTGGCTGCGTGCAGCGCCGTCGGCAGGCCAAAGATGCGCGCGAGGCGCGCGCGCAGGTGTTCGAGCAAGTCGAGCTGCGCGGCAAAGTAGAGTGGAACGATGCGCAGGCCGGCCATGGTGCGCAGGCTTACTTGTCAGCGTCGGGGCGCGCGAGCTCGTACTTCTTGATCTTGTTGTAGAGCGTCGCACGATCGATGCCCAAGGCTTCTGCGGCGTGCGTGATGTTCCACTGATAGCGCTCGAGCACGGCGGCGATGTGTGCGCGTTCCATGGCGAGCAGCGACTCACCGGGGATGGGCGGTGCCCCGGCGCCGGTGCCAAAGGGCAAGTCGTCGGGGCGAATTGCGGGTGGCTTACCGATGACCATCGCGCGCTCGCCGGCGTTGGCGAGCTCGCGCACGTTGCCCGGCCAGTCATGCGCGATGAGCTTGTGCATTGCCTCGGGGCTGATCTCGGTGATGTGCTTGTCCATTTGCAGCGACAGCTTCTTGCGAAAGTGATGGGCCAGTAGCGGAATGTCGCCGCGGCGCTCGCGCAAGGGCGGCGCGACGATGCTGAACACGTTGATGCGGTAGTAGAGATCCTGGCGGAACTTTCCCACCGCAACGAGCTGCTCGAGGTCCTCGTTGGTAGCGCAAATGACGCGAAAGTCCACTTTGACGGGCTGTGAGCCGCCGACGCGATGAAATTCCTTGGACTCCAGCACGCGCAAGAGATCGACCTGCGTCTTCTGGCCGATGGTGCCCACCTCGTCGAGAAATAGCGTGCCCCCATCAGCCATCTCGAGCTTACCTTTGCGGCGAAACTGCGCACCCGTGAACGCGCCCTTCTCGTGGCCGAAGAGCTCGCTCTCTAGGAGGCTGTCAGGCAGCGCGCCACAGTTGACCGGCACGATGGGGAAAAAGCGCCGTGCGCTCTGCGTGTGCACCGCCCGCGCGATGAGCTCCTTGCCGGTGCCGCTCTCGCCGCGGATGAGCACCGTGGCGTCGGTTTGCGCGACGTGGTGGATGAGCTCGTGGACGTGCCGCATCTCGGCGCTCTCACCGACGAGGGTCTCGATGCCGGCGAGCTCTTCGATGGTGCCTCGCAGCTGGATGTTTTCGGCGCGCAGGCGTCGCTGCTCGAGCGCTCGGCGTACGAGATGGCTGAGCTCATCCGGATCGATGGGTTTGGTGACGTAGTCGAAGGCGCCCTGCTTCAGAGCCTGCACCGCCGTATCGACGGACGCGAAGGCCGTGATCATGATGACCACGATCTCGGCGTCCAGGTTGTGGATGTGCGCTTGCAGGGCGATGCCGTCCATGCCGGGCATCTTGATGTCGAGCAGCACGACGTCAAAGGACCGCTCCTGCAATAGCTTGAGCGCTTCGTTGGCGTTGGCGGCGGGGCTGACGTCGTAGCCATCTTTGCGAAACCAGCTCGTAAGCGAGTCGCGCACGGCAAACTCGTCGTCGACGATCAGCAGCGTGCCTGACTGCGTGGGCATGATCACCTCGCTTCCTGGTTTTCGGCGGTGGCGGTCGGGGGCTTGCGCGGCAGGGTCACGCTAAAGAGCGCCCCGCGTCCTGGCTCGGAGGTGACGTCGATCTTGCCGTGGTGGCGTTGAATGATGCCGTAGACGACGGCCAGGCCCAAGCCGACGCCGCTCTCTTTGTCCTTCGTCGAGAAGAAGGGCTCAAAGATGTGCGGCAGCACATCAGACGCAATGCCCGAGCCGCTGTCGCGCACGTCGATCTGCACCTCACCCTCGGTGCCCGATACCGTCACTTCGAGAGTTCCGCCGTCGCCGCCCTGCATCGCTTCGATGGCATTGACGAGTAGCGCGACGAGCGCCTGCTGGATCTGGTTGCCGTCGCAGATGACCTCGTCGTTGCCGTCGAGCGTGCGGTGCGTGAGCTGCACGTTGGCCATCTCCACGTGGTGTCGCACGAGCAAAAGAGCGCGCTCGATCACCGTGTTGAGCGGCGTCGGTGCGAGCTCGACCCCCGACTGGCGGGCAAAGAGCAAGAGGTTGCGCACGATGTCGCCGCAGCGGCTGGACTCTTTTTGAATGAGCTTGAGAAAGCGATGGAGCTCGGCGCGTGCGCTCTCGTCGAGGGGCGTGTCGATGTCGCGCTCGACGAGCTTGGCATAGGTGAGGATGCCGGCGAGCGGGTTGTTGAGCTCGTGGGCGACGGTGGCCGAGAGCTTGCCGAGCGACGCCATCTTCTCCATGTGCACGACCTGGCGCTGCATGTGACCGAGCTCGTTGGTTTTGGCGATGACCTTCTGTTCGAGGGTTTGCGACCACTCGGTGACTTCGCGGTGGGCACGCTGGAGATCTTCGGCCATGGCGTTGAAGTCGACCGCCAGACGCCCGAGCTCGTCCTCGGAGGTGACCCGGATGCGGGTTGACAGGTCTCCTTGGGCGACGCGCTGGGTTCCTTTGCGCAGGCGACGCAACGGCCGCATGACGACGCGTTCGACGAACAGCGTCGTGACGACCACGCTCAAGACAATGAGCAAGACGGTCGTCCAAACGATGTTCTGTTGGGTCGTGCGCTGCGCTTCAGTGAGCGCTTGTGTCGACATCATGACATCAAGCACGCCCAGTACGCTCTGCTCGCTCGGGGGGGCGTGGCAGCCGGTCGCGGCGCATGCGGCCTCGTTCTCGATGGGATTGATAAGACCGACGAGTGACTCGCCATCGGGGGCGCGAAAGATCCGCAGGCGTTTGGAGCGCTCGACCGCGCGCAGGAGCTGGCCTTCCTGGTGGCAGATGACGCAGGCTTCGGCCTGCGTATCCACCTGGGTGCCGATCTCCTCTTCGTCCGAGGAGAACATGATCTTGCCCTGCTTGTCGTAGACGCGGATGGCGCGCACGCCCGGGCTGTGGGCGATCTGGCGGATGGTGTGGTGCAGCTCTTCTTTGCGATTGAGTAGCATGCCGTAGTGGGTCGCATCTTTGATGAGGTCGCTCGTGCGATTGGCACAGGCCTGGATCATGCTGGTCCACTGCTCGCCAATGGCCCGGGCATTGAAGTACGCGTGCACGGCGAGCACGACGGCGATGAGGCCCATCAGACGCACGAGCAAACGGACACTCAACGAGTGCCGAAGACGGTTCATGGAGACGCGCATGGCTACCTTCCCGCTGTGACGAGACCCCCGCCGTCACAGCCCGACACCCTCGAGGCGGCGCGCGCCGCAGCAGCGAGGGCGACTATACCATCGCCGCCCGTCGGGGCCAGGACCCGTCGTGTGCGTCCTGTCATTGGGCGCACCCTTGGGCGGTGCCTGTCGATATTGATTGGCGCACAGGAGCGAGTAAGATACTGCGGACACGGCCGCGCGGCCGCACGGAGGTTGTGACGATGGTGACCATGTCGGGAGTCGAAAAGGGGCAGCAGGTTTTGGCAGCCAAGGAGTCGGCGAAAGCTGGTCCCATCCGCATCGCCGAGGTTGACGTGCATGCCACGATGGGAGCGAGCACGGCCTACCTCGATATCCGTGGTGAGCTCGCGGATGCGAGCAAGACGATTGCCATTGGTGCGCCGCGAGTCGATTTTGCCAACCGCAAAGTCACGATCGAGCTCTCCTGCGTCGCGCCCAACGCGTGGCGACCGGGTGAGGCGGCTGGCACGTTCAATCGTCGCGTCGACTTGTACAGCATTGCGTTCAAGAACGGCCCGACGCCCTGGGAGATCCGACTCGTCGACGCGGGCGGCAACGTCCTGCGAGAAGTCACGTTGGGCGACAAGCGACGCATCGAAGGCTGGTAGCCTGCCGCTGCCTGCCATTCGTGCCTTACCCCAAGAGCTCCTGCACGAGCGTGGCGTAGCGCTCGGCACCGAGCATTTGTCGCACATCGGTCACGAGCTCGCCCCCATCGGGAAGCGTCGCCCCCACGCCGGCGCTCGCGGTCAGTAGCTGCATCGCCACCTGTCGCCGAAAGTGTTGCACATCGAGCCGCGTGCGCTTCTCAATCTCCTGGGCCGACATGAGGGGTTCTGCCGTGGGGTGGCCAGAGTCTGCCAGTGTCAGCTCGACCAACCAGCCAGCATCGTAGGGCGCGCGTGCCGTCAGATCGGGGCTGGCGCGCACCGATTCATTGATGGCCGCAACGTGTCCGCCGAGCGGCGTGCGAACCGAGGTTCGGGCGCCGTGGTTCTGGAACGTCGCGGCATGCGCGTCGGCCCGCAGCCACGTACCCACCGCCGGCAGCTCGACGACCTCAGACGCACCGATGAGGTTGCTCGCCAAGGCATCGAGGCCGAGGCGTACGTGCGACGCGTCGACGCGTTGGATCCACAGGTGGTGCAGGCTGTAGTGCCGATCGTCAGGGAAGCTCCAGTCGCCTCGCGGCGTCGGCGCGCCCTCGACGCTCTCGTGTAGTGCCGTGCCGCGCAGGGCGGCGTCGAAGGCGCAGTGCTCGCAATCGAGCTGCCGATCGCAGAGCTTGTAGGCGACGAGGCCGGCGCTCATCCACACGCACGGCGCCGCGTTCGGCACCAGTGTCGCTCGTCCTGTCTTGTTGCTCGCTGACGTCATGACGTCCCCTTGTGTGGCGCGTCACACGCGACGCTACTTGTGGCAGCGGTCGCAATGGTCGGTGACGCCGAAAGCCATGCTGTCATTGTGACAGCGGCCACAGAGCTCACCTTTCTCCATCCGCGCCATCGTCACCGCGCCACTGTGCGCCTGCCCGGCCCTGCGCAGCGAGAAGTCGCGCCGATGGCAGGTCTTGCAGCCGTCGTCGGCGTAGTCCAGATGACTCTCGTGCGTGAAGGTGACGACGCCGGGACTCCCCTGGCCGAGTGCAAAGGCGTACGGTGGCGATACCTTCATCGTCGTTGCCACCGGCCGTGCGAGCACGACCTCTTGTGTGGGCTCGCTGCCGCGCGAGCGCGCTTCGCGGCTGTCGGCCAAGACGAGGAGTCCCGCGCCGATGGCCACGAGCACCCACAGAGTACCGACGACCAGCGTGTTGGCGGTGGGCATGCCGCGTAGCCCAAACGCGGGCGTGAGCGCGGGTGGTCGGGCGCCGACCATCTCGTGCTTCGGGAAGAGGTCCAGGTACTTGACGGCAAAGGCGAAGGCCGCGAACCCGGCGGCGACGAGCATCAACGTGACGGCGAACTCCTGCCACGCCGGAAAGTAGTCGACGCCGCTCGAGCGCATCATGCCGGTGACCGCCACGTTCAGCCGACCCATGATGAGGCCGAGCACGGCCAGCACCGCGGCGAAAAAGCGCAGGTGCTGATCGCGGCGTACACGCGTGACAGCGAGCATGCCCGCCGGCAACAGCGTGCCGACGCCGAGCTCGCCCCAGAACATCACCGCCTCGGGCGTCAATTGAAATGCCAAGCCCAGATGGTGGTTGAGGCGCAGGTCTTGGAGCTTCCAGAGCGCGTAGACCGACAACACGACGACCATCACCCGCGCCATGCCTTCGAGCAGCTCATCTTCGAGCTTTTTGCCGAAGGCACGATGAGACAGGTACGACTCGACGATGGTCATCGCGAGCCCACCGGCCACCGCGGTGACGAAAAAGAACACCGGCAACCACGGCGTGTACCACAGGCCGTAGAGCTTGTCGGGCACGATGAGGTAGACCGAGCCCAAGGATGACTGGTGCATCATCGACAAGAGCACGCCAGCGATGACGAGCGGCATGTAGATGGCGCGCACGAGGCGCAGCGGGATCTTCAGGCCAAAGCGCTCGAAGACCACCGGGCTGAACTCGAGGGCCAACACCGAGGTGTAGAGCATGACACACCAGGCGACCTCGAACATCACCGAGTGCGGATTCCACATGACAATCGGGTGCCAGATCCTCCACGGTAGACCGATGTCGAGCGTGATGGCGACGCCGACGAGCGCGTAGCCGAGAAACGCTGTGAGTACGGCAGGTCGTGCGACCGACTCGTACTTCTCGATGTGGAACAGATGCACCGTGGCCGCGATCGTGAAGCCGCCACCGGCGAGCGCGACGCCGACGAGGACGTCAAAGCCGATCCACATGCCCCATGGAAAGGCATCCGAGAGATGGGTGGCCGCGCCGAGGCCGAAAAAGAGCCGCTGGTAGAGCGCGTAGGCGCCCACAAGGACGATGGCCACGAGGGCAACTTTCCAGAACGTGATATTGAGTCTTTTGGCTGGCATGGCGCTACTCGTGCTCCTTCTTGGCTGTTTCGGCGGTTGCGCCCTCGGCGCGAGCTACGTCGTCACGACGCTTGGTGATCCACCAGATGCCCAGGAGGCCGGCACCGGCGACGGACACGACGTTGGGAAGCTTTGAGAGCACCTTCCACGTCAACATCGGGTAGGGGTCGTGGCGCAGTGTCGTGTTGAACCCCAGCTGCTCAAACGGTACCGAGGAGAGGTAGAGCACCGAGGTGCCACCCACCTCTTCGAGTCCGTAGATGTGCGGCACGTAGCGGCTGGGCTCGGTTTCGAGACGTCGACGCGCCTCGAGAATGAGCTTGTCGCGCTCGCCGAAGATCGTCGCGCCCGCGGGACAGGCGCTGGTGCACGCCGGCGCCATGCCGCGGGAGACGGCCTGCTCGTAGCACATGATGCATTTTTTGACCCGTGGCTGATTGCTCGACCAGTCGTAGGTCGGCACGCCGAACGGACAGGCGAGCATGCAATAGCGACAGCCGATGCAGCGGCTCTCGTCATACGCAACCGGCCCCAGCTCGGTCTTGTAGAGGGCGCCCACGGGGCACACCGAGGCGCAAGCCGGCTCGACGCAGTGCATGCACTGCCGACGGACATTGAGGCCCGCGCGGCGATCGATGGTTGTCCACGTCGTTGCCGAGAGGCGCTTCGCGTCATCGTGCGGCAAGCCGTTGGCCTCTTTGCACGCATCCACGCACGCCTCGCAACCCTGGCACATGGTGAGATCGGTGAGAATGCCCACACTCATGGCCGACCTCCTGTTTGCGACGGGCCGACAAAGCTGGCGACGAGCTCATGCCAGGTGTCGTCGTCGAGGCGACTCGCAAAATCGGGAGCGGGTGGACCACCATCGAAGGCCACCGCGCCGACCGGGCCGCGCCCGGCGAGCTCAGCGAGCTTGTCACGCAGGCGTCGCACCTCGGCGGCCATCCACGTGCGCCCGGCCATACCGGTATGCAGCTCGGCGACGCCGTTCGGGGTGGCCACCGCGAGTCGCGAGAGCCAGCCCTCGCCGTACGGGTCGCGCAAGAGGCGCGGCGGATCATCGCCCACCTGTAGATTGCTGTCGATGACCCGGCCGCGCACCGGTGAATACACGGTGAGCACGCGCGTGCCGTGCCGCAGCGTCGCCAGGGCGTCCTGCGGCTCGACCCAGGTTCCCGGCGGTGCGAGCTCGACGAAGTCAGGCGCGCCGAGCAGCGTCGCGAGCAGAGCATCGGCACCGATGCGCCAATGACCATCCGCCTCCGCCTGTAGCCACGCGTGGCCAGGCGCGAGGCTGACCGCACTCGGCACCTCGGTGAGACGGTCGGTGATGGGTCCCGCACTGGGCCCGACGACCGGTGATGGCGCGCGTCTGGCCGCGGTGCGTCGCGCCTGCGCCAACACCCATCGCTGCACGATCAAGTCAACGGTCAGAAAGAGCACGATGCCCAACAGGATTGATAAAACGACCACGCCCTTCCACCTCACTGTCTATGGGACCGCGTCGGTCCGGTTGCCATTCTCCTTCGTGCTATCGCACGTCTGATGCCAACTTTGCCGCCGCTGTGGCGATGCTCAACAGTAGAAATATTGTCGATTGAAAACAGCTAGTTAGCAAGAGTACCCAGAGACCACGCGGCGCGAGCACGTGCGGTACAACCTAGTGGCTGTCGAGAAATGCAACATCGCCCGAGCGCCGACAGACGCTGTTGCAACAGTCGCGTGAGCGTGGAGTTGGGCGCGAGGCGGTCCCACGCGGCCGTTGCCGCTGGTTGCGCGGCCCACGGGCAGGTGTGCATCGGCTGTCGAGAAAATCAACGGCAGTGTGGAGATTTGCGGCACAAATCAGCGAGCGTCAGCGTGTAGAAATCCGTCGATGCGGCGCCCCGCGTGTCGAGATCCGTCGATGAATCGCGTACATGGCCGGCGCAGCTGCCTTCCCGGTGTCGTTTGGTGCGCGATTTGCACGCTTGAATGTGCGGAAGCTGAGCCCGCAGGGCGCGGGCACACGGAGGCTACTATGACACGCACGTCCCCATGGTCTCGTTATCTGGCTCACGGCCTCATCTTTGTCGGCCTGCTGGCGCTCATCATCGTCACGCTACCGATGGTGGCCACCTTGGCCTTTGTCTTTCGCATGCTGCTCCTTGCGGCGTTTGCGGTGGTGGTCGTGGCGTTCGCCGCCAGCCCTCGCCTGCGGCGCTACATCGTGCGCGAGGCAGACGCCACCATCAGCTATGCCGGGCTGACGCTGCCGTACGAGGAGCTCGTCCATCCGGCGCACGCTTGGACACGGCCGGTCGAGGGCTCCGAGATGGTAGTCGGCGTCGATGATCTGGCGCAGCGCGCTCTCGGCCCGGTTGACGACGTCAGCCTGCCGGCGATTGGCACGCGCGTACGGCAGGGGGAAGTGCTGTGGCTCATGCGTCACGGTGGGCGGCGTCTCGAGGTCAAGGCGCCGGTCGATGGTGTCGTGGCGCGCGTCAACGGCCTCCTGCTGGCGCAGCCGACGCTCATCAACGAGGCACCGTACGGGGCTGGTTGGGCCGTGGCCGTGACACCGACCAATCTGCGCGAGAACCGCAAGCTCTTGCGTCGTGGGGCGCGGGCGCGTGCATGGTTTCGTGGTGAGGTCGATCGTCTCAAGCTGACGCTGGCGCCGCAGCTCATCCCGTCGCCGGTCATGCAGGATGGTGGCGCGCTCGTCGCTGATCTGCACCGCCAGATGGACGACGCCACCTGGGAGCGCATCCGCCTGAGCTTTTTCTAACCCTCCGTCGGCATCGATAGCTATCGACCACCCATCACAGCTTGCCTGCGTCGTGTTGCGGCGCCAGCTCGCTCCCTGGTTCTCGTGGGGACGGGCGCCCGTGTGGGTGCACGAGATCACGGCGTTCGCCGCCCCGGAGCAGATGCAGAATTCATAGGCATCGACAATATTCATTCACTTTTCACGTACAATCCGCATAATATGCGACGCTAGCCCGTGAGAACGGGGGGAGGAACTGCATGCTCGATCTCAACCGCCTACGCTACTTTCAGGCCGTCGCCGAGGCGGGCTCTTTCAGCCGCGCGGCACGTCGCCTCGGTCTTTCGCAGCCGACGCTCAGCGTACAGGTGGCGCGTCTCGAGGAGGAAGTCGGCGCGCCGTTGTTGCACCGGCAGCGCAGTGGCGTGCGACCCACCGAGACTGGACGGCGTCTACTCGGCTTTAGCCAGGATCTGCTCGCGCGCATCGAAGAAATGGAGCACGCGCTGCGCGCGGACGTGCACGAGCCCGTCGGCGATATCCGCGTGGGTGCGGTGCACAGCGTTGGTATCTACGCCATGCCCGAGGCGATGGTGCTGCTAGCCGAGCGCTACGAGCGCGTGCGGCCCCTCTTGCGCATCGAGAATTCCGAGAACGTGCTCGACATGCTCGCCGCCGGCGAGCTCGACCTCGCGTTCACGGCGCGCTCGGACAACCCTCCGGCAGCACACAATCAGCTCTTGGCTGATGACCCGTTGCGCATCGTCTGTGGCCCCGGGCACAGGTTGTGGGGCCGCCGCTATGTGCGCCCGCGCGACCTCGATGGCGAGCGGCTGGTCGGTTTCGAAGAGGAGGCCCCCACGACCAAGCTCATCGACCGCATTCTCTCGCGTCACAAGGTCAAGATGACCACGCTCGTGCAAACGCCCTGTATTGCGGCGCAAATCCGCATGGTCGCGGTCAACTTGGCGATGGCCTTCTTGCCGAGTGTCGCGCTGCGCGCCGACGCCAACGGGGCGCAGCTGCACGCGCTCGATTTCGCCAGCGAGGAGCTGCATCGTGGGCTGTGGGCCAGCTGGAACAATCCGGCGCCGCTGCCGGCGCGTGACGCCATGATTGCCTGCGTGCGCGAGGTGCTGGCCAAGCAGCACGCCGCTGAAAAGCCCTGACCCGTTGAGTCGCATCGAGCCGCTGTGGCACAGGATCGCGCGCGGAGGTGTGTCGACAATTAAATTATAAATAGCTATTGATAAAACGATAATACACTGGTATTTTACTATTGTAAGCCGGACACGGCCCTGCTTGTGCATCATGAATGACTATGATGTTCTGGTTGGGCCATAGACAAGGAAGAGGAGACTCGCCATGTTTGGACTCGCAAAAGGAGTAGGGGGCCAAAAGGTCGAAGCGGGCAGCTACTGGAACCTGGAATCGGGGGAACGCGTCGAGCTGACGCAAGGCGGCACGCTGCCGGGTGGCAGTGGCGACGCCTATTACCGCATCCCGCCAGCGGGTGTGCTGCTCATGGCGCCGGTGCTGGGCCTAACGTACGCTATCTTCCTGCCCTTTATCGGCATCGCCATGGTGGCCACCGCAACCGGTCGGCGGCTGTTCGGCGGGGTCACTGAGAGCCTGTGGAAGGCCGCCTCGTTCGGTTGGCAGCCGAGCGAAGCCTACCTGCTGGGCAAAAAGGGCAAGCGTGCCAAGCGTGGCACGAAGGAGGACAAGCGCGCGTCGCACGACAAGGGGAATGACGCGACGACGCATTGATGAGCACCAAGGACCGACCAGTTTGACGTACACCCCGCGTTCGGGCGTGCTGTCCGGCGATGAGGTAGATGGTTGGTGGCGAGTCCGAAGATGCCTCAGCGCTCGGGCGTGGGGTGTACGTCATTGACGCACGAGCCCGCTCCGTCGCCCATCAGGGGTCGGAGCGGGCTTCTTCGTTGGGGGCGGCACCCGATGCTGCGGCTCGCGCGCGTTGCAGGCACAAGATGGTCGACAAGATCTGTCCGATCTGGACGGGCTTTTCGAGATAGGCGTTGACGCCGGCAAAGGCACACAGCTCGCGCTCGTCCGCACCGCCCGAGGTGATTACCAGAATCGGCAAGGGTGCGAGCGCAGGGTTGTCGCGGATGCGCTTGATGAGCGTCAGGCCATCGAGCACCGGCATGTACAGGTCGGTGATGAGCAGGTCGACGCGATGCGTCTCGAGATGGCACAGCGCCTGATGGCCGTCGAGCGTGACGGCGACGTGCAGCTGGTCTCCTCCGAGTGCCCCAAGGCGCGCGAGCGCACGCTCATAAAAGCGTACGGCAAGCGGGTTGTCATCGGTGACCAAGATCTCGACGGTCTGACCCCGAATCCGCGGCGCGGCATCCGTCGCCCACAGCGCGAGGTCGGCAAGCGTCTGGCGACTCGTCGCTTCTTCAACCCGCACGCCAACGCCAGCGGGCACACCCGGCGACGCGGGTCGCCTCCAAGCCACGATGCCCTCGATCACCACCGCGGCGAGCAAACCGGGAAAGGACAGCTCGAGAGAAGTCGTACTGCCCACCCGCAACGGCAGCTCCGTGCGCACAAACAGCCCGCCGCTAGAAAGATTCTCCGTCCAGTCGCCGAGATAGCTCTTGCGGTCCGTGTAGGCGACGCGCAGCGCGAAGGGATGGCGCACGTGCGCGCGCGCACTGGCGCCAGCTGCGAGGTCGGGCACAACCACCATCACTGCGTACAACGGCCCATGCGAGGCGAGCGGTTAACCTGAAGGATCGCATGTCCGAGAACCCCGCGCGCTGCGGCCGTTGGTGTCGTGTCGGATTTCGCGCTACAAGACGGACCCGATGGCCGAGCTCACTCCTGCAAGCGTCAAGGGACGTCGCCTGCTCGTCGTCGACGATGAGGAGGGCATGCGCCACATGCTCGGGCTCGTGCTGGCGCGCCACGGCTACATCGTCAGCGAGGCGTCCAACGGCGTCGAGGCGTTCGAGCGCATCTGCGGGGGCGACATCGACGTCGTGCTCGCCGACGTGCGCATGCCGGAGCTCGATGGCCTCGGGCTGCTCAAGAAGATCCACGCCGCCAAGGTGCCGACGACCGTGATCATGATGAGCGCGTTCGTCGATCTCGAGACCGCCGTCGAGGCCCTCAAGATGGGGGCGGCGGACTACGTGTCGAAGCCATTTAAGGCCGACGAGGTGCTGCTCAAGATCCGCATGGCAGAAGAGCGCGCCCGCCTCGAAGAGGAAAAAGCGCGCCTGCAGGCAGAAAACGCCCGCTTGCGCGGCGAGAGCCCCGACGAGCCGCCCTCTGGCATTGTCGGCAAGAGTCAGCGGGTCGCTGAAATATTCAAAGTGATCCGCAAGGTCGCCGACTACAAGTCCACGGTCCTGCTCGTCGGTGAGTCTGGCACCGGCAAGGAGCTCGTCGCGCGGGCGTTGCACGATCAATCGGTGCGCCGTGACGCGCCATTTGTGCCCATCAACTGCGGCGCGATCCCCGAGGCATTGCTCGAAAGCGAGCTGTTTGGCCACGTCAAGGGAGCCTTCACCGACGCCTCGCGCACGAAGACCGGGCTCATCGAGGAGGCGAGCACGGGGACGCTCTTTCTCGACGAGATCGGTGAGCTGCCGCTGACCCTACAGGTCAAGCTGCTCAGGTTTCTGCAAGAGGACGAGATCCGTCGGGTCGGGGATACGCACGCCATCGCGGTCGACGTACGCGTTGTGGCGGCGACCGCCCGCGATCTGACGCAGATGGTCAAGGCCGGCACCTTCCGTGAAGACCTCTACTATCGACTCAACGTGCTGCAACTGCGCATTCCACCCCTGCGCGAGCGCAAGGATGACATCCCGTTGCTCGTCGACCACTTCGTGACGAAGTACGCGGCTCGTTTGCGGCGCGACGACATGACGGTTTCGCGAGACGCGCTACGCGCGCTCATGGACTACGCCTGGCCGGGCAACATTCGCGAGCTGGAGAATACGATTGAGCGTGCCATGGTGCTCGCGGATGCCAACCACATCGACGTGCACGATCTCCCCGAACGTCTCCGGGACGACCGAGCCGAGCTGCCGCTCTCGTTCTTGGGTGACAACTTGTCGGTCAAAAAGGCCGTGCGCACCATCGAGCGCGAGCTCATCCGCCGGGCGCTCGAGAAGACCTCGGGCAACCGCACGCGCGCAGCGGAGCTGTTGGAAATTTCGCACCGCGCGCTGCTATACAAGATCAAGGAGTACGGGCTGACGTGAGCGCGTAGCGCGAAATTGTTGGGGACACACGAAAGCTGCGCTACCACTTCACTGTGACGTCACTTTTCGCTGCCACCGTCGCCCTTGGCCTCGCGAGCTCGGTCTCGAGTGAGGCGCTCACAGCGACGGCGAAGACCTACCTGGGGCGTTCGTACTTGTACGGCGTGAGCGATGGCTCGGGATACGACTGCTCGGGTTTTGTGCGCGCGGTGTACGCGGAGTATGGCATTGCGTTGCCACGCACGTCGCGCGATCAGGCGCAGGTAGGTCGCGTCGTCGAACGGGCGGCGCTCGCGGCAGGAGACCTGCTATTTTTCGCGGAGGCCCCATTCGGCCGTCGCATCACCCACGTGGGTCTGGCGCTCGACGGCGCGCGCATGATCCACGCCTCGAGCGGGCGCGGCGAGATCGTCATCGATGCACTCGACGGCGCCTACTACGCGGACCGCTTGGTGACCATCCGACGCGTCCTTGGCGAGATTGCGCCGACGAGCGGCGAGCCTGCGACATTCCCGCGGACCGAGGGGCTCGGAGTGCCGAGCCGTCGGTGGCGCGTCGCGGGCATGCCAGCGAGCGCGGTACCCCAGATGAGCGCCCTCGATCTACGCACGGGCTGGGCCGCGGCGGCCGCGGGCTCCCTCTGGTATGTCGCGCCGCGCTTGAGTGTGGTTGCGCCGCGGATGCCCGTATGGCTGCGTCTCGAGGCGCCCTTTGCCGTGGATGGCGCGCGTTACGAGAGTCTCTGGCGCTACGACCGACCGCAGGCACTCCTGCGCTTGGTGGACGCCGCCATCGCGGGTCGTCCAGATGGTCCAGCGTATCTGAGCATCAGCCGGCGTGCGCGGTTGACGCTCGGCGATGGGGAGCTGGTGCGCGAGAGCACGCCCGAAGTCGTCGGCCGAGCGCCGCCGGGTCTGCCTGTGCCACCTGCGCCGGCGTTGAGCCTGGCATGGCGAGCCGGGCGTGATCGCGTGAGCATCGTTGCCGACGATGTCGTCGTGCCGCGAGTCCTCGGCATGCGCCTGGAGTGGGGCCGGCTCAGTCGCGCAGCGTTGGAGGTTGCCGTCGACCCACGCGCCGCACAGGAAGCGCGCACCGGCGCGGCGATGGCCGCTACGGCACATCTTCCGCTTTGGCTCGGTGACTCGATGGACGTCGTGTCGCGCGGCGCGCTCGCGGGTCTCATGGTCGGTCGACCCGCACTGGGCGCCAGCGCCGGGAGCATGCTCGCGCTGCGTCTGGGTGCCGTCGAGACGGCCGTCGAGCTCGACGGCCACTGGCATGACGCGGCCTACGTACCGGGTCTGTATGGCTACGACTATCGGTTGCTCGTCGGCGGGACTTCGACGCAGCCTCCCCTGTGGGAAGGCTTGCGCGCTCTTGGCCGCGAGCCCGTACGCTGGCGCATGTCGCAGACGATGCGCTGGCGCCTGCGCGTTGCGGATGTGATCGATTTCTCCGTAGCGCTCGATCAAGGACCGCGACGAGCCGGCATCCTTGCGCGGCGCCGCCTTGCCATGCACCTCGAGCTCAGCGACGTTTCGCTCGGCACCGGGTGGATGCGACTGTCGGGTTTTGTGTCCTACCAGCAACGATTCGAGGAGGCGATCGCCACGCCCCTGCGCGCCGGGCTCGCCGAGGTCTTTTTTGCTGGTATGCGTGTGCGCGCGGGAGCATATGTCGGCTTCGCTTTCGAGGTGGCCAAGCGGCCATCGGACGGGAGCGGTGATCTCGAAGCTCTTGTCGAGGCGACGTTCGGATTCCCTCTCTAGACGAGGGACGGCGCGATACTCGATACGACCCAGGGAGGCGCGCATGGTCGCGCACGCACTAGATGGGCAGCGCCGTCGTCACCCCCGCCACGAGCTCTGTCTCGTCGTTGCGGTCGCCGGTGGGGAACAGCAGCTCGGCGGCTGGACCGAGAACGTCACGCACGACGGCTTGTTCGTGCAAACCGACATGCCGCTGTGTGTGGGCGACGAGGTGACCCTGAGGCTGTCATTCCCGGCGCTATTGCGCCCCGTGGAGCTGACCGCCCGCGTTGCCTGGCAACGCCGCTCGACGCTTGCTGCTGCGGCCGGTGTTGGCCTGCAAGTCCTCGACGAAACGGGTCGTCGCGTTCTCTGCGCAATTCTCGACACGTTTGCCGAGCCGGCGGTGCGGACTGACGGCGCGCCGTTTCGCATTCTCATGGTCGAGGACAATCTAGTACCTCTGCACAGTGATTGTGAATGGTTCAGGCGGCTGCTTTCTCCGCTG
>CAYHNK010000004.1:34745-45617 GCA_964357695.1 uncultured Bdellovibrionales bacterium | reverse complement strand
CCGACAAGCCCAATGACGAGGGGCGCCCCGCTCGGCGTGATAGGTCGGTATTCGCCAGGCATGACCACAATGAGGTCGGGAGGTGCGTCTGGGCGCAGCGGCGTCCACGCGTCGGCAAATTGCGACGACAGCGAATCGAGCGTTGCATTCCACAACGTTGCATGGCACGGCTCTCGGCCGTCGCAGTACCCGGCGGCATCGACATAGATCACGCGCTGTTCCTCGGCAGCATCGTCCGCGGGAGGCTCGCCGTCGTGCGCAGTGGTGTCGGCGGTTGGCGGAGCGCAGCCACAGATGACGAGGGCCGCTATGCCGAGGCAGCTCATTCTCACGCAACAGACCCCCTTGGCGACGCATCTCCCTCGGACCACAGGAGTTCCCTACTATCAGGTATCGTCGCTAATAGCGATGTGCGGGGTGGCTAGTACCTCCCTCGTTGCTCACTCCTTCGGGCAGAAGAGTGGACACGGCCCAACAGCTCCTCACCGCTGACGACGATCGCCGCGGTACCATCGTCCCACACGCGCTTGAGCGCGATGTGATACTTGCCGTCGTCGGAGCACGTGTGCGCTCGCACGCGCGGTGGGGATGTTGTGTGCATGGGCACCGAGATGAACGGCGCGCTCGGCTTTCGCCCGTTGCCGAAGTGGGCCGGACCTCGCGCCTGGCCGAGCTTTGGCCGCCGCTTCAAGTCGGCTGTACCCGGCTCCTAGAAGCTACGCAACTCGCCACGCGCGAGCGCGGTGGCGCGTGCCGGTCAACCATCGCGAATAGGCCGTGGCACCGACGCGTACAGCCAGCCGGTGCGGGCGCCGAGCACGGCGTAGGCGAGGGTCACCGCGCCAGCGGCAAAGACCGTGTCGCCAATGGCACGCAGCCAGCGCAACGTGGCCATACCGTCCGTCTGGAGAAACTCGGCCGAGCGGGCATACCAGAGACCATGCTCGATGCTGGCGACCGTTTGCGCGAGGCCGATCGGCAAGAGACTCACGAGCACCATGAGCGCGAGCCCGACGTTGAGGCTCCAAAACGAGAAGCGCACGAGACCTTCGCGCCAGGGCTTGTGATCGTCGAGGCCCTTGAGGGTAAAGAGCATCAGGCCGATGCCGAGCATGCCGTAGACGCCAAACAGCGCCGCGTGTCCGTGCACCGGTGTCGTGTTGAGCCCCTGCATGTAATAGAGCGCGATGGGCGGGTTGATGAGAAAGCCAAAGAGCCCGGCGCCGACCAAGTTCCAAAAGGCGACGGCGACAAAGAAGTAGATGGGCCAGCGATAGCGCTGCACCCACGGGGACCGCTCGACGAGCTTGAGGTGGTCAAAAGCCTCAAAACCCATGAGCGTCAGGGGCACGACCTCGAGCGCGCTAAAGACAGCGCCGAGAGCCAAGATCGCCGTCGGTGTGCCGGTGAAATACAGGTGATGGAAAGTGCCGAGGATGCCGCCGCCGAGAAAGATGGTGGTGGCAAAGAGCACCGCGCTGCCGGCGGTGGCGGCACGCACGAGCCCCATGCGGCTCAAGATAAAGGCAATGGCCACGGTGGCAAAGACCTCGAAAAAGCCCTCGACCCACAGGTGCACGACCCACCAACGCCAGTACTCGGCCAGCGCGAGATGCGTCTGGCGACCCCACATGAGACCCGCGCCGTAGAACAGACCGATGGCGGCGGCGCTGATGACAAAGAGGTAGAGCAGGCCCTTGTGCTCTTGCGGCTTCTTGAATGCAGGCAAGAGCGCGCGGCCGACGAGGCCAAGCCAGATGAACAAGCCGGCGAAAAGGAAGATCTGCCAGAAGCGGCCAAGATCGACGTACTCGTAGCCCTGATGGCCAAACCAGAAATTCATTTCCAGGCCGAGGCGCTGGCGCGTGGCGTACCAGGTGCCAAACATCGAGCCGACGACGATGACGAGCAGCGCGCCGAAGAGCAGATTGACGCCGAGGCGCTGAAATCGCGGCTCGTGGCCGGAGACCGCCGGAGCGAGAAAGAGTCCCGTAGCGAGCCAGGCAGTCGCGATCCAGAAGATGCCGAGCTGCGTGTGCCACGTGCGCGTCACCGAGTACGGCAGGACCTCGGCGAGGGGAATGCCATAGAAGCCCTCACCCTCGACGCCGTAGTGGGCGGTAATGGCGCCGAGCGCTACCTGGGTGATGATGAGCAGCGCCACGACAGCGAAGTACTTATAGGTCGCGCGCATTGACGGCGTGGGCGCAAGTGCCGCGAGCGGGTCGGTTGCGGGAACGGTCGGTGCCTCGCTGTTGTGCCGCTCGGCCGCGTTGTGCCAAGCGAGCGCGCCGATGCCGCCAAGGAGCAGCAGGATGCTGACGAACGACCAGAGCACGAGGGTGCCGCTCGGCCGATTGTCGATGAGCGGGTCGGGCGGCCAGTTGTTGGTGTAGCTCACCTCGGCACCCGGGCGCTTCGCGGCGGCGGCCCAGGCGGTCCAGAAGAAGAAGCCGTTCATCCAATGCTGGCGCTCGACGTCACGGATCGTGCCGGTGGCGATGGCGTAGGCATTGCGCAGCTGCTTCGGACTCATGCCGCCATCGGCAATCGGTTGCACGTCGGCATCAAAGGCCGTGGCGTTGCCGAAGATGGCGCCGTAGTAGCGCCCAAGGACGCGTGTGGCCTCGGCGCGGTCGTCCGAGAGGGTCAGCGTACCGGTCGTCGCGTCAAAGCGATTCGTGCGCAGCTCCTCGGCGAGCCGTGCCGCAAGGCCCGCCCGCTCGGCCGCCGAGAGCGCCGCGGGCTCCTTGCCGTGATCGCGTATGGCCCACAAGCGTTCGAGGTAGAGCGCCTCGCGGTGGAGCCAGTCGGCACTCCAGTCCGGCGCCACATACGCACCGTGTCCCCAGATGGAGCCGACCTCCTGCCCACCCATCGACTGCCAGACATTCTGTCCGTCGCGGATCTCCTCAGCGCTCCACAGTTGTGCGCCGCTCACACTGAGCACGCGCGCTGGGATGGGGGGCGCCTGGCGGTAGATCTCGCGGCCGTAGTAGCCGAGCACGGCGAACGAGGCGGTCGCGACCAGCGCGAGCGCTGCCCATCTGCGCTTGTCGGTTGAAACTTGAGGCATGGCTCCTTCTCCTTCGGGGCGCGCGCGGCGTCCGTGTAAATTAGATAATTATGTCGTGTTATGCGTCTACGCAAGACGAAATAGGATGTCAAGGTCTTATTATGGAACTGGATCGTGGCACGAATGCGCGCTTGACGAGACCGACATGCTCGTGAAAATGGATATCCTGGTCCGCAATTCTTGTGAGGAGTTGACCGCATGTTTTCGCAGACCACCGAGTACGCGTTGCGCGCCGCTGTGCATCTAGCGACGCACGCGCCAGCGCCGCAGACGACCCAGCAGATCGCCGAGGCGACGCAGGTGTCGCCGAGCTACTTGGCGAAAGTGCTGCAAGCGCTCGGGCGCGCCGGGATTGTCATCTCGCAGCGCGGACTACACGGCGGCATGGCTCTCTCTCGCGAGCCGAGTGCCATCATGGTTCTCGAGGTCGTTGATGCCGTCGAGCCGCTCGAGCGCATCGAGAGATGTCCGCTCGGTCTTGCGGCGCACGCGGAGTCGCTGTGTCTTTTGCACCGCAAGCTCGACGACGCCATCGCCAGCATTCGTACCGCGTTCGGTGCGACAAGTCTGGCCGAGCTCATCGAGGTACCGGACGCCGCTACACCGCCATGAGACCCGACCGTGGGGCCTCGACACCGACCGCTGACCAGGCCTCTTCGACCCTCTGGGCGACGGCGGGTGCGTCGCCGTAGAGATCGCGTGCGGCGCGCACCGTGGCCTCGCGCGCTTGGGCGAAGGTGGTCGAGGGCGTCATGTAGTACATGAGCGCGCGGTACCAGATCTTCAGGCCCTTCACCATGGCGCGATCGAACGCCTCGGCGTCCGCGCCATCGGTCTTGGCGAGGCCGTCTACCTGCACGCCCGAGGTGCGGTTCTTGCCACCTTGCACGAGCAGCGTGAAGAAGTTGTTGGCGATGCCCGAAGAGAGATGCACATCGAGCGAGTCGTCGTACTTTGAGTAGTGATCGATGGAGCGACCGTCCTGGGTTGGATCATCCATGTAGCGCAGCGCATCGCCGGGCTTGCTCGGCGTCCAGGTGTCCTCGCCGAGCATCCAGTCAAAGACCACCGCGGGGTTGCCCTTGCTGACAAACCACTCGAGCCCGGTGCCGAAGATGTCGCTCGTCGCCTCGTTGAGCCCCCCGGACTCGCCGTCGTAGATGAGCTGCGGACCGTGGTCGGTGACGCCGTGGGCCGGCTCGTGGCCGCCAATGTCGAGGGTCGTCAGGGTGTTGGCGCGCTGACCGTCGCCGTCGCCGTAGTGCATGACATTCTGATAGTAGAAGGCGTTCACAAAGCGCGTGCCGACATGCACCATCGACTCGATGGCCATGCCCTTGCCGTCGATCGAATCGCGGCCGAAGACGGTCTTGAGAAAGTCGTAGAACTGCGCCGCCGTGTAGTGGGCATCGACGCCGGCCTGTTGCGCCGCGGGGTCGGTTGTTTCGGCCCACTTGTCGTTGCCGTCAATCATGGGTTTGGCCGCGCCGAAGTCGCCGGCAACACCCTCGGGCTCCTGATTCTGCGCGTCGAGGGTCTCGATGCCGCCGCCGCGGGTGGCGTCGCGCAGCTCGTAGATGCCCGCGCGCGTGCGTGTCGTCGGCACTTCCACGTTGCCGTAGAACTCCGAGCGATCATCGCCCTGGCCCGAGAGGCGTGGCGTACCGCCGACCCGGAGCGCGACCTGGTCGAATGAGCCTTCGTCCTGGGAGAAATTGTCGTAGACGTGCACCTTCCAGGTGCCGCGCGCTGCCTCGCCGTAGAGGCGCTCGAGCTCCGGCGTCGTGCTCTCATCGAAGCGTCCGAAGACGTTGCGCGTGCGGTCCGCGAGCCCCGAGCCTTTGAGCTGCACGCGGGTGCCGGGGGGGCTCTCATGCATGATGCGCAGAGCGCCGCGGCACGTTTGCCGAATCCGGGGCTCGTCGATGCCGCAAAAATCCACCACCAGGGGCGAGACACGCACGTGAGCGTCGTTGGCCATCGACGCGGTGGTCCAACGATGGTCCTGGACCGGTAGACCCGGACGCGCCGTCGCACGGACCGCGAGCGTCGGGGTGGCCGCGTCATCCAACGGAAAGAGCCCGAGGTTGTCCCAGCGCGCCAAGATCTCGCCCGTGCTCGCATCGACGACGTAGCGCACCGACGACGGATGATACGTGCCGTCGGGCTTGCGCGCATCGAGCGCCGTGACATCCAAGCGGTAGGCCAAGCGAAACTCCTCGCCACGACCACGAAAAAGCACGAGCGCGGGCGTCGCGGTGTCGATGCTCGACGGACATTGTCGATACTGACGAAAGTCCTCGACACAGATGCGCGTCGCTGCGGCCGCATCGAGCTTGGGCGTGGCGTCGATGGCTGTTGGGCCGGTAAGACCCAACGACATCTCGGTCTCACCGGTCAAGCCGAGCACCCGTCCGTCGCGAATGTGCGCGACGACATGATCGCCGAGAATCGGCACGCCGCCGAGCGAGCGCTGCATGCGCAGGTGCGTGATGCCGAGCTCGTCGACCTCCGCCAGAAGTGGCGTCAAGCTTGGCGCCGCCGCGCCGCGCGCGCGCTGCTCACCACGCCCGCGGGCGACCCGACCCAAGTAGCTCTGCACGGTGTCGAAAGCGCCTTGCACCTCGGCGCTGCCCGCATCGAGCACGCGCACCTCGGCGCCGCCCGTCTGCGGCTTCGTCGCGACGAGGGCCTCGCGCAAGGACGAGGGCAAGGTGGCGAACGTGCCCGAGCCACCCGCGACGCCGGCGCTAGCAGCGCGGGGCGTGGCCTCGCCGAGCACACGGGCGAGGCCGGTGATTTCGCTCGGGCTCAGGCCCTCGACGAGAGCGGCACGCCCGCTATGGCGCAGCGTGGTCACGAGCTCCTCGACGCTCGTGGGGCGCGACGGCAGGGTGCGAATGGCGGAACGGATGGCAGCGATGTCCATGAGACACTCCGGTCGGTGACGAGATCGCGCACAGTATCGTCACCGCTCGAGCGCTGGTTGCGTGCCGCGACGCCGCCGTGGCGCTGGCGTACGTCCTGCGGTAGCGTGACGTTGTGACCCGGCCTGCCGACGACAATGGCTCCCTCGCGACGTTGCTGCACGATCGCAACCTCTACCTCATCTTCTCGGTGACGCTCATGGCCGTGCTCGGCGTCTCGAGCATCACCCCCGCGTTCCCTGCGGTGATCGCCTACTTTGGGCTGCATGGCTCCCAGGTCGGCCTGCTCATCACCGCGTTTACGCTCCCTGGCGTCTTTCTGACCTTGCCCCTCGGCATCGTTGCGGACCGCTACGGACGCAAGCGCGTGCTCGTGCCGGCCCTGCTGCTCTTCGGCATCGCGGGCGGGGCGTGTGCGCTCGCCACGAGCTACGCGGGGTTGCTCGCCTTGCGTTTTTTGCACGGCGTCGGTGCGGCGGCGCTGGCGTCGATCAACGTCACCCTCATCGGCGACCTCTACGCCGGACGCCGACGCCTCGCCGTCATGGGGTACAACGCCACGGTGCTCAGCATTGGCACGGCATCGTACCCGGCGCTCGGCGGCGCGTTGACGCTCCTTGGTTGGCGTTACCCGTTCGCGCTGGCGTTGCTCGCGCTGCCTCTCGCCTTGTGGGTGCTTGTGGCGCTGCGCAATCCCGAGCCCACCGGCCGCGAGACCTTGCGCGAATACAGTCGCGGGGCGCTACGCGTGCTCGCCAACCGTCACGTCGCGCTGTTGTTCTTTGCCAGCATCGCGACGTTTACCGTGCTCTATGGCTCGTACCTGACGTTCATGCCGCTGCTCATCCACGAGCGGCTCGGGGCGTCGGCGCTCATCATCGGCCTCGTCATGTCGATGTCGTCGGTCGCCTCGGGGTTGACGTCGTTGGCGCTGCCGGTGCTCAATCGCCGCTTTCGTCAGACGACGCTCATTCACACCGGCTTTGCCTGCTACACGGTGGCGATGGTTGTCGTGCCCTGGGCCGATACGGTGTGGAAGCTCGTCGTCCCGACCGCCGCCTTCGGTATCGGCATGGGGCTCAATGTCCCGAGCATCATGAACCTCTTGAGTGGCGCGGCGCCCCTGGCCTACCGCGGCGTCGTCATGGCCCTCAACGGCATGGCGATGCGGCTCGGCCAGACCTTCGGCCCGCTGCTCGTTGGGCTCGCCTTTGCGGTCGCGGGATTTTCGGGCGTGTTCTACGCGGGGGCGCTCTTGGCCGCCGTGGCGCTGTTGGTGCTCGCGGTGGCGTTGCCGCGCGACGTGTCGCCCTAGCAGCTTGACCCCGATGTGTCGTCGTAACGGGTACGGGGTCAAGGAGCTGAACGCGGCCGATGTTTGGCGTGTGGTTACGGTACTTTGCGTGGGCGCTCTGGCTGGTGCTGCTCGGGGACGGCGCGCCAACGGTATACGCCGCACCGGTGCTCTTCCCAGACGACCCGCAGCTTCCCCCCGGTCGCCTGTCATTTCGTAGCTATGGCGCTGAGGCCGGGCTAGGCAATCTCGCCGCCACGTTCATGGCGCAAGACCCCCAGGGGTTCTTGTGGGTGGCGACGCAGGACGGGGTCTACCGCTACGATGGCACGCGTTTTCGCCGCTACGGCCGCGACGAGGGCTTACCCTCGACCTACATCACCGCCCTTTGGATAGGGCAGAGCGGCGACCTGTGGGTGGGCACCGAGCGCGGTCCGGCGCAGCTACGTGGAGACCACTTTGAGAGCGTTCCAGGCAGCGCGAGCCCCGCAGTCGACCGGGTCAATGGTGTAGGCCGCGACGGGGGCGGCACCCTGTGGCTCGCGACGGCCACGGGGCTCTTTGTGCAACGCGATGACGGCGCGTTCTCCATCGCCCCGGGGTGGCCCGGGGGCGAGGCGACCGCACTGCTCACGAGCGATGAGCTCGGCACGGCGGTCTACGCCGCCCGCGGTGAGAGCGTCGGTCGCTTCGACACGGGCCAGTGGAGCTTTGTCGAGTCAGGTCAGCACGGTCCGTGGGCGCGCATCGACGCGCTCGCTGTGGACGTGCGCGGCTGGCTCTGGGCGCGCTCGGTACGCTACCTGTTTGCCAAGCCCCCGGGCGCGTCGGGCTTTCTCGACTACGGAGAAAGGATCGCGCCCATCAGCAATCGTGGCTACCTGAGTCTCGATCGCGACGGCAACCTCTGGGTGCCTACCGACGTCGGTGTCGATGCCTGGGACGGCGAGCGGTGGTTCCATCTCGGGCGGGCGCAGGGTGTGCCCACCGATTGGATGCGCGGCGTCTTCGAAGATCGCGAGGGGACGCTGTGGCTGACAAGTCTCGGCGTGCACCGGCTCGTCGGGCGCGGCCGCTGGTGGTCGTGGGGTGTGTCCGAGGGCCTGCCCAACGCCATCATCTGGAGCATTCTGCGTGACCGTCGCGGTCGGCTGATCGTCGGCACGGGACGCGGTCTGTGCATCGCCACGCGAGAGGGCTGGCGCGTCGTACGCGGCACCGAGCGAAATGCCATTCGTCGCGTCGTGGAGGCGGCTGACGGGACGCTCTGGATGGGCGGCAGTCCCGCCGAAGTGTTGCGCTTGGATCCGAAGACGCACGCGTTGCGGCGCTACGGCGCGGCCAACGGTGTCGAGGGTCGCCGCATCTTCAGCCTGCTCGTCGATCACACCGGTGTGCTGTGGGTGGCGACGGACGGGGCGGGCCTTTTGCGCTGGGTTCCCGAGGCTGCGCATTTTGTGCGCGAGCAGCTCCCTGGCACCAAGCTCGACGACCGCATCAGCTACGTGATGGAGGACCGCCAAGGCCGCTTGTGGGCGACGAGCGAGCTCGGCCTGCTGGTGCGCGACGGCGGCAGCTGGCGACGTCTTGGAGAAGGACAAGGCCTGAAGTCCGACGACGTCAACTACGTCATCCAGGACCGCGATGGCGACTATTGGGTCGCCTACTTCGAGTCGCTGGGCGTCACACACCTGCGCTACCAGCAGGATCAGGTGTCCATCCTCGCTCAGCTCGGCAAGACCACAGGGATCACCGACGCCAAGACGTATTCCATGGGTGAAGATCTTCTCGGGCGCTTGTGGATCGGTACCGGCAATGGGCTCGACATCGTTTTGGGCAACGACGTTAGCCACTATGACACCTCCGACGGCACGCCCGGCGACGACTTTGACGCCATGGCTTTCTTGGCGCAGGACAACGGCGACGTACTCATCGGCACGAGCTCGGGGCTTGGGCTCTACCGTCGCGTCGATCTCGATCTACCGCCCGCACGCCCCACCGTGGTGGTGCTCGGAGGGCAGCTCGGCCAGCAAACTCTCAGCTCGGACGGCGACGAGAGGACGACGCCCTTGCGCAGCGCGCACGACCAGAATCGGCTCGTTGTCCGTTATGCGGCGCTGAGCTTTGTCGACGAGCACAAGACGCATACCGAGGCGCGCCTCGTCCCCACCGAAAGCGAATGGCATGAGGCCCCGCATGGCGAGTCACAGTACGCCGCGCTCGCACCTGGGACCTACCGCTTTGAGCTGCGGGCGCGCTTTGGCAACAACGCGCCGGGGCCCACGCGCACGCTCGCCTTGACCATCCTGTCGCCGTGGTGGGAGTCGTGGGCCGCTCGGATCGGTGCGCTCGCTCTCGTGCTCTTGCTCGGCCGCGCTGCGGTGCGCGTACGCACGCGCGTGCTGACACACCGTAACGAGGAGCTCGAAGCGCTCGTTGGCGAGCGCACGAGTGAGCTTGCGACCGCGAATGCTGAGCTCGCCGAGCTCAGCGTCACCGACCCTCTCACCGGGCTGCGCAATCGTCGCTACCTGCTCATGTCGCTTGCCGAAGACACGGCTCAGGTGCGTCGCGTTTACCACGACGCCGCGCGCGGGCGCATCGATCGCCGACTGCTCAACGTCGATCTACTGTTCATCATGGTCGACTTGGACCACTTCAAGCAGATCAACGACCGCTTCGGACATGCCGCCGGGGATGCGGTCCTGAAACAGACCGCGACTCTGCTGACCGAGCAGACGCGCGAGACCGACACCGTCGTGCGCTGGGGCGGCGAGGAGTTTCTCGTCGTTGCGCGTCGCGTCGCCAGAGAGACCGCCGCCGATTTCGTCGAGCGACTGCGCCATGCGATTGCCGAGCACCCCTTTGACATCGGCCAGGCCGAGCCCGTGCACTGCAGTTGTTCTTTGGGTGGCGTGAGCTATCCGTTTGTCACCGACCGCCCAGACGCCTTCCACTGGGAGGAGCTCGTGGACCTTGCCGATACCTGCCTCTATACCGCCAAGAGCCGCGGCCGCAACGCCTGGGTGAGCGCACGTGCGCGCGACGACGTCAGCCTCGCGACGCTGCTCGCAGGTCTTGGCGACGCTCGCTTGCGGGCCGCCCTGCGCTCGCCCCACGTGCTCGTCGAATCGTCAGACACCGCGCGGTAACCTCAATGTCGCGGTGCGCGTCGGGAGCCGTAGCGCTTGGCAACCACCCGTCCGCCCCAACATGATCCCAGGGCGCGCGCGCGACGCGATGGAGCCGCTCGTCTTTGCGTTCATCACCAAGGGGTAGGCGATCCGCGGCATCCTACGCTCGGTGGGCTTGCCGACAGCCCCTGAACAGCCGGCGCCCAGCGCGGCCAGCCCCAGGAGCAAAAGTCGACGCAGCACCATGACCGCGCATGATGGCGAAGCATCACCGCCGTTGCCAGCGACCGCTAGCACTCATAGGTGGTGCGCGAGCACCTCGCTCAGTGCCTGCTCCACGATGGTGCGCGTGCGGTGGGACGGGATGCGTTTGACCCAGCCGCGTACGACATTGCGGCGAAAGCCGCGGCGATCCAGGCGAACCTTGCGGGGTTTATGGCG
>CAYHNK010000004.1:0-34735 GCA_964357695.1 uncultured Bdellovibrionales bacterium | reverse complement strand
CGCCCCCCCGTGGGGGCGGGGGGGGGGGCCGGGTTGGGTTTTCCCCCCCCCGCTACCCACTTGGCGCCTAACCCCGCGCGGCAGCTCGATCTCGGGCAAGGCGGCGAAGAGACGACCCCGCGTCGGAGAGAGGTACAGAAAATCGAACAGAGCCTTCTCGGCAATTGCCAGCTTCATCCCTGAGACGGGGTCGTGCTCGAAGCCGCCGAACAGCTCGGGGCGGATGTGGTGGACGCTGTAGGTCCCGATGCTGGTCTCGATGCGGCCACGGCGCGCGAGTGAGGCTACATAGATCATCGACGGGATCTGTGTGATCATGCCGCGCCGGTAGAGCGCGGTCTGCAGCGACACGTAGCTCGGATAGGGCGCGGTCACGTGCTCGGCTAGGACGAGCGCATCGGGTCGATCGGAAAGAGCCCACAGGCCGCGGCGCACAGAAGTGAGAAGGCGCGCCGCCGCGAGCCTGTGCAGCGTATGGCTGGCGGCCGTGGTCGACACGACCCAGATCGCCGCAGCATCGGCCGTGGTGACAGCGGGGACGCGCAGTCTGCGGAGCCGTCCGAGCGCATCACGCGCGTTCATTGCACACCTGCTGCAACAGCTCGACGACCTGTGCCTGGAGCGCGTCCCAGCCTTCGCGAGACCCGTATGTGTCCAGGTGCTCCGGCTGGAGATACGATGCCACCTGCGACCTGAAGTCGGCGTAGGAGATATCGAGCGCGCGCTCGAGAGCCCCCGGGATGATGTCCCGTATGGGCGTCAGGGCATCAACTTTGCCTCCGGCCCTCGCGAACAGCACACCGAGGTCGAAGACGTCGCGTGCTTGCACCACGCTCCGGCTCGCGAGGGCTCCGACCTTCTGACGCAGAGCCGCGGCGAGCGGATAGTGCGGCAGAAGAAGTGGCATGAGCTGATGCTCGGCCAAGATGCTGGCCGCGATGGGCTCGACGGTGGACTCCTCTACGGTAGGTCGCCGCGAGAGCTCGATCTTCGTGTGCAATGGGCTGGCGAGCCCGTCGACGGCAAGACCCATCTTCCACCGCTGAGTCGTCTCCGTCTGCTTGGGGGCACTGAGCCGCGTGAGCGCAATGCCACGGCTGCGCAGCGCGAGAGCCAGGGGTTGGCCGCTCAGGACGCTTGTGACCTTCTGCTTCAGCAAGTGTGTCGGCAAGCCGGCGACGTCGAGATCCAAGTCCTCGGAGTAGCGCACACTCTCGAAGAAGAACCGCAGATTGCATCCGCCTTTGATGGCGAAGCTGCCCTTCGACGACCCGGAGCACAGCAGGCGGATGAAGTGGAGGTGGAAGAGCTCCACGGCTTGACGGTCGGCGTTCATCGAGAATGTAAATACTCAAACTTGACGCCTATGGCAACTATGCGCATTGCTCTCGGGCACCGTGGCACCGTGGCGCTTGGCAACCACCGAAATACGTGAGAATGCAGTGCGACGAACCCTTGGCGCAGTAGCGAGGAGCGTTTCGTGCGCATCACGTTCGTCCGCCCCAACATGATCCCAGGGCGCGCGCGCGACGCGATGGAGCCGCTCGTCTTCGCGTACCTCGCCGGCATGAGCCGCGCGCGCGCCGCATGCGAGCTCTACGACGAGCGCGTCGAAACCGTGCCCCTCGATCGAGAGACCGATCTGGTGGCCATGACGGTGGAGACTTACACGGCGCGGCGCGCCTACCAGCTGGCGATGAGCTTTCGCCAGCGGGGAATTCCCGTGGTCGTTGGCGGCTATCACCCGACCTTCGCCGTCGATGAGGCGATCGAGCATGCTGACGCCGTCGTCGTGGGCGACGCGGAGAGCGTGTGGCCAACCCTGCTCGACGACGTCGAGCGCGGCCAACTCCAGCGGGTGTATCGGGGCAACACGCGCCACGATCTCGCGCGACTGCCAGTCGATCGCTCGATCTTCATCGGTAAGCGCTACGCCCGACTGGCGCTCGTGCAGTACGGCCGGGGGTGCCGCTACGCCTGCGACTTCTGCTCGATTCGCGCCTTCTACGGCGACGGTCTGCGCCAACGTCCGCTCGCCGAGGTCGTCGACGAGATTCGGCGTCTCGAACGACGCCACCTCTTTTTCGTCGATGACAACCTCTATGCAACACGCGAGCAGCTTGCCGCGCTCTGCCACGCCCTCTTGCCCCTCGGCGTGCGCTGGTCGGCGCAGGTCAGCCTCGATGTGGCGCGCGACGATGAGCTCTTGCAGCTCATGCGGCAAAGCGGCTGCATGGCGGTCATCATCGGCTTCGAGTCGCTCAGTGAAGCGAATCTAACGCAAATGAAAAAGCACTGGAGTGCCAAGCTGGGCGATGTGCTGACGCTCACCAAGCGTCTGGGCGATCATGGCATCATGATCTACGGCACGTTCGTCTTCGGCTACGACGAGGACACGGTCGACTCCTTCGATCGCAGTCTGGAATTTGCCATGAAGGCGAAGCTCTTTCTCGCCAACTTCAACCCGCTCACGCCGATGCCAGGAACGCCGCTCTATGAACGACTCGATCGCGAACAAAGACTTCGCTATCGCGCGTGGTGGATCGATCCGAGCTACCGCTACGGCGACGCCATCTTCAATCCGCGGGGCATGAGCGCCGACGAGCTCACGGCCGGGTGTCGTCGCCTACGCATGCAGTTTAACGAGTACGGCTCGATCGCCTGGCGCATGCTGACGCGCTCGGCGCTCGACCCCGGGACTGGCAATTGGTGGGTCTATCTGCTCGCGAACTTCGTCTCGCGACGCGAGATCTATCACAAGCAAGGCGCACCGCTCGGCGCGCTCGTGCCCCCCGAGGTGCAGGCGATATGAAGCTGACGCTCATCAAGCCCAACATCGGTCGCATGGGCCACAGCCTCTATGTCGACGAAGGACGCATGCAGCCCTTGCAGCTCGGCGTGCTCGCCGCGTTGACGCCCCCGGACGTCGAGGTGACGCTGGTTGACGATCGCATGGAGGACGTACCGTACGATGAGGCGACCGATCTCGTCGCCATGACCGTCGAGACGTTCACCGCTCGGCGCGCTTATGAGATCAGCGCCGAATATCGCCGTCGCGGTGTCCCGGTGGTGCTCGGCGGCTTTCACCCGACGCTCGCGCCGGACGAGGCTGCCGCGCATGCCGACGCCATCTACACCGGCGACGCGGAAGATCTCTGGCCGCAAGTGATTGACGACGCCAAGCGCTCGGCCCTCGAGCGCCACTACGTGGGCAGGCCAGGTGTGCCACACCCGCGCGTCTTCGTGCGGCGCGATCTGTATCGCGGCAAGGGCTATCTGCCCATTACGCTCATGCAGTTTGGTCGCGGTTGCCGCTATGCGTGCAGCTTCTGCGCGGTCAGCTCGTTCTTCGACCAGCAGCACTATCTGCGTGAGGTGCGTGAGGTGGTGCGCGAGATCGAGCACGCCGAGGCGAAGACCATCTTCTTCGTCGACGACAACGTGGCCGCAAGCCACGAGGCGCTCAAGGCACTTTGTCGCGAGCTGATTCCGCTCAAGGTCCGCTGGGTGAGCCAGGCGAGCCTCGACATTACCCACGATCCCGAGCTGCTCTCCCTGATGGTCAAGAGCGGCTGTCTGGGACACGTCATTGGCTTCGAGTCGATTGACGAGCGCAACCTGCGCGCGATGAAGAAGGCGCCCAACGTCTCGGCCTTCAATGGCTACAAGCGCGAGCTCGAGATCTTGCGAGACGTGGGCTTGCAGACGTGGGCGGCGTTCACGCTCGGTCACGACTACGACACGCGCGCGTCGATCGAGGACACGCTCGAGTTCGCGCTTACCAACAAGTTCGCCTTCGCGGCCTTCAATATTCTCGTCCCCTATCCACGCACGGCGCTCTACGCGAAGCTGGCAGAGGAGGGGCGTCTGCTCTACGACGGCAAGTGGTGGCTGCACCCGCGCTACCGTTTCAACTACGCGGCCTTTCGTCCGGCGCTCATGGAGCCCGACGAGCTGACCGAGGCCTGTCAGGACGCGCGCGCCAAGTTCAACAGTGTCGGCTCCATTGTGCGTCGCATGTTCGACTTCAAGACCCATCTGCGCTCCCCCTATAGGCTTGCCGTCTATCTGGGCTACAATCCGCTGTTTCGCAAAGAGGTGTTCAAAAAGCACGGCATGCGTTTTGGGCTACGCGAATGACCGCCAAGCTTCGCGCACAACACGTGATCATCGGCCGACTCGACGACGCGACACGCCAGGCCATGTGGGAGCTCTTTGCATCGTACTATGCCGAGGTGATGCGCGCGCAGTTCGAGACGGATCTCGACAAGAAGCAGGCGGTCATTCTCCTGCGCGACATGGCCGACGGGGCATTGCGCGGGTTCTCCACCTTGGAGACCTACCAACGCGTCGTCGCGGGTCGGTCCGTGTCGGTGTTGTTCTCCGGGGACACGGTCATCGATCGACGTTACTGGGGTCAGACGGCGCTGCACTGGGCTTTCTTGCGTGCCGGCCTGGCGTACAAGATGCGCCACGTGTGGACGCCGCTCTATTGGTTTCTCATCACCAAGGGCTACAAGACCTATCTCTTGCTCGCGCGTAACTTCCCCGAGCACTGGCCACGTCACGAGCGATTGACCCCGCCATGGCAGACCCAGCTCATCGATGTGCTCGCGCGGGAGAAGTTTGGCTCGGCGTGGCAACCCGACCTCGGCATTCTGCGCTTTGAAAAGTGCGCCGGCCGCCTCGATCATGCCGTGGCACCCATCGACGCCTCGCTCTTGCGACACGCGGATGTCCGCTACTTCGTCACGCGCAATCCCGGACACGCCCACGGTGACGAGCTCTGCTGCGTCGGGCGCATCGGCATCGATTTGGCGTTGCACTACGGCGCGCGGGTGCTCTGCAAGACGTGGCGCCGAGTCGGCGAACGGCTGGCGTTGCGAGACCCCGGCTAAAGCGGCTGTCCTGCTCGTTTTGTGACGAGTGTGCATAAGCGTTCCAAACGCCCCCGCTCGCGCTTGAACATAGCCGTGTGGTCACGACCCTGGCCCCCAGCGACGAGGTCGCGCCCATTTCACGTGATCTGCTCTCCTCGTTTCGCTATCCCGGCGGCACCGAAGTCGGGGTCCCCGCAGACCTCGCCACGTCCGTCGAGCGGCGAAGGCAGAATGGCCGATGACCGTCCGCTCCTCGGGGTCCAACCAAGGATCCACCCTCTTCATTCGCACATCGAGCGGGCGTGCCGGCGCGCCGATGCGGATGCGCGGGAGTGGGCCGCTCGCTCGCGCTGAGGCTCGAGGAATCGCCAGCACACCGTGACGACCGACAAGGTGGGCACCTCGATTGACAGCCTTCGGCGACACCGCCCCCCTGCGTCGTCAACCCGACGCCCAATTTCGACACCGGTGCGTGCCGAGATGTCGCTACGCCGCGCCCACGGCGGCAGGTATCGACGCAACAGCGCACCACCCGCGCGGAAGTCGTGGTCGATAGCAGTGCTCGGGAAACTCGACGTCCACGCGCCCCGCTCGGAAGAGCGCGGACGCCTCGCGATACGCCGCCACGAAGGCCCGGTACAGCCCCCGAAACGCGCGTCGTGCCGTCGCAGTCGACGCGTGGCACGGTGGCCGAGGTGAGCGCTTCGTTGCCGTAGGCTTCGAGTGCGGGTCCTGCGCCATGACCGCGGTCGCGCCGAGAGACGGCCTGTCGGCGCGCGCCTTGGCGGCCTCGAGCTCCGCCTGCTCGAGAATCGCGCGACTGCGTTGTCCCTGCTCTTCGGTCGTGAGCCCCTTCCAAGCCGGAAACGGCGCGAGCACGAGCGGGTAGCGCGTCACAAAAAGCGCTTCGTCGGATTTCTTGCCGCGTACGCGTGCCCAGTATTGCGCCGTTCGATCGTACCAGGGAAAGAGGCGACGCTGCGCGTGGCATAGCTCGGGAATGCAGGTGAGTCCGGGCCAGTCCGCGGCTCGGTCGACGAGGCACTCCTTCACTTCGTGCGCGAAGATGTAGGCCAGTCGTCGCTCGAGCGCGGCGTCGTCGAGGATGGGCTCGGCGGAGAAGCGTCGCTCCCAGAAGTGGCCGCGCCAGCCGATGTGTCGACCGACCTCCTTGGCGATGTTGGCCTCGATGTAGCCCATGAAGTCGGAGATAGATCCGGTGGGAGAGCTGACGATGAGATGACAGTGGTTGGAGAGGAAGACGAAAGCGTGCAGGGCGACGTCGTAGCGGTGGAGTGCTCGCGCGAGGACACCGCCGATGAGCCCATTGACGCGCGGCGAGGGCGTCATCAGCAGGCGGCTCTGGAAGGTGCGGTTGGTGACAAAGAAGAGCTGGTGCGGCGTGTTCATGCGAATGGGTCGTGGCATGGCGGCGGGTGAAGCACGTGCGATGCCAACACAAGGCAATGAGTATCGGCAATGCGTGCGGCCCGGCCGGCGCCGTGTTGCAGATTGGGACACGAAGACGAACGTGATGATGTTGGCACTTCTGCGGGGGATCGGCCGGGTCGCAGGGGCAGCCTCAGCGGTCCCGGCCGAGCTCGCGCAAGTCGTCGTAGGCAACGTAGGCCTGGTAGGGGAAGGTAGCGATGTCGAGGGCGATGGCAGGAACGAACAGCAACCGCGTGGGCAAATACCACCAGTGGCGCCTTTCAATCGTGACGGGGTTCTCGGGGTAGGTGAGGGCGGTCTCTTCGCCACGCCCCTCGTCGCAGACGAAGAAGCGCGGCAGGCACGCTGGAAAGTTCTCGGGCGGGCAGGCGCGTTGCATGGCGTCGAGAAACGCGACGCCGTACGACATTGCTTCGAAGTGGCCAAGGCGCCTCGAGAATGAGGCACAGACGCTGGCGGCGGCCTGCTCGGGAATCGGTGGATACTCACCAGGAGCGCCGCCGGACGCGGCGATGGGAAGCCAGGCGCCGGACTCGTCCCCGGTCGACGCCGCACGTGCGAGGGAGAAGACCCGGGCGGCGACGGCAGCCGGCGTGTCGTGCTGAGCTTGCCCCGCAGGGAGCGACCCGGCGTTGACCTGTGCCGACGAAAGATACACGCGCCGCACGTAGACTTCTCGCGGGCCCGTGTCTCCGACCGGGTCGCGCAGGTCGAAGAAGTCCACGACCGCGCGGCCATCGCGCAGCACCACGGCGCGTTCGGCGACGGGGCTCGAATAGTAGCGCCCCAGGTGGTGCACATACGTCGTTGCGGCACAGCCGCTCGACGCGGCGCTCAGCGTTAGAAGGATGTTGCCGAGGAGTTGCGACCGACGTGGGCTCATGCGGCACCCTTCCATTTGTGATGCGCCCAGAGGCTAGCACACCAGGCCCTCGTAGAGATGGAGCGCAACATCCTGCGTCAACCGCACGCCCCACGCCACCTCGGTCCCGTGAACCGCCCAAGCGCGGATGCCGAATCCCGCGCTCAGTGACGGCAAGACCCCGACGAAGAGGGCGGCGTTGACGCCGTAGCGCGTCCTCCCGTCACCCTCACGTTGCCACAAGGGACCGCCGGTCAAGACTCCGGACAGAAGTCCGAGGTCGGCGAGACCAACGTCGGCCGAGAGCCAGCGCGACCATGGCGACGCGGACACGCCGAGAAAGACATAGCGGCACGAGAGCAACTCGTGCCCTGCACAGCCGAGGGGGAAGTACACGGGTCGCGCGCTCAAGGACACACCGAAGTTCTCCCGCTTGTTGTCTCGCTTGAGGGTCGATCCCACCTCGGCACCCGCCCGCAGCCCGAGTCCCAGGCGCAGCGGAAGCGCGGGCGACGCCGCGACCTGCGGCACGCAGTCGAGCGCGACCACCTCGCGACTCGTCCAGATGACAGCCAGGCTGTCGAAGTCGCGAAGCGCAGCGGAAATCGAATGGGACCGACTCGGCGTGGCGCTCCCATCTACGCGCGAGGACGCCGACGCGACGGTGATATCGAGGACGAAGTCTGGCCGAGCGGCGTCGAAGCGCTCCGCAGCGTCCCAATGACAATCTTCGACATGGTAGCGCGAGTGCGCGCCTCCCGGGTCGTGGTAGGCGTATGAGCACGCGACGGAGTGGAAACAACTTGCGGTGATCGCATTTCGGACCGTCGCCACTTCCCACGCGAGCATCGGACCTTGCCGCCCGCGGTAGTACCACGGACCGCAAGCCGCGTCGTCGCCGAGGCAGACCACGGAACCCTCGGTCGTGAGGCCCCACGCCCGCTCGTCACCGGCGCTGATCTCGAGAAAGCTCTGGTGTGGCACTTGCGCCGACGTCGCGTCGCATCGCCCTGGGCTCGGGTACGCCTTCGCCCCAGCACACGAGCGAACCGTCCTCCTTGATGCCGCAGCTATGGCGCAGACGTCGGTACCGTTCGAGCTCACGGCGTGAAGACCACGGTACGAGAGATCGCCGGGCGCGCTCGGCAGCACGACGCAAAGTACCGCGACTGCGACTCCGCTCATCATCGTCCCCCTGCTCCTTCTACCTGCTTGCGATGCTGGCGTCGACGGCGCCGCTCTTGCGGGTCCACGGAGACGTACGCGTCCTCGCCACCGTCGACCGTCGCGGGAGCTGTGCCCCTCACGGCCGGCGTCACGGTGCAGCTGTCGACCGCAATCACGTAGCTGCCGGGCGGAACGTTCGAGAGGACGACCTGACCCGCGGCGCAGGACTTCTGTACGCTGTCGACCGCGTCGGGCACCGCGCGTCGCTCGCGAAGATTTCGGGGACACCGCCTGGTGCAAAACCTCGCCCAAGGTTTGCGAGCGAACGGCAGGTGCATAAGCGCTCCAATCGCCCCCGCTCGCGCTTGAACATAGCCGCGCGGTCGCGACACACACTCGTTCACGCTCGACCCCTGACGCCAAGCGTGAGCCCGGCGCGTGTACGGCGTGTACGATGCAGCCATCAGCACGGGCTGCTACGGCGGCCCCGTTGTCCGCTCGATCGCCGCCACGACCTCCCGAATCACCCGAGCGTCGGTCAGCTCCGCAATGTGCTGCATCCGCGCGTAGCATCGTGGACACGCGAGCACGTCGAGCTTGAACACCCGCTTCATCAGCGCCGCCCATGACATGCGACGCGACTTCGTCATCGCGGTTGCGGGCTCGCGTGCTTTGGACCCGTGTGAACATGACTCCTCGACCGTCGTCGGCCTCGGGACCACAAGCGGGCGCAGTGTCGCATGCGGCGCAAAGACGCCGTAGTACCGGAGTGTGTGCATCCGCGGCGGTGGGATGAGCGCGGCCAGGCGCCAGACCAGCTCGACCCCGGTGAGCACAATGTGGCTCGTGCAGTCCTTCCACGCGGTCTTCAGACGAATGCTGTAGCGACCATCTTCGAGTCGTTTGAGCCGGTCGTTGCCGAGCGGCGGCCGCACAAGGTAGCGACACAGCCGCTCGAGATGGTCGCGGTCATGCGCCGAGACGCGCACGCCAGCATGAAGGTCGAAGCCGTAGCCGATGGGCGCGTCGGCCGTCGGCGAAGACCACGTTGCGGGAGACCGAGCCGCCGTAGTCGCTGGGTGGGAGATCGTGTGTTGAACATCGCTGTTCATCGGCACACAACGTCTGCGCGAAGGCGGTGGTGGGCGTGGTCGTCGTACTGGCGACGCGTTCGCCCTGCGGCAGCAGCATCCGCGTTGCCGATTGCGTTACGAAGACGTCGCCACGGCGAATTTCGGGGCCGCTATGCCGCGTGTCTCGCGAAAGAGAGCTGGTCGAGCACTGCTAGTTTTGCCTATGAGCACGGCGCGAATGAAGTAGCTCGTCAGCATCTGCACCGACACCCGCAAGGGCCTCGTAGCCGACAGCATTGATGGCACCTTGGAAGCTCTGGCCGCGGCGCCGCGCCGTTGAAGATCGCTTGCTCGACGATGTTGGCATCGCTCGTCAGGCGGCTGAGCAGATCCCCGTGCGCCCGCGTCGCGTAAAAGCTCGGTGGCTGGCGGAGCAGGGCCCCGAAGGCCGGCATGCGTTTTGGGCTACGCGAATGACCGCCAAGCTTCGCGCACAACGCGTGATCATCGGTCGACTCGACGACGCGACACGCCAGGCCATGTGGGAGCTCTTTGCATCGTACTATGCCGAGGTGATGCGCGCGCAGCTCGAGGCGGATCTCGACAAGAAGCAGGCGGTCATTCTCCTGCGCGACACGGTCGACGGGGCATTGCGCGGGTTCTCCGCCCTCTTGCTCGCGCGTAACTTCCCCGAGCACTGGCCACGCCACGAGCGATTGACCACGCCATGGCAGACCCAGCTCATCGATGTGCTCGCACGCGAGAAGTTTGGCTCGGCGTGGCAACCCGACCTCGGCATTCTGCGCTTTGAAAAGTGCGCCGGGCGCCTCGGCACCGATTTGGCGCTGCACTACGGCGCGCGGGTGCTGTGCAAGACGTGGCGCCGAGTCGGCGAACGCCTGGCGCTGCGAGACCCCGGCTAGAACGGCGCCCGTCGGGGCGGGAGCGTCACAGCGCCGCCATCTCCACATGGATCGGTCGGTTGTCGAATGCCCGCGCGAGGGGTGCGTCCTCCGGCCAGTACACGAGATAGGCGAGGCTGTCATAGCGCCGGGGCCGAAACGCGCGCTCAACGACCGAGCTCAAAGGGTGACTGTGTGCCAAGCCGAGAAAGCCCAGTCGGTGCCCTCGCACACGTGCCTCGGCCGCCGCGGCGAGCAGCAACAGCCGACCGCGCTTCGGGTCATCTTCGTCGACGGCGAGGTGCGAGAAGAAGACGCTGCGCAGCGGCGCGCCCACGGCGGGCAAGCGGGGTTGGCCGAGTAGACCTGCGCCGAAATTGACGACGGGCCGTATGGCCGCAAGCGCTTTCGTATAGCCGCGCACGACGTTCTGCTTGAAGGCCGATTGATCCCATAGCGCCACGCAGCCGGTGACACGACCGTCTTCCTCAGAGAGCACGAAGTCGCGTGGCGTCAGGCCCGGGGTCTGCGGGCCACCGCGAATGTCGGCCGCGCTCCACACCGGGGCGAAGTTGGTGCGCCGGTGATTGCGTGCGAGGCAATCGACGATCGCCACGACATCCTCGGAGGTCGCGGTGCGCACACGCGTACCCGACGGCCGTGGCGGGGCGCGGCAACGCCCGAGCGCGAGCACGTAGGTGCCAAGCGGCGCACGCAATTCGTAGGTGGGTTTGCCCTCCCAGTCGCGGGTGAGCACGCGCTGCGCGAGGGGACTGTCAGCGACGATCGTCGTCATGTAGAGCGGCGCCGCGCCGTCACGATGCAGCTCGTGCAAGAGCCTAAATGCTTGCTTGAGCAGGATGCCGCGACCGCGGTGGTTGGGGGCAGCGCGCAGCTGACTGAGATAGCCGAGCGCTTGCTCCTCACCATTGACGTACGCGCGCCGCACCGAGCGGCTTCCGAGCCCGACGATGTTGCCGCTCGTGTCATCACAGCAGACGATGGTCTGATGCAGGGGTCCCTCGACCTGACTGCTGACAAAGAAGCTCGGCTCGCGCTCCATCGTAATGGCGATCGGTCCCGGTATCTCCACGTCGCGCAAGAGCGCCCGCAGCGCCGCATCGTCGTCGTCAATCGCAAGTCGAAAGGTGTAGCCCTGAAAGTGGATGGCGGGCGGCGCGGCGGTGGCCATGGGGGCGTGTCAGCTCACGCGCAGGAGCTCGCCCTGCCAAGTCTCGTCGCCGAGCGGATAAAAATCCCGGCGCGACACTTCGGCCCGGTGCATGGCGTTGATGAGAAAGAAGTTGCGCCACATGAAGAAATCGCCGCGGTTGACCCGATCGCACGAGCGTCGAAGAATGCTCGGGACGGAGTAAAAATCTGTGCGCGCTTGCACGCAATGGCGCTGCAGCTCGTCGGGGGAGAGGCCCTTGGGCTGAAACGGAATGCGGTTGTAGCTGTAGCGCGGATCGAGCCACCACTTGTCGTAGAGCAGCCGGCCCTCGCGCGCGAGGCGCTCGTAGAGCGGCGTGCCCGGAAAGGGCGTCAGGTGGTTGAACGCGGTGATGTAGAAGCCGTGCTCCTTGGCAAAGCGCACCGAGGCCGTAAACGACTCGGGGGTGTCCTCGTCGTAGCCGAAGACGAACGTCACGTAGAGGCGGATGCGCTTTTGGCGCAGCTTTGTGACGGCTGCCTCGAAACCACCCTGCTTGGCGTTGAAGCTCTTACCCATGCGCGCGAGGTTGTCGACGTTAAGGCTCTCGAAACCGATGAGCACGCCCGCACAACCGCTGTCGTTGAGCAGATCGAGGTACTCCTCATCGTGCGCGGCGTTGAGGCTCATCTGACTGACCCAGCGCACGCCGGCCTTTTTGATTACGCGCAAGAGCTCTTTGCCCTCTTCGAGGTCGGAGGCAATGTTGTCGTCGACGAAGAAGACGAGCTTGTGCTGACCCTTGATGGCCTCCAGCTCGGCGACGATGGCCTCGAAGGGACGTCGCGTTTGGCTGCGCTGAAACACGGTCTGAATGGCGCAGAACTCGCAGTTGAACTGACAACCGCGTCCAGCCTCGATGAGACCGATGGGGAGGTAGCGTTTGTTCTGGAAGATGCGGCGGTCCGGGGTGGCGCGCGCGAGGCTCGGTCGGCCTTCAGCACGGTAGATCTTCTCGGGACGTCCATGACGGTAGTCGTCAACGATGCGCGGCCAAAGCTCTTCCGCTTCGCCGACGACGACGCTTTCGGCGTACTCGGATACTTCGTCCGGCACGAGCGAGGCGTGAAAGCCGCCCATGACCACCGGTACCCCACGGCGGCGATACTCCGTGGCGATTTGGTAGGCGCGCTTGGCGGTGTACGTCTCGACGCTGAGGGCCACCAGATCGCTGGGCTCGTCGTAGGGGATCACCTCCAGACGGTCGTCGTAAAAGCGCACGTCGACATCGGACGGCGTGAGCCCGGCGATCACCGCCGGGGGCAAGGGCTGCATCTGCCAGGAGCGAATGTAGCGCTCGCCGACGCGCCGGCCGATGCACGGGTGAATGAGGGTCAGGCGAAAGGGTCTCGTCATGGCGCGCCGGATCGTGACTCGGGCTCGAGGTCGGGGCATCATCGCCGAATGTGGCGGCGTCGACAAGCGTGTGCGGGCCATACCACCGCCGTACGGCACCGGGCATCGTCCGTCGACCCTAGAAGCTGCGGTGAACCATCGCGTTGGTGCGTCGTAGCAGGTGCTGATGCCTCGCCACGTCATCACCTCCAGGTCGTCCGGATGCGCGCCAGGTCCTTGGCGAGCCTTGCGAGCTCGTCCATGATGTGCGAGACGGTAGCGCAGCTCGCCGAGGGGATCGAGCATCAACTTGGCAACCACCGCATGGTACCTCGACTGATCACGCCTCGCACGATCCTTTGGATGTCGGTGCTGCTCGTTGTCGCCCCGTCGTCGGCAGCCGGCGCTCCCACCGAGCCCGTTCGAGATGCAGTCCTGGTGCTGCCGACCCGTAGCTCGACCTTGGATGCGGGTGCCACGGCGGTTCTGGACAGCCTGATCTTGAGCGTCGCTTCCCGCGCCGAGAGCCTCAAGGTGGCAAGTCTCGGTGATGTCAACGCGGTCGTCAGCGCCGAGCGGCTCAAGGACGTGCTCGGCTGCGATGACGTAACGTGTGCCAGTGAAATCGGCAGCGCCCTGGGGGTGGCCTGGCTACTGACCAGCAGCGCCGAGCGGGTGGGCACCGAGATCTTGATTACGCTCACGATGCTCGACGCCCGGCGCGCCGAAGTGCGCTCGCGCTCGGTGGGACGCGTGCCGAGCGACAACCAGGCGTCATGGGTCGAAGGGCTCGGTGCCCTGATGGCCGCGGCGGTGGACGAGTCGGCCGAGAGGCTCACGCCGCCCCGCGCTGTGACACTGACCCGCCGTCACGGGATTTCCAGCGTTGTGCTGGTCGATGGCGGCGGATGGAACGACCCGGACGGACCGAGCTACGCGGGTACCGACGCGATCACGCGGCTCGTAGGTCTCGAGTACCGCTGGCAGCGAACGAGCCAGTGGGCGCTGCTGGCCCGCATCGCTGGCGGGCAAACCGAGACGTGGTACGGGCGACGTCAGGTCGGGGCCATTCACGCGGGCGTAGGTGCCGCGGCGCAGTGGGTCTGGCTCACGGCCGCGACGCCACCACCTGGTTGCGCCGAGGCGCTCGTCGGTCCGTACGTGCAGGCCACGCTCGAAGGCTTGTGGGGCCAGACCGACGGCTATGGCGAAGGCACGCTGCAATTCGTTGGTGCTGCGGTCGAGGGCGGCTTGCACGCCTATTGGCTGTTCGTGGGCGTGCGGGCGGGGGCCCAAACGTCGCTGACCGCCAACGCCAGCAATCGACGCGCGGGTTTTGTCGGCGTCGTCCTGGGCCTAACCTGGACTTTTGGCGGGCCGTAGCTCTGTCGTTGGATTGTCGGGCGGCTAACCGTCACCGAAGTCTTTCGGGGGCTCGACACGGACGACGTTTAGGACTTGAGCCGAGCTGCTCGCCCAGGTGGTTCGCATCTTCGTGCACACAGAGTGGAGCGAGAAATCAGGCGCGGTGGATCAACGAATGCCGTGCGAACCTGCACGGCAGAGCAACGAGGGCGGTACGATCCACGCCACGCATCGCTAATTTAGCCTATGAGCCTCGTGCTCGCATTTTCTGAGGACGCACCCCGGAACGGCGCGATACTGTTCAGGACCGGCGGGCGCGGCGGCCTTGCGCTCCCGATATGCAACCCTAAGGAGGCGGAAGATGACGGTCAAACGAACGGATACGGTGGGTTCACGCGCTGCGACGCCACAAGCGAGCCTGAAACAGGCCATTCCCAAGTCTCTGGACTTCAACCCCGAGCTCACGCGCACGAGCAGTGCTGCCTTGATCAGTCAGGTGCTGGACGTCAACAAGGGCAGCGGCGCGAACGGGCCACGGCAGGTCAAAGAGTTCAGCAATGCCGACTACGAGCGCGACGTCCGCTGGTTGAACCTCGATCCGGCCGAGCTCAGTCGGCTGAGCAAGCGGCTGCTGGGCGGCCCCGCCGGCTCTCTCGTGCAGATCTGGCAGGCCGGGATCGATGTGGGATCGGGAGAGTTCTGCCTGAGCGGTGGCGATCTCGGGAGCGCGCCCGGCATCAAGGCGACGCGCTGGTACAAGCTGCCCGCGAACTGGAAACCGGAGCTCGGGCCTCGGGTCGAGATGCAGCACGCCGAGACCAGTCGCGACGAGGGGCCGGGTTGGGGTCGGCTCAGCAATCAGCAACGCGACGACGTGCGCCGTTGGGCCCGTGCCCACGGTGGCCGCTGGTAGGCCGAGCTCCGCGGCCTTTGCGGCCGCCGCTCTCGAACGAAGGAGCCATCGACTCGCACCCCACGCACCGCTATCGGCTGCCATCGGCTCAAGCGCTCGCGAAGGTGTTCGAGATCGATATTGTCGTCTGCCCGCGGTGTCGTCAGCACGGCATGCAGCAGATCGCCGTGATCCACGACGCCGGTGTCTTGCGCGCGATGCGGACGTGCTATTCAACGCACCCTAGGAGACTATGCCGTGGCCAAATTGCGTGCCTCACTTCTCGTTTCGGCGGTATGGCTCGCGTCTGTGCCCGCGCGTGCCGATACCGTCATCGTCGGTGGTAACCTCGGCAATCAGACGTGGACAACGGCGGGGAGCCCCTACGTCATTCAGGGAGACGCGAGCGTACAGGCAGGCGCTACGCTCACCATTCAGGCTGGCACCGAGGTGCGGTTTGCCGGCGTCGACGGCCAGAACGCTGGTCTCGACCCCGGACTCGTCGAGCTTACGGTGCACGGCACGCTCGTCGTCGTCGGCACGAGCGATCTGCCGGTCGCCTTCCGTGCGCAGAGCGGTACCGCGGCTGCTACCTACTACGGCCTCGTCGCGGCCGCGGATGCCACGTCGGTCAGCATCAGCGGTGTTGACGTCGCGCATGCGTACTACGGCATCAGCTCGTTCGCTCCGGCCAACGCGCTGCAGGTCTCGGCGTCGACGTTCGCGGGAAATCGCGTTGGCGTCTACCTGGGTGATGGCGCGCCGACGCTGACGGATGTCGTCGTGCACTCCAATACGAACTATGGCGTGTACGTCAACGGTGGCGCCCGTCCAACGCTGGAGAGGTGCGTCGTTCACTCAAATACCCTGGGCGGCGTGTACATCTACTTGACGAATGCAACTTCCCAGGTTGACCTGTCCCACTGCACCGTGCACGGAAACGGTTCGTACGGCGTCTACGTCAACCCGGCGATTTCCGGTACGGTCGTCAACATACGCGGCTGCAACGTCACGGGTAACAGCGGCTACGGCGTCTACCGCTTTACCGGCTATGGTTCCGCGTCCGTGAGCGTCACTTACAGCAATGTTTGGGGCAACACGACCAACTTCTCCAGCGTGAGCGCGGGCGCGGGGTGCTTCTCGGCCAACCCGCTCTATGTCGCGGCGCCAGGCAACCTCCGCCTGACCGCAAACTCGCCCTCGCGCTTCGCAGGCTACTCGACGGAGGACCTTGGAGCGCTGGCGTATACCGGCGACCCAACGCAGGGGCTGCTCGGTACGCTGTGGTCGAACACGACGCTCACGGCCGCCGCCTCGCCGTACGACGTGACGGGCGACCTGACCGTCGGGCAAGGAACGACCCTGACCATCGAGCCGGGCGCGACGCTGCGGTTCTCCGAGACCGACGACATGGGGGCCGGCTTCGACGTGGCAAACACCGAGCTCAATGTCGTTGGCATGATCTCCGCCGTTGGAGGGGCCGCCAGCCCCATCACGCTGACATCATCTGGGACTGGCGCGGCGAGCTGGGACGGCGTCGTGCTTGCGACGACCGCGTCGGGTTCGACGCTCTCCCACGTGATCATTGAGAAGGCTCGCTACGCCGTGTTGCATGCTTCGACGGGTGCACACGCACTTGACCACTTGGAGCTGCGCGACTCGGTGTACGGCCTCTACGCCACCGCCGGCACGCTCGCGCTCGACGCGTCCAGCGTTCATGGCAACACTGGCTACGGGGTGTGGCTGACCGGCAGCGTGAGTGGGCAGGTACGCAACAGCGTCATCACGGGAAATAGCTACGGCGTCCGTATCGACAAGTCGGGCACGGCTGCGAGTACGCTCGCGCTCGTCAATGATACGATCGATGGCAATTCAGTCGACGGCGTGTTCGCGCAGGAGTTGACCGGCTATGCCGTCAGCGTCTCGGTCGTGAACTCGCTGGTCACGAACAATGCGAGCGCTGGTGTGCGCCGGGCCAGCTCCGTGGGCACAGTGAATGTTACCGTCACGTACTCAGATGTCTGGAACAACGGCGTGGACCTCGTAGGTGTTAGCACGGGTCCGGGCTGCCTCGCGCAGGATCCCTTGTACCTGAGCCCTCCGACCGACTTGAGTCTGCAGTCCGCCAGCGTCTGCATCGATGCGGGCACGGTCACGGGCGCCCCGGATCACGATCTTCTGGGTGTCGTGCGACCGCTCGATGGTGACGGCCTCAACGGCGCTGCGATCGACATGGGCGCCTACGAGCTCGTACCCGCGCCGGTGTGCGGCGACGGTGCTGCGACGGGGACCGAGCTCTGTGACGACGGGGCGAACAACGGCGCTTACGGTTACTGCAACGCCGACTGCTCCGGCTCGGGTCCGCGCTGCGGCGACGGGCTTGCGAATGGTCCAGAAGCATGTGACGACGGCAACAACGATGACACCGACGCGTGCACGACACTCTGCCTCCAAGCGCGCTGTGGTGACGGCTTTGTGAACGTAGGTGTCGAAGAGTGCGACGACGGCAATACGGTCGATGGCGACGAGTGTACGAACGCCTGCACGATAGCAGGGTGCGGCGACGGGGTGCTGTACCCGGCCGCGGAGGTGTGTGACGACGGGAACGCCGACGACACCGATGCTTGCACAACCGCCTGCGCGGCGGCGCGCTGTGGTGACGGCTACGTGCAATCCGGCGTCGAGGAGTGTGAGCTCGGCGACGGGTGCACCTCGGACTGCACGTTCGAGGACGCCGCAAGCCCGGCGCCCCACAGTGAGGGTTGCGGCTGCACGTCGACTGGCTCTGGAACGTACGTGGCTTGGGCGCTGGCTGGGCTAGTCGTGCGACTCAACGGGCGGCGGCGGCGCGGCGGATCGTGACTCGGGCTCGAGGTCGGGGCATCATCGCCGAATGTGGCTGCGTCGACAAGCGCGTCTGGGGTGTGCAGCGTGAGTCTTGTCAGCTCCGCAGTCCAAGCGGCGTGGCTCGCGAGTCTGTCGTCGGCGGCGCGGCGCTTTCGTGCCGAGGTGATGGCGCCGGAGCGCGCTCAGGACGGGCGTCTGCGCGTCATCTTGCGCGAGGTGGCGGCGAGCGACTACGGGCGACGACACCGTCTACATGAGGTGGGCTCCTACGCCGACTTCGCGCGGCGCGTGCCCATCGTCGACTACGACGCGCTCGTGCCGTGGATCGATCGCGTGGCTGCCGGCGAACAGGACGTGCTCTCGCTCGGGCGTGTGCTCGCCCTCGAGCCGACCGGCGGATCCTCCGGCACCGCGAAGTGGATCCCGTTCACGCGGCCGTTCGTCTCTGAGATCGCGCGTGCCACCTCCGCCTGGCTCGCCGACTTGCACACGTCGCGCCCGGAGCTGCGAGGCACGCGCAGCTATTGGGCCATCTCGCCAGCAGTAAGACGTGAGCGCGTCACCTCCGGGGGCGTGCGGCTCGGGCTCGATTCCGACGCCGACTATTTCGGAGCGTTCGCGCGCTGGGCCATCGAGCATCTGTGGGCGGTGCCGCAGAACGTTGCCACCTCGCCGACGATCGACGTCTGGCGCGAGCGTACGTGCCTCGCGCTGCTCGCGGCCAGCGACCTCGGGCTCATCTCCGTCTGGAGCCCGAGCTTTCTCACGCTCTTGCTGCGCGAGATCGAGAGCCATCTGGGTGAGTACCTCGCCCGCCTTCCGGCTGCACGAGCGCGCGACATCCAGCAAGCACTCGCTGCCGCGGGAGCGTTTTCGGTGAGGGCGCTGTGGCCCCGACTGGCGCTCGTCTCGTCGTGGACGAGTGGCAGCGCCACGCTGCTCGTGCCTGCGCTCGAGCGCTACCTCGCGGGGGTTCCCCTTCAGCCGAAGGGTCTCATCGCCACGGAGGGCATCGTGTCCTTTCCGCTTGACGGCGAGCAGGGTGCGGTGCTCGCTGTCGGCAGCCATTTTCTTGAGTTTCTCGACCTCGAGGGGAACGGGCGCGACGTCCGCCGTGCTCACGAGCTGCGCGAGGGCGCGCACTACTCGCCGATTCTCACAGCGAGCAACGGTCTCGTGCGCTATCACCTCAAAGACGTCGTCCGCTGCGTCGGCCACACCGCGGCCACGCCCCGCGTCGTCTTCGAGGGGCGTCTCGACCGCACGAGCGATCTGGCCGGCGAGAAGCTCACCGAAGTCCTCGTACGACAGATCATCGTGGACGCGAGCGCAGCGCTCGGCATCGCCCCGCGTTTCGTCTTGCTGGCGCCCGAGCTATTGCCCCCGCGCTACGTGCTGTACGTCGAAGCGGATGCGGCGGCCGTGCAGTGCGAGCAGCTGGGTCGGCTCGTCGAGACCGCACTACGGGCGACACACCACTACGATTACTGTCGCGCCCTCGGGCAGCTGGGTCCGTTGGAGGTGGTGTCGGTGCACGAGGGACACGCCATGTACCTGCGCGAGCTCGTGCTTCGCGGCCGCAAGCTCGGCGACATCAAGCCCACGGCGCTAGAGACGAGCACGGGCTGGCGTGAGGTGCTCACTCCACGACCGGTGCCGCAAACAGCGTCTGACACGCCCCCGCCGTGATCGTGCTCGTGGGTACCACGCGCGGCAACGCCGAGGGTGCGACTTGCTCGTGGGCGAGTGGCATCTCGAAGGCGCGCGACATGTACAAGCGATGCACGAAGAGCTTGTAGGCGAGGTTGCCGAAGAAGGCGATGGGAAAGCGCGTGCCGGCTTCTCGCGTGCGACGCCAGATACTGCGCATCCCGAACGTCTCGCGATAGGCCCAACGAAAACCTTCATACAGCTCCACCGGGGTCATCTTCGCGGGGCGCATCACTACGTGCATGGTGTCGTAGAGGCTCCAGTCGTAGCTCAGGATGCGGCTCTCGGCCTGTAGGCGTTGAAACAGGCGCGTCCCCGGAAAGGGCGTGTAGAACGAGTAGCGCGGGATGTCGACCCGCAGCTCTTCGACGCGCTCCACGGTTTGCGCGAAGACGTCGGGCCCGTCGTGATCGAAGCCGAAGATGAAGGTTCCCTGCACCACGATACCGGCCTGGTGCAGGCGACGCATGAGCTCGCTGTAGTTGTCGGTCTTGTTAAAGCGCTTGTGGATCGAGTTGAGCGCGTCTTGGCTGACGGACTCCAAGCCAATGAGCAGAAACTGGCAGCCGCTCTTGACGAGCAGGTCGAAGAGCTCGGGATCGTCGGTGACCTTGGATGTTGCGAGGCCACCCCATTTCTTCTTCAGTGGGATCATGGCGCGAAAGAGCTCTTTCGCGTACTCGACATCATCGGTGGGACTCACGTCGTTGATGACAAAGCGGCGCGACGGGATGGCCTTGATGTCGCGGATGACATCGGCAATCGGTCGACGCTGAAACTTCTTCCACACCACGGGCACGGCGCAAAAGTCACACACGTGCATGCAGCCGCGCGTCGCCTGCACGACGTAAGGCATCATGTAGCCGCTGTGGCGCTGCAGATCCCAGCGCGGAGTCGGGATGGAGGGTGTGTAGCCGTCCATCGTCGGTGTTTCGCGATATTCGCGCGCGAGCTTGCCATCGCGAACGTCGGCGATGAGCGCGGGCCAGGTCGCATCCGCCATGCCGATGACGATGCTGTCCGCGTAGGTGCGTGCCTCCTCGGGCATCATCGCCACGTGGGTGCCGCCCAAGACGACCGGAATGCCCTTGCTGCGGAAGTGATCGGCGAGCGCATAGCAGCGCTTCGCGGTGCCGGTCAGGACGCTGATCCCGACGAGGTCGGCAGGATAGTCGAGCGGCACGGCGTCAACACTCTCGTCGACCAGGCGATACTCGATGTCCGGATCGTCGCCGGTGAGGGCCGCGAGAGTCGTGAGCGTCAGCGGCGCTTCGCGTGCCGAACGAACGAACGAGCCGAGACGATACTTGTGCATGTTCGCATCGGCCATGATGAGCAGGATCTTCATGCCGCACTCCCTACCGGATTGCGCCACGGACGTCACCGTTGCGGCGCTCCTCGAAGATCTGTGGGAGGCCGCTTCTTCTCACGGGGCATGACGATCGTAGACGTGGCCCTCGGGCCGTTCCGATGCTAACAACGGAGTGACAATCCATGCACCGCCCCGAGGAGACCTTCTATGTCTTGGGTCGACTTCTTGCTCGCGCTCCTGCCCGGCCTGCTGCCCATCGCCATCGGCTTCGTGCTTGCACGCCGGGGCTGGCTCAATCCCGACGGCCTGTTGCCGCTGCTGCGCTATGCCCTCGTGCCGGCGCTGCTCTTGACGCTGCTGCTCGGGCCGCTCGCCCAGCGCACCGTGGTCCTCGTCGGCCTGGTCGGCGTGGCGATCGCGCTCGTCGGCTACTGGGGCGCGCGTCTCTTGCCGCGTCTGGTGCATCGCGAGCTCAGTCCCGCCGCGGCGCGCATGAATCTACTCGGTTGGACGTTGCCGCTCGCCGCCCTGACCCTCGGCGGCAAGCCGACTCTGGGCATGACGCTCGCGGTCGTGTTTGTCTTCGTTGCCACGACGCTCGTCCTCTCCGAGCACGGTGAGGCCGGCTTCGGCGTGCTCATTCGCCAGCCGTGGCTCTATGCTGCGTTGGCGGCGCTGCTGGTGCGGCTCGTGCAAGTCCCGAGCGGCACCCTCGTGGCGATGGCTACGCCTCTCGCACAGGCCAGCGTGGTCGTGTTGCTGGTGCAACTCGGCTGCTTGTTTCACCCGTTGCCCAATGTGCGCGACGTGGAGGCGTGGATAGCGGTCGCCCTGCGCCTGTTCGTCGGCCTCGGGCTTGCCTTGCTCGCGGTGTGGCTCTTGCCGTTGCCAAGCGCGGTGGGACGCGCAGTGCTGCTCGCCGGGCTGGCGCCCGCCGCCACCACGGAGCAAGCGTTGCTCGTCACCAGCAAGGAGAAGACGCCGAGAGCGCGTCAGGTGAGCGCGCTGTCGACGTGGGTGGCACTTCTGACCTTCATCGCGTGGTGGGCCGTCGGTCGCTGACGCGATGCCGACATCGCGCCTGCACTGGCTCGACTGGCAACGCGGCCTCGCCGTGTTGCTCATGATCGAAGCGCACATCCTGAGCACCTGGCTCACCCCCGAGGCCGCCCACGGTCCGTTCTACACGCTCTTGCGCGTGCTCGGCGGGATGGCTGCGCCGGGTTTTTTGTATATGGCCGGACTGTCGCAGGTGCTTTCAGATCGGTCGATGCATGCACGCGGCGTTCCGCCATCGACGCGCCGCTTCGAGCAGGCCAAGCGCGGTCTGTACGTCTTGGGTGTCGCGTACACGTTTCGCGTCGCTGAGTACTTGCTCGGCCTCTCGTTTCTACTTCCCGGCGCGTGGCGGGGCATCTTGCGCGTCGACATCCTCAACGTCATCGGCGTCGGTCTGCTGCTGACCGCCGGGCTCAACATCGGTCGCCCGCCACGCGTGCAACTCTGGAGTAGCGTCCTTGGGGCCGCGCTGCTCGTCGGGGTCATGCCGCTTTTGCCCTCCGCCGATGTGCTTTGGCGCCTCGAGGGCTATTTGTACAGCGACCCGGCGCGCGGCTTCTCCCTTGCCAACTGGGGGGCCTTTCTCTTGGTCGGCAGCGCCGTGGGCGCGACGCTGAGCGAGAGCACGCGAGCACGGCACTTGCTGTTGTTGGGCGGCGCTCTGCTCGCTATCGGCTTCGCGCTCGGCGTGCTGTTACCTTCGCAGCCGCCACAGGAATTCTGGCGCACGTCGCCGGCCTGGTTCTTGATGCGTCTGGGGGGCACCGTGGCGCTTTCGGGGATGCTCATGCTCCCCGTCGCAGCGACCTCGCACCTGTCGTTTCTCGCGACGCTCGGCCGGCACTCTTTGTTTGCCTACATGGCGAGCGTCGAGCTGACGTTCGGCATGCTGAGCAAGATCTGGCACCACCGTTTGTCGATGCCCGCAACCCTATTCGGCATGCTCGCGATGGTGCTCATCACCTTGGTGCTCATTCGCAGCAAGGATTGGATCGCAGCAAGGCGCCGGGCGAAAGCGCAGCCCGAGCGATGGCAGCCTACGGGAGCTCGTGCAACTTGATCTCCATGTCGAATACGCGAGACCCACCGGCGGCTCTCAGGAACAGCCATGCACTCTCGGTGCCCGAAGGGTACACGATGTTCAGGCTCTCCCCGTTGGTGGAGTAGCCGTCGCCGCGGATGACATCCTTGCGCCCGAGCTGCGTTGGGAATAGCGCCCGACTGACGCCGCGCGGGCCGAACATCGCCACCTCGACGTTGTACGCGCCCTTACCATCGCTGCGCATGTCGAGCAGGATGCGGTAGTAGCCGCTTTCCCCGCGCATGTCGTTGTAATCGCCCTGCAAGTGCGCCACGGCCGCGCCGCGCGGATCGCCGACGTTCCGGACGGCGCCAACACTCATCATGTCACTCATCAATCACTCCTTGGCCACGAAAGAATCGCTGGCTCGATTCGTCGCTTGACTATCGGCGGTCGCCGTCGAATGGTTGCGTCGCCGCCGCTCTTGGCGGCCCAGCCAGCCCAAAAGTGGAGGTCGACAGTGAGCAAACCGCGCATGATCGCCATGACGCGATGGGGTCTCGTCTGGTTCTTCGTCTGGGCCGGTGTCGCGTCGGTGGTGTGGGCGCTGGCACGGACCGGCGTGCTGGCCACACCGCCCGCCCTCGGGATGATCGCGCGCTGGCTCGCGGTCGTCGGTCTCGTGCTCATCGCCGCGGGACGCCGATCGCTCACCGCCGCCATTCTCGTCGCCATGGTCGTCGGCGCCGAATTTGGCCACGACTTTCCAACCGTCGCCGTCCAGGCGCGGCTGCTCAGTCAGATCTTCTTGCGCCTCATCAAGACCATCATCGCGCCGCTCTTGTTCGCCACCCTCGTCGTCGGCATTGCGGGTCACAGCGATCTCAAGCGCGTCGGCCGCATGGGCGTCAAGGCACTCGTCTACTTCGAGGTCGTCACCACCGTGGCGCTGCTCATCGGGCTCGCAGCCATCAACCTCACCCGCGCAGGCGTTGGCATCGCGCTCCCCGTCGCCGAGGCCGGCGAAAAGCTCGCTGTCGCCAAACAAACCGCGTCCGACGTGATCCTGCACATCTTCCCGGAAAACATCGCCAAGAGCGTCGTCGATGGGCAGGTGCTGCAAATCGTCGTCTTCAGTATTCTGTTCGGCCTGGGTCTGGCGCTCGTACGCGAGGACAAACGCCAGCCGATGTTGCGCTTTGCGGAGAGCCTGGCCGAGGTGATGTTCAAGTTTACGAGCATCGTCATGCTCTACGCGCCCATCGGCGTCGGCGCCGCTATCGCCTACACCGTCGGCCACATGGGCCTCGGCATCCTCGTCAATTTGGCGATGCTGCTCGCGACCTTGTACGCCGCACTGCTCGTCTTTCTTCTCGGTGTGCTCTTGCCGATCGCTCTGCTCGCCCGCATCGACCTCAAGCGCTTTCTTGCAGCCATCCTCGAGCCCGTATCGATCGCGTTTGCGACGACGAGCTCTGAAGCGGCCCTGCCGCGCGCCATGGACGCGCTCGAGCGTCTCGGTGTACCGCGGGCCACCGTGGCCTTTGTGATGCCCACGGGCTACAGCTTCAACCTCGACGGCACGACGCTCTATCTGTCGCTCGCCTCGGTGTTTGTGGCGCAGGCGGCCGGTATCGAAATGTCGCTGGGTCAGCAGATGGTGATGGTGCTGACGTTGATGCTGACAAGCAAAGGCGTCGCGGGCGTGCCACGGGCGTCCTTGGTGATCCTGCTGGGGACTGCGGCGACATTCAACCTACCGGTCGAGCCGATCTTCATCATCCTCGGCATCGATGAGCTCATGGACATGGCGCGCACGGCGGTGAACGTGACCGGTAACTGCCTTGCCACGATGGTCATCGCGCGTTGGGAAGGCGAGCTACCGCCGGCTCGAGGAAGTGTGTCAGCCGCCATCGGCGCCGAGGCCGAACCGGCCGCCTAGTCGTGTGTCACGTAGCCTCGCGCGATGAGGCTCGCGAGAAAGCGTTCCGCGCTTGAAACGTCGAGATCCTCACCCATCCACGTGGCGACGTGTTGCATGTAGGTCGGGAGGTCAAGCGCTCGATTGCGCGGCTCGACGTCGCGCATCTTCGTGACGACCTCGCTCGCGTCACGGCCCTCAAACACGCGCCCGTCGGCGTGGCTGCGCACCTTCATGACGCCTGCTGTGCGAGCTCGCGGGCAAAGGGCTTGCCGCTGTCACCATTCTTGAGGCGGCGCTCCGCTCCCGCAAAGAGGATGCCCAGCGCCTCGACGGCGTCGCGTGCACCGAGCAGATCGGGGACGTCGTCGAGCGGCACCAACCGAAAGAGCTCGACATCGTGCAGCACACTCGCCGCGTCGAGATCGCTCGCGTGGTTGACCCCCTTGCGCGCCAAGTAGGCGCCGCCTGCCTCGGACTGCGACCACTGCGCGGCCGCCAGACCCTGCAGATACGCGGAAAGACGCGCGGCGTCGAGACGTGGCGCAAGTGCGGTGACGAGATCTTCGCCCACATCCACGAGGCGCACAAGCGGCATCGTCTCGAGCTCAGGATAGTCACCGCATTGCTGCAAATAGCGGGTGACAAAATCGGTGCGCATGAGCTTGCGGTAGCGCTTCTCGTGCTCGAGGATCTGCTCGGCCGCTTGCGGCGTCTCGCGCTCGGCGCCATCCGCCGTGCGCCCCGCATCGAAACGCACTTGCAGCGCGCCGCCCTGCCGCGCGATGTGGACGCCATAGGTGGCCGCTGTGTCGCAGTAGAGCTTCTCGAGCGCTGCCGGGTCGTCGACGAGCTTTTTGCCGTCGCCAATGTCGATGGGGGGACGATAGAAATCGAGGCGTGCGGCCGCATAGGAAAAAAGTCCGACGGTGAGCGAGTCGTCGGTGGCACCGCGATAGCCGTATTCGCTGTCGGCGACCGCGTTTTCGAGCGCCTTGTCCTCGGTCTGTAAGAGCACGTCGAGGTCGGAGCCCGCAGCCAGACGCCCCTTGGTGAAGCTGCCAAGGAGATAGAGGCGATACGGCGTACCCGGCTTGGCCTGCGTCTCGATGAAGCGCACGAGGCCGCGCAAACGCTCGCCCAAGCGCGCGAGGGTGGTGAGAACCTCCTCGTTGCGAAACGGTGTCACCATGGCGCGGGCAATCTTCTCGTGCCAGCGCTCACTGACGAGATGGCTCGCCTCGAGCTCGCCGAGACTCGTGCCACCCTTATCGTGCAGGTAGGCGAGTCCATCGGCGCTCGTGCCATTGATGAGATAACGAGCGAGGTTGTAACGCATGAGCTCGTGGTCACCGACGGCCACCCCTGCGCCCGTCATCATGCGTCCGGCGACGCCCATGGCAGCCTGCAAGGCGGTGCGCTTTTCGGCGGGCGTCGCCGATACCTCGGGACCGCGCTCCAAGCGCTCCATCGCAAGATGCTCAACGAGCATGTCGACCAACGTCGCAACCGCGCGGTCCACGCGGGGACTCGGCACGTGGTCTTCGAGCGTTTCGCGGGTACCTGGTAGATCGCTCACCACCTGGGCCACGCCGAGCTCGGGCTTGTGCGCCTGCGCGGTGGCCGCCGTCACGAGCTCCGCCGCCTCCACATCGACGACTGCATAGCCTGCCACTCGCAGGGCCTCAATGCGCGCCATCGTCTCTTCGAGCGGCGTATCGACACTGTACGTGCTGCCCCCGGCACGCATCGGCGCCGCATCCGTTGCGGGCGCGGTCACGGTAGTGAGCTGCGAGAGTGCATTGACAAAGCGCTGGGTGGTGCTCGTCGACGACGCGGTGCTACCTGGGATCTCGATGTCGCCAACGTGCGCCCCGGGGCGCAGGCCACCCGCTGTGCCAAAGAGCACGAGACGCTCGACACCGCGATCGACGGCCGCGTCGACAAGCGGTTGCGTCGCATCGCCGTACGGTGTGCGTGCCAAGAGCAGCACCCGACGCTGGCCCGCGTGATCGACGTAGGTCGTCAGCGCCTCGTCGAGGAAAGCGTTTCCAACATCCATCGACACGGCGCCGCCTGGAGTGGGGAGGGCACCGTTGCGGATGAGCCCCGACAGGGTCTGGCTTGGCTCCTTAGCGAGCAAGACCAGCGCCGCCTCGAGGTCTTCCACCGCGCGCGTGTGCGTCGCGTGTGCGAGGATATCACTATGCCCAAGCGTCAATGTGCTCGCCAGCCGTGCCGATGAGCCGAGGCGCTCGAGAATGGCGTCCACTTCGCCCAGCGCCTGACCCGGGTTGGCAGCGAGCCAGTCACGCAGGAACGCGAGCTTGTCGGCGGCCTGCTGACGGCGCTGGAGCTCGCGCTGGATGGAATTCTTAAATCCCACGACGACGGCATCGGGAACCGGGCCCGCACGCAAGAGCGCGCGACTGTAGTGCCGATAGGCGTCGATGCGATCGAGGGTCGGTGCGGCGTAGACTTCGAGCTGCCTCGACTCGATGCGCTTGCCGTCGACGACCGCGTGGCGCACCAGATGCTCGAAGTGGCGCAAGCGATCGCTGACGTAGATCTCGGTGACCACGTAACGCAGCTCGCCGGTGCGCGACTGGGCGAGATAGATCTGATTGTACTGCGACGCCTTGGGCGCGTGCACGCGCACGATGCGACGAAAACCACGCTCGTAGAGCGAGGCGAAGGTCTCTTCCCGCGTCCCGGTGTGCAGCTCGAGCACGCGGCGATGGGAGACCAAATCGCGAACGATGAAGCTGCCGAGGCGGTCGTCGATGTAGTCACCGAGATCATGGATCGAATGGCGCGCATCGGCCCGCACCGCGAGCACGCTGGGCGAGAGTCCCACCCGACGCGTCGTGCGCGGCGCCGGACTCTTGGGTGCAAGCAGCGCCTCGGGCTCCCCGAGCGCGAAATCTTCACGAAAGACCTGGCCCTGTCGATGACGCTCGAAGATGCCCAGGAGAAGACCATCGAGCTCGCTGGCGACAATCGTGCCGTTGGCGATGTCCGGTGCCAGCAGCGCACGCACTTCGTCGAGCGGGTCCCGCGCCGAAGCTAGACTCTCAGGAACGGCGGCGCATGCGCGCATCACTGCCGCTTTGGCTCCCGGTGCGCCTCGCGCTTCAAAGTCCGCCACGAGCTTGCGCAGCGCATAGCGCACGGTTTCGAGCGCAGCCCCCGCGCGCAGCGTCTGCGTGACCTCGCGCAGCTCGTGCTGGAGCTCGTCGGCGGCAAGCTCGGGTGGCTCACGCGGCGTTGCCGGCGCGGCGCGTTGTCCGCGGGCTACTTGCGGCCGTACTGATTCCAAGGTCGCCGCAGCGTCAATCGCCCGCACGTGGCTCGCGTCTGTCGGCGCAGCGATGTCACGCACCGTCGACGCGGCGACGACGGGCAACTTGGGCATAAGCGGCGGTGAGACCTTGAGGGCCATCGGTCAATCGAAGTCCCAGCCCCACACCACGCCAGCGGCCGCGACCATGGTGGTCCAGGAGCGCTCGAAGGCCATGGCGGCTTCGGCGCCGGCAACAGCCCGCAGGCGCGCACCGATGTCGGCAGGTAGCCCTGGGTGACGTTCGACGACGAGCATCAGCTTCTCGGCAGCGAGCACCACGTCACGAAAATAAACGGGCGTTGGTGCCGGTCCGGGCTGGTCTTCGAGGCGCGCGATGCCTTCGAGCGCTTCGGACACCGCGCCGACGCCGGATTGCAGTACCGGCAGGACGGTGATCGTGCCGCGCGCGCCGCCAGGAGTCGGCGAAGGCGACGCGCTTTGCTCGAGCAGTGAGGCGTAGCGCTCGGTCGTTTGGATGGCCGCCCGGTAGGCTGCGTCGACTGCGGCGCGGTTGGCTGGGGGTGTCGAGCTCATAGCAGTATTACCTCCTCGTGGAGACTCGTAGCTCCTATCACAGTCAGTATCGTTGTGCACGGGTAGTGCGTTGCGCGTGGCAGTGCACATTTCGCCCTCGTGTGGCACGCTGCCGAGACGGCTCGACGCGCACGCTCATCGCCGGACCTTGACGTAGACCTCCCAGACATCGGCAGCCACCGACTCGACCCAGGTGACATAGATCTCGCCATCGGGGCCGGCTGTCAGCACCGGCCAATCGGAGTGTGTGGGCGTCTCGGAAAGATCGCTGCTGCCCGGCGTCGCGCCGATAGGGTACCACAAGCCATCGACCCATGCGGCCGCGTGGATGTCGGCGGCGTTTGCTGGCCCCTGCGCCCAGGCGACAACCAGCGCCCCGTCAGACGTGCTGGCGAGGGTCGGATGTTGAGGATCGTCGCTGGCCAGACCCAGCTGGCGTAGCGAAAGGGAGTCGCCGAGCGGCTGCCAGGCACCCTGGCGCCATTGCAGCAGGTGGATGTCCGGCCCGTCGGCAGTGTCCTCCTGCCAGACGACCGTTGGAGCGCCAGCGCCGTCGACCGCTGAGCTCGACCACTGGGAGGCAGCGGCGCTCGACGAGATGCCCCCGTCGGTATCGGAGCCACCGAGTGCCTGCCAGCTCGAACCGTTCCACTGGCGCAAATACACGTCGTCGACACTGCTGACGGCGTTGGCTTGCCAGCTCAGGGTAACCCGCGAGCCATCGGTGTTGACGGCGACCTCGTGGGCATTGCCCAGAGGACCGCTGACGCCCTCGCCAGCGTCCGAGCCGCCGAGACCGGACCATTGCGACCCGTCCCAGCGGGAGAGAAAGATGGTGCCGGTCACCGCACTGTTCCACGCTTCCCAGGCGACGAGCAGCTGTCCGGCCGCGTCGACGCGTGCCCGTGGCCACCAGGCGTTGGTGGCGCCGGAGATACCACCGCCCGAGGCGGAACCGCCCAGCTCCTGCCAGCTGCTGCCGTCAAATCGCCGCACGTAGACCACTCGGCCACTCGGGCCATAGTGAGACCAGACGGCAATCGGTCGATTGGCGGCGTCGAACACCACGTCGCCGGTGTTCGAGGTGCCGGCGGCCGTTGGGTAGGGATCGACGATCTGCGAGAGACCACCGGGGTCGTTGGAGCCGGCCAGCGAGGTCCAGACACTTGCGTCCCAGCGGGCCAGGTAGACGTTCCAGCTGCCGTCGTGTCGGTCGGCCCACAAGAGATGTGGCACGCCGAGCCGATCGATGCCGACGCGCGGGCAGCAGACGTCGGCACCTCGGTCTGTGACGCCGCCACCGGTTGCCGAGTTGCCGAGCTCGACCCAAGAGCGATTGAGCAGCCAATTGCGCAGCTCGATCGACTCGAAGCCGCTGCGGCTGCACTTCGCCAGAGCCGTCACGGCCAGGAGCGCGAGCACACCGCCCGCTATCTTCGAGGTTCCAACCATTGCTTTACCGTCCGGATGTTCGAGCCGTGTGGAAAGGCCCGCATGTATTGCCCAGCCAGCTGCGCGGCCGCGGCCGGGTCGCTCTGTCGCACGCACGAAGCTTGCCAAAAGAGCGCCTCCTCCTGCCGCTCGGCGCCCGGTAGCTGGCGGTAGCGGCCAAACAGCTCGGCTGCGGCGCCACAGTCGTGCTTAATGTCTTTGTACAGACGGGCGGCGATAAACAGCGCTTCGGGTAGATGGTCACCGTCCGGGAAGCGTTGCTGGTACGCGCTCAGACAGGCGAGCGCTTGGTCGAAATGCTCCGCCGCCACCTGCAACCCGCAGACGCGAAACTGCGCGTTCATGGCCAAGGGCGCCTGCGGATATTGGTGCAAGAAACGCTCGAATGCCTGGTAGGCGGCCTCCCGATCACCACGCTGCTCGGCCAGGCGTCCGAGCTCAAACAGCGCGTTCTGTGCGGTGGGCGTGCGCGGGTGCCGGTCGACGATGGTACGATACACGTCTTCGGCACCATCGAGCCGGCCCTGCTGCATCAAGCACTCGGCCACCTTCTCGAGCAGGGCCGCACGCTGATGCGGCGTCAGGCCCGCCCGTTGCGTCGCGGCGCTGGCGCCCGCACAGTCGCCTCGGGCTGGCGTTGGCCTGCCGGCCTGCGGGGGCCTGTTGGGGCGGTCTTTCACATTCTCTGGCATCAGGCGCACCGTGGTCCCAGCCTCGAGCTCGACGACTCCGGACTGCTCGCCGTCCGGCCAGACGACGCGATAGGCATGCGGCCCAGCGGGCATGAGGATAAACACAGGCGCGGGTCCAACGAGGATATCGTCGAGGTAGAGGGTGGCTTTGTGCGGCCAGCTCGTCGCCACCATGACACCCGACGAAGGCGGCGCCAGCCACGGCGGCGTAAGGGTCTCGCCCAGGGACTCGTGTCGGCGTCCCGCGACGACAAAGCGCTCGCCAGCGGCGACGCGATGCTGGCTACCGTCGGCGAACGTAACGACGACCAAGCCGCTCTGCGTCTCGACGGTTCCACCCTCCGTAGTGTTGACCCGAAACAAGGTCCCATGAACAACGACGCTGCCAAAGGGAGCGCGCACGGTGAGCGGTGCCCGCTTCGCGTCTGCTGCGGCTGCAACCACCACCGAGCCACGGCGGAGCGCGATCGTCGTTGCCCCTGCGGCGGCGTGAGTGATCGCGGCCACGCTGTCCGCGAGGAGGGCGATGTGGTCGTGCGCGACGACGACGTCGATGCGGGACGCGGCGCCGGTACGTACTTCGTGGCCGAGGGACAAGACGCCCTGGAGCTGGCGCTCGGATGCAGCCCCTTCGAGACCCGCGACGCGAACATCGCCCACCTGGCGCGTGACGCTCGCCAGATCATTGTGCGGTGCTGGCGCTGGCTTGTCGCCGGGCGTCAGTAGCAGCACCGCAGCCGCCGCGGCGGCGGTGGCGGACAAGAAGCCCAGCAGCCGCCACGGGGAAACGCGACGCCGTCCTCTGCCACGACTGCGCTCGGTTTGGCGCCAGATTTCGCGCCGCAGGCGTTCCAAAGCGGGTTCCGCCAGCGTCACCTCGCCCCGCCGACGCGTCTCCGCCAGCAACGAGGGGATGAGCGCCGCCGCGCGCTGACAGGCGGTGCAGGATGCCAGGTGCGCTGCTTCGGCCGGCGTCGGCCCCACACCGGTCCACAGCGCCTGACGCGCCTGTTTGCAGGCAGTGCTCATGGCTCAGTCCCCTCCAGCGCTGCGGCCAGCAGGACCTCGCGGGCGGACTGGATGCGCGCGTGTGTCGTCTGCACGGAGGCGCTGGTGATCGCGGCGGTCTTAGCCAAGTCGAAGCCCTCGGCGTGAAACAGCAGAAAGGGGATCCGCTTCTTCTCGGGCAGCTGTCCCAGGGCCTGATGGAATCGGCGCGCCAGCTCGCTCGCCTGCGCCTGCTCGTCCGGCGAGGTATCGCGTCGTGCGCGTGGCGGGCACTGGGCCACCGCGGCGTCGAGTCGCTCGCGTCGCCGCCGGCCGCGGCGCAGGTTGAGACAGATCCTCACGGCGATCCCGTGCAGCCAGGTGCTGAGCTGGCTGCGGAAGTTGAAGCTGTCGAGCTTGCGAAAGGCACGTACGAAAACCTCCTGCACCGCCTCTTCCGCATCGGCCCCGTTACCGAGGAGCGCGTGGCAGGTGCGGTAGAGCCGCTGCGCGTGCTGGCTGTAGATCTGGTCATACGCCCTCGCATCGCCGTCGAGCGCCGCGCGGACCAAAGTCTCCTCTCGCGTCGCCTCACCTCGCGCCCTATTCATCTCGGGAGCCCACCCGTCGGCCGATCCCGAGCGATCCTGGCTGTTGAAATTGCGTCAAAGGTGGATGTCCGCACGGGCCAAAAAATCCAATGAGGGTGCCAGAGAATCCGCTCAGTATTCCCACGCAGCAAAGAGCGCGACCTCGCTGCTCGATCGTCCCATCTGCAAGACGGGCACGCCATCGACCGTGAATTGACGATACGGAGAAAAGCGGTTGAGCGCCAGTCCCAGGCCCACGCCCCACCTAGCGCGCACACGGTAGAGCACCGACGCGAGCACCCCTATCCCTACGCTCGTATAGACGTGGCTGCCTGCTGTGATGCGCTTGCCCTCGCGCCGCGCACGCGCGACACTCAGCACCGGGCCAAGTCCGCCCGTGAGACGCCAGTCGCGCGATAGCCACTGGGCGCCCACGACGGCACGGGCCGTGCCATAGCGAACGCTCAAGCGGTAGTCGTCGCCACGAGCAACGAGCGGCAACCACCAAGCCATCTGCAGGTGGGCGAACAGCGAGGAACGACTCCAGCCCAGGCCTAGCTGCAGGCCTCCCCGGACATCGAAGCCCGGCTCGCTGCCGGCGCCAACCACACCGACGTCTAGGCCAAACGAGGGCGCGGGCTCTGGCAGAGCGGCCGGCGCGCTGGGCTCAATGACGGGCGGCGCGGCTTCGCTCGGGAGCTGCGAGCTCGGGATCCGCGAGAGCAGGCGCTCCAGATGAGGGGCCAACGCTTCGAGGGCAAAGAGCGCAAGGGTGTGTGCCATGTCGGCCAGGCGACGCCGGCCGTGGGGGATCTGGCGACTCCTGATCTGGGTGTCGTCATCGCCGCGCAGCTCGGCATGGACATCACCGTCCGGGCCGGGGCCAACGATGAGACGCCAGGCGTCGGCGCGGCGAGAAGCAGCGTCCGCAACCTCGACGCTGATACCAGCCGACGGGAGACGGGCTCGCAGGCGCGCGACGACCTCGGTGGCTAGAAGTGCGGCGTCGGGTGTTGCCGAGTCGACTTCGACCGCAATCTGCCAAGGGGTCCCATTGGGTACCGGGTCCGCGTCAGCCGCCGTGACAGCGAGAATCAGCAGAGCTGCAACACCGAGCATGAGTCGCCTTGACCCCGCGCATGGATCGCGCGGCGCCAGCAAGCGATGCTACTGGCTCTGTCGGGCCTTTCCAAGACAAACTGCGGCGGAGCGCGATTTGAAAACAACCGCCTGCCGGAAATTCACAGTCAGCCGGAGACGAGAAGTCACTCGCTGGAGCGCCAGCAGTTTCGTGAAGGGAATTGACATGCATCAGCCGGGTATGGGGTCGCTCTGTGCTGCCGTCGCGCTCTTCGCTTTGAGCTTGCACGGCTGCACCGACGGTACGGTGGATGCCGGTCAATCGTGTGTGGACGGGGACGAGGACGCCTGCGTCAGCGATCCCGGTGCCTGCACGAACGGTGCAGAGAATCCGCCGATCTGCGACTTCTTTGGTTGGGATCCAGGCCCGTACCCGGACCCAACCTACGACGCCATAGACGGCCGCGGCTGGCCCGACCAAACAGGAGGAGCCCACCTCTGCCTGTGGCAAGACGACGCTCTCGCTGCCATCTCTTTCACCGTGGACGACAACTGCGCGCCAGACCACAATTGGTGGGTGACGCAGGCCGAGGCGTACGGGTTCAAGGTGACCTGGTTCGTCATCACCGGCAACATTGGCACCGGCGCCTATTGGGGAGCGTGGGCGGACTTCGCGGCCCTCGCCGCTCGCGGTCACGAGATCCAATCGCACACGGTCACGCACTCTGACAACCAGAGCGAAGCAGACTGGGAATATCGCCAATCCCAGACCGACATCGAGACCAACATTCCCGGCAGCCGCTGTCGAACCCTCGCCTATCCGAACGGCACGGCATATCCAACCATCGCCAGTCCGTACTTCATCGGCGCTCGCGGCGTCACCGGCGCTCTGAACCACGGCCACGACATCGACTTCATGAATACCCGGTCGCTCAGCTCGTTCTACTACGCCACCACCCACTGGGCCTCGATCACCAACATGTTCACTTTCGACGCCGGGCAGGCCAGCAGCTACCGGGCGTGGCAAGCCATGCACTTCCACGATC
>CAYHNK010000003.1:0-48026 GCA_964357695.1 uncultured Bdellovibrionales bacterium | reverse complement strand
GGGCGGCGACCCCGGTCGGCGAGTCCTCGAGCGCGATCGAGCGTGACGGCGCCTTCGAGCTCCACGGTGCCGTCGTCTTCGACCTCCACGAACGCGAGATCGCGCGTGCCCTCGACGGTGACGCGGACGGTCGCGTCGGCGGACGAGGTAATGTTCCCGCAGGCACACGCAAGCGCCATGAGCCCCGCGGCGACGCTGGGGGCCAGGTGGGACATTCTGCGGGTGCTGCTCATCTACTTCTCCTCATGAGCGTCATACCGGCCCTCGGCTACCGCGGGCGGTGATATTGCACCGGACGTACTGCTGACCGGCGGCGGTTGGCACGCGGAGGGGTCCGCGATACAAGCATCCCCGACGCCGTCACCATCGCTATCGGTCTGTGAAGGATCCCAAGCGAACGCGCAGACGTCACTATCGTTGACGACACCGTCGCCATCGATGTCGTCGTCGCAAGCATCCCCGGCCGGGTCGCGATCGCAGTTGCCCTGCAACGCATTGGCGATACCAAGACAGTTGTCATGTGCGTCACAGATGCCGTCCCCGTCGGCGTCGATGTCGCCCGAAGCGTCGAGTGGGCAGCCGTCACGAACGTTGAGCACGCCATCGCCGTCGATATCCGGATCGCAGGCGTCGCCGTAGCCATCGGTATCGCGATCTTCCTGCCAGGGATTGTTGTGCGACAGGCAGTTGTCGCAGGCATCGCCGAGCCGATCGCGATCGCCATCCGCCTGGTCGGGATCGTCGGCGAGGGGGCAGAGATCGTCGCGGCTGCGCACGCCGTCACCGTCGGGATCGCCCTCGCCATCGTCAACCACCTGCAAACCGATGTGCGCGAGCTCGCCGGCAAAGACCGTGACCGGCACGCGGTTCGTGGCGAACGTTGCGCCGCCAACGATGCGGGCCGAGATCCACACGTCGCCGGCTGGCGTCGACTCGACGTGCAAAGGATCGGTGCCGGTGAACTCAAGCTCCGAGGTGTAGCCGGCGTGCTCGACGCGCACCGTCGTGTCGCTTTCGGCGTTGCGCACAAAGGCCACGAGCGCGACCTCGAGCGAGCCGTCACGTCGCTCGAGATCGAGGCCGCAGCCCGCGAGTGTGCTCATCGCGAGCCACAGTGTTAGCGCTCGAGCCAATAGAGCCCCGCGGCGGTGATGGCTGCGCTGACCGACAGGCCGCCGCCAAAGAGGGCGAGGCGATGATAGCCCTCGGCCCGATCGCGATATTGCGCCACTTCGCCCGTGCTGCCCGCGGCGTTGCGGTAGTCCGCCGCCGCGCCGCGCGCGAGCCACTCGAGCACGCCGCTCGCCACCCCGAGCGTGACGGCCGCGGTGGTGGCGCCATAGCGCCAAGGTCGCACCGGCGGCTCGAGTCGTGCCTCGACGCTCGACTCCGGACCGGTCACCACGAGCAGCTGCGCCTGGCGATAGCCGGCGACAAACTGGGGCCCGAAGGGCACGCCAAAGAGATAGCGGGCAAAGGCGTCGTTGGCGCTGCCGCGCAGTGCCAGGCGCGCGGGCTGCGGCGTGAGCGTTGCGAGATCGTACGAGCTGCCCACCTCTGCCGGCTCCAAGCGATACTCGCCCGCATCACCGCGGACGTAGTAGAGGGGTCGCGGCACGAGGCGCAGCTCGACGCCAGCGTCGTTACTGCTATTGAAATCGGCGTAGCGTACGCCTCGATCGTCCTCGATGGAGTAGCGGCCGGCGACGCTCGGCGGCACGCTCAGACGCGCGCCGCTCGCTGACAAACGCATGAGCGGCTCGGCCACGTTGCGGGCCGGGGCGCGGGCGAAGACCTGCAAGCGCGTGCGGCGATCGGGAAGCGCGCCGTTGGCGGCGGCGAGATAGGCGGCCGCTTCGTCATAGTCCACGGCGCCGTTGCCGTCCGCATCGGCGGCGCCCGCAAGGGCGGAGCGTAGCTCGTGGGAGAAGATCCCCGCTTCGATACGGCCCCACTCGTGTACCTCGCTGGCGCTGGCCGTCGAGAGCAGCACCCCGGTGTTTGGGTAGGCGCCGAGCTTCGAGCGGCTGACAAAGCTCTTGATGAGCGAGCCGTAGTTGCCCGCAGGCTGGGCCTGAGCGCCGCGCTCGGCGACCATGAAGTAGGCATTGCAGGCATCGATGATGACGTGGTTGAGGTCGGCCGGCGATCTGGCGATGACCTCGGCGAACAGATCGTCGCGTGTCAGCTTGGCATCGAGCAAGTGGACGTAGCCCTCGCCGTCCTCGGTGGTCTCACCATGACCGGAGAAGACAAAGTAGAAGACGACGCGCTCGCCAGCGGCGTGGTCGCGGCGCATGGCCACAAAGAGATGCTCGAGACCTGCGAGGAGCGCCGCACGGGTCGGGGGTGTGGCCGCCGCCACCTCTTCGGGATAGAGCCGTTGGGTGTCGGCATCCAAGACGGCATAGAGCGATACGGCGGCGCCGCTCGCGCGAAACAGCTCGGCGTAGCGCACGCCGTCGTCGTCGGCAAAGCGCAGCGACTCACGGGTTGGCAAGAGGCTCTGGTTATTGGCGACGATGAGCGCGTAGGTACGCAGCGTCGCCTCGGGCTCGGCCGCCGCGGCGGGGACGAGCGCCAACAACGACAACACGATGACGCCAAGCCGCATCAGCGGACGATCTCCAGCGCGAGGCTGTCGACGACAGCCCCGGGCACCGTCGCAACGCCGTGCAGGCCCACCCGCCGTGCCTCCGCCTCCAGCGCCGTCGCGGTCAAAGGCGCGTCGGCAAAGAAAGCGAGCAGCCTCAAAGAGCCTGTGGGTGCGGTGATGGTCCATGCGTTGCCAAAAGGCTCATCGGTGGCCTTGGAGACGAGCGCGACGCCGCCCGTCGTAAGAGCCTGAGCCTCGGCGGGATGATACCACTGAATTTCACCATCCGCACGGATCCCGAGCACAGCGGCAAAGCGGTAGCTCTCGTTGCGGTAGGCGAGCTGCACGGTGCTGCCCCGTGCGAGGGTGATGGGCTGAGCGTCGCGCGACAGACGTGCGACCGACTCGCTCTGCGGATCGATGGCAAAGAGCACCAACGCCGCCGCCGCCGGAGCCGTCGCCACGCCGCGGGCCTGCATGGCCTCGTCGATGGTCGTAGGAGGCCGCAGCGTCACGGCGAGCATGGCGGCCGCACCACCGAGCGCCAACACGGCAAAGGGCAGCCAATGCCGTCGCGCCTTGGGCGCGGGCTCGATGACCAGATCGGCGAGGCGCTCGATGGCCGCGGGATTCAGCGTCGCCGGCGCGAAGAGGGCGTCTTCGAGCAGGCGCTCGCCTTCGTAGTACGCGCGGCAGCTCGGGCACCCCCCGAGATGTGCACGCAGGCGTCGATGTCGCCGTGGCGACAACGAGCCGCCGAGCAGCCGTGAAACCTTGCGTCGGGCATGTCGATGGATGAGATGCGATATCATGACTTCTCTCCTTGCGCTCGCGTCCGTGCGGGACGCGCTCCCTTGCTACGCAAACGGTGCTCGGTGAGGTAGCCGTGCCGATGCAGGTGGCGCACGAGCTCGGTGCGTATGTGCGCCTCGGTGGTCTTGATTTGCGAGGGTGACCAGTGGGTGCGCGAGGCGATCTCGGTGTGAGAGAGTCCCTCGTCAAAGCGCAGGCGAAAGACCTCCGCATCGCGGCCGGTGAGCCCGGCACGAAACTCGCGCACGAGGACGCGCAGCTCGGCGCTGACGAGATCTTGCTCGGGCAGCCCGCGGGCCGAGAGGCCCTCTTCGCCCAGCGGATCGTCGGCGGCGGAGTATTCCTCGCTCATGGGGACGCCGTCGCCTACGGGCTCGATACCAAAGAGCTCGAGCGTGCGGCTCTTGGTCTGAAACTCGTTGATGACGACGTTGCGCGCGATGACGTGCAGGTAGGCGGCGAAGGGTCTCAGGCCGTCGTAGCGTGTGCGGGCGTTGTCTGAGAAAGCGCGGCGAAAGATGTTCTGCATTGCGTCTTCGAGAGCAAAGGTGTCGCGGTAGCCGGCAAAGCGCACGTGCTGTTTGCCGGCGCGAAAGCCAAAGCCCCGACGCAGCGTCGCAGCGAGGGTCGGCGCATAGTGGCCCAGCACGCGGCGTAGCGCCTGCGAGCTCCCCGCGCGAAACTGCGCGAGCAGCGCCCGATCTTCTACGAGAAGCGACATGACCCGCGCTGACCTCCACTCCGCTCTTGGGTTACTACCGGTCGGCGAGCCTTGCTGGCGAAGAGAAATGGGCCTGCCATTCTATGTTCCTATCGTCCCGTGGCGCGGCTCCGGTCGGCCGCCACCTGGGTCATGATCGCCTCGATGCGCGCGGCGTTGGCCTTGTCGAGGGCGACGTTCTTGGGATTGATGAGGCCCGCCGGAAAGGTTCTTCCCTGCGCCTCACCGAGCGCGGCAATATGGGCCTGCATGGCGGCCATGGGAAGGAGCACCAGGTCGCGGGCCGACAGCCGATGCTTGTCGAGCAGCGCCTTGACCACCGGCTCCTTGTCGAGCGCGGCGATCGACTGCTCGACGGTGGTCGTGCCCTTCGGCACGCGCGCCTGCATCGCTGCAAATTCCTTGGGGTTGGCGATCGCCCAGTCGGTCATGGCGGTCATGACCGCGCCGTAGGCCTCGAGATGCGGCATGGTCAGCTCGTAGACGGCGACGAGCTTGGTCATCTCGTCCATCGACTCGGATTGTGCCCGCGCGGGCTCCGGAGCGAAGGTGACGAGCGCGACGATGCCGAGGCAGGCAAAGAGATACTTCGTATCGAGGTTTTTCATCCGGCGATGCTACATGACCGACACGGCGTGCGCCACGATCTCCGACCCGCAACGAGAGGTTGCGTTGCCCGCGGCAAAGAGGCTGAATGCGCGACCAACCCAGGAGCCCCCCATGGAAGATTCAAAGTCAGCCGATTTCTTAGAAAATTTCTTGCTCGATTGCGGCTTTGCGACGCGCGCGATCCACGCGGGCGAGCACGTCGGCCAGCCGCAGCACACGTCGCACACCGGCGCCATCTACCAAACGTCGACCTTCGTCTTTGACAGCGCGGCCGAAGGCGCGGCGGTCTTCTCCGGCGAGAAGCCCGGCTACGCTTACACCCGTCTGGGCAACCCGACGGTCAGGCTCCTCGAAGCCAAGATGAACGCCCTCGAGGGCAAAGAAGTCAAGCTCAAGGACCCCAACCTGCGGGTCTCCAGCTTGGCCTTCACCTCGGGCATGGCGGCGATTTCGTCGACGCTGATGGCCGTCTGCTCGCAGGGCGACACCCTCATCTTGGGAGATGTGCTCTACGGCGCGACGCAGCACTGCGCCGAGAATGTCCTCGCACGCTTTGGCGTGCGCACCGTCGAGGTGGCGACGCAGGATCTGAATGCCGTCGAGCGCGTCATCAAGGCCAACCCGAAAGCCCGCGCCTTTCTGTTCGAGACCCCCACCAATCCGACGATGGCGGTCACTGACATCGCGGCGGTGGTGAAGATCGTCAAGGCGGTCAACCCAGACATCATGGTGATCGTCGACAACACCTTCGCGACCCCATACCTCCAGCGTCCGCTCACGCTCGGCGCCGACGTGGTCGTGCATTCCACAACGAAGTACCTCTGCGGCCACGGCACAGTCGTCGGTGGCGTGATGACCACCACCTGCGATGACGTCAAAGACAAGGCCTACAGCATCATCAAAGATGTCGGCGGCACCCCGAGCCCGTTCGACGCCTGGCTCGTCAACCTCGGCATCAAGACCCTGCCCTTGCGCATGGATCGGCATTGCGAAAACGCCATGGCGATTGCGCGCTTTCTCAGGACCCACCCCAAGGTCGAGCGCGTCTACTTCCCTGGACTCGAGGACGACCCGCACCACGCGTTGGCCAAGCGCCAGATGAGCGGCTTTGGCGGCATGATTGCCTTCGATATCAAAGGCGGACTCAAGGCCGGCCAAAAGCTCATGGACAACATCAAGATCTTCGCGCTGGCCGTATCGCTTGGCTGCGTGGACTCCCTCATTCAGCATCCTGCATCGATGACGCATGCGTGCGTGCCCAAGCCAAAGCGCGAGAAGGGCGGCATCACGGATGGCCTTGTGCGCGTGTCTGTCGGTGTCGAGGATGTCGAAGATCTGATCCGCGCCCTCGACGAAGGGCTGAAGACCGCGTAAGCGCACCCGTTCGGCGAAACACCCCGTGACTGGAGCTAGTCTCGTCCACACATTATGCGCGAGCCGGTAGCCTACGTCGGCTTTCGCTTGGGGGGAGGCACCAAGGGGGCGAGCCATGCAGGGCGCATTGCAGCTGTCTGTCGTCGTCGCCGCGTGTGGATTCACACTTGGCTGCACGTCCGGTGGGGGCAACGATCACGACGGCCCACCCGACGAGCAGGATGTGACCCCACCCATCGTCGTCGGTGTCCTCCCCGTACCCGGGGCGCTCGGCGTGTCCCTCTTCCAACCGGTCGAAGTCAGGTTTTCTGAGGCCATCGACGCGACGACGGCCGCTAGCGGCCTGGCTGTTCACCTCGGTGAGGATCTTGTGCCCGGCACACTCGCTGTAGACGGCGCGGTGCTGACGATGACGCCCGAGCCGTGGTACGTCAACGACGCGGTCTACAGCATCACTATCGGTATGGCGATTACGGATCTTGCCGGCAATCCTTTGGCGAACGAGCATAGCTCCATTTTCACGACCGCCTGGTCGCTTGCGGCCGGCACCCCGGCCGAAGAGCGGGTGTACGACATCGCGGTCGATGGAGCCGGCGATATCGTTGTTTGCGGCTACACCTACGGCTCTCTGGTACCCTCGGGACAACGAGGAGCAAGCGACGCCTACGTCATCAAGGTCCGTCCCGACCGAACGCACGCTTGGACCTCGCAGTTTGGCGGCAGCGGCTACGATGTCGCGTGGGCACTCGCGGCCGATGGCTGGGGCAACCTCTACGTCGCCGGTGCGACCGACGGCAGCCTGGGTGAGGGCGCCAATGCGGGCGGCACGGACGCCTTTCTCGCCAAAATCAGTGCCGCTGGTGTGCTGCAATGGACGACGCAGCTCGGCAGCGCCGCCGAGGACCGCGGTCTCGGGGTGGCGATCAACTCGTACGAGCAGCCCATTCTGGTCGGCGAGACGAGCGGCGAGCTGCTCGCGCATGTCAACGCGGGCGGCAGCGATCTGTTCTGGGTGAGATTCAACGATGGCGGCGGCATCATCGCGAGCGGCCTCTACGGCTCGAGCGGCGATGAGCTCGTACGCGGCGCTGACATCGACGACTACGACAATCTCTTCGTCACCGGCACGACCACGGGCGTCTTGGAGGGTGACCAGAACCGCGGCTACGAGGATGGCTACGTGGTCAAGCTCAACGCCGAGGGCGAGGTGCGCTGGGTGCGTCAGATCGGCAGCACGGACGGAGACTACCTGTCACAGCTCGCGACCGACAGCAGCGGGCGTGTGGTGGTAGTCGGCACCACCTACGGCGGGGTCTACGGCAGCGTGCCCAACAACTGGAACCTGCATGCCATCGCCGCGCGCTTTGACGCTACGGGCTTGCTCGACTGGGCCGAGCAGCTCAGCGGCGAGCTCGGCAACTACCACCTTGGTGTCACCGTCGATGCAGATGACCACTTCTACATCACCGGATACGATTTTGACGCCGGCAGGACCTTCTTGCGTGGCTACACCGAGCAAGGGATCAACATGTTCCACCGGGCATTTGCGTACAACAATGCGCCCGTGCGCTTGCCCGAGCGCACGCCCGGCACGACGCTCTACTTGAGCGTGAGCCAGCATGCGCCGCTCTTCGACGGCACTGCGGGCTTGGATCAGGATGACGTGTTTGTCTTCAAGATGGGGAACGACGGGATGCTCTACTGAGGCGAGGTCTGACGCTAGTCGCCAGACCCCGCTGGTCGCCGCTGCGCCCACGGCTGAGCTTCTTCGAGCTGCGCGGCAAGGCGCAACAATGTCGCCTCGTCGCCAAAGCGACCGACAAACTGCGTGCCGATGGGCAAGCCGTCGCCATTCCACCACAGCGGCAACGACATGGCCGGCTGACCGGTGAGGTTGAACAACATGGTGTTCGGCGTCGCTGCGAGCGCCTTGCCCGACATATCGGCAAGGGCCAGCTCGAGTAGGGCCTTGAACGGCAGGGCGGAGAGCACCTTGAGCTGCAAGCGCTCGACGTCGGTGAGGGCAAAGGTGCCGACGGGCACGGGCGGCTGCGCGGTGGTCGGCGTGAGCAAGACATCGTAGCGCTCACCAAAGCGCGCGAGATCGAAGCCGGCGCGATGCACCTCGTGCTGTAGCCAACCGTACTCGCCAGCGCTGAGAGCCTCGCCGATGAGCTTGAGCAGCCACGTTGCCGGCTCGACGTCGGCGGCGGTCGCCTGGCGCCCGACGAGCGTGCTCGCAATCCTCAGGGCTGTTGCGACGCCTACGGCGACGTTGGCGAGATAAGCGCGCACGAGACGTGGTCGGTCAAATGGCGGCCGCGCCACCTCGACCTTGTGGCCAAGTACAGTGAGCAGCTTCACGGTATGCTCGAGTGCGGCGACGCAGTCCGGGTGCACGGTGTCACCAAAGAGCGGCTCGGTTGTGTAGGCGATGCGCAGCGTGCCGGCGGGCTGGCGGATTTCGTCCATGTACGGCCGCTCGGGTGGCATGGCCGCGTAGGGCGCGCCGAGCTCAGGCCCCTGCGTCGCATCGAGCATGGCGGCACAATCGCGCACCGAGCGTGTCAGCACGTGCTGTGAGACGATGCCGCCCCAGCCATCGCCGACGTAGGGGCCGATGGGATTGCGCCCGCGCGTCGGCTTGAGTCCCACGAGCCCGCAGTGGGAGGCAGGAATGCGAATCGAGCCCCCCCCATCGCCGCCGTGGGCCATCGGTACCATGCCCGAGGCCACCGCCGCGGCCGAGCCGCCACTCGAGCCGCCCGGCGTGCGATTGAGATCCCAAGGGTTGCGCGTCACGCCGAAGGCGCGCGGCTCGGTGACGGCGTAGATACCGAGCTCCGGTGTGTTCGTGCGCCCGAGAATGACGACGCCAGCGCGCTCGTAGCGGCGCACGATTTCGCTGTCGTGCGGCATGCGCACCTGGCGTAAAAAGGCGCTGCCCGCGGCGCACGGCTCACCCGCTTGCTCGGCGAGCAGATCTTTGACGAGGAACGGCACACCCGCAAAGGGCCCCTCGAGAGTACCTGCTTGGGCGCGCTTGCGCGCACGCTCAAAGCTCGTGTGGACCACGGCGTTGATGCGCGGATTGAGTGCTTCGATGCGGGCGATGGCCTCATCGACGAGCTCGAGCGCAGAGATGCCCTTGGTGCGCACGAGTGCGGCAAGACCGAGGGCATCATAGGACAGGTACTCGGCAAACCGGCTCATCGGCACTTACCTTTGGCTGTTAGCTCGTGCGGTCGCCCCCCAAGTAGATACGGCCTTCGCGCACGAGCGAGAGAAACGGCGTCAGCCGCGACACGTTGGCGATGACGAGCTCGCCCACCGCCTCGATGTGGCGAGAGAATTCTTCGGGGTTGTCGAAGTTGGGCGAGAACGGCTGCATCTCGCGCCCGAACTTGCCGATCTCCTCGCGCAGAGCGCTGCGCAAGGCGAGCGAGTAGTCGAGACGTTCGTGCCAGCGGGCAATCAGATCGCGCAAGCGCGAAGGCTCGCGCGAGACCAGCACCAAGAACAGATCACGATAGTAGGCACTCTCGCGATCATAGAAGTAGCGCTGCCGCAGGCCCTGCGTGCGCCGCCACCGTTGTCCGTGCTCGCGACTCCATTCCAGGTTGACGAGCGTGTAGGGCAGCTTGCGACCGCTTTCCACCTGGCGAAAGTGCAGGTGGTAGCACATGTCGCGGATCTGCATGAGGTTGTCGTACGGCACGTCGAGCGAGCTCATGCCAAAGTGCTCGAAGGCACCGTAGAGCAGATGGCGAAAGGTCTCGTCGAGCTCCTGGCGTCCCGGTGGCACGCTCGGCCGGTGCTCGCGCATGAACGCTTCGATTTCGGCGAGGTGACCGATGATGAAATTCTCAATGTGCAGCTTGAGCAAATGGGAGCGGTCATCGCTCGCGTCGAACTCGCGCTGAAATTGCTCGAACGCTTCGGCCTCGGCGCTCACCGCGGGACACTCGTGCTCCTCGTGCGACGTGGCGACGTAGTTGCGGTAGCGTGGGCAGCTACGAAAGGCCTCCATCACCGTGCGGAGCATCGCACGCGACACCGACGAGGGCACGCGGATCTGCACTTCGTCACCGCAGCGCAAGCCGAGCGTCAAGACCGACAGCGGCTCGAGAGAAACCCAAGGGTCACGTGGGCCATGGCGCAGGCGCAGCTGCGCGACGACACCAGCGTCACGCAAGCGGGCGTAAATGTAGGTGGTCGGCCGGACGTGCAGGTCGTAGCACAAATGGGTGGAGAGGATCACCGAGGCGGCATCGTCCACGCTGATGCGAAAGTCGAAGCCCTCGACGCTGGCGAGGAGCTCCTGTGTTGCAACTTCTGGACCCATTTCGCACCTGCCACGCCCCCACGTTGAGGGATTGCGCCGTTGCCCCGCCTATTGACGCGCGGCACCATAGCGAAAATTCACCACCACTGACAAGGGTATGCACCCCTGTGCCAATGTCCACGCCTGACAGATGCGTCGCGTCGGGTTATCTTATCGGCAGAGCAAACAAGGAGGCGCCCATGCTGCCGTTGAGCACGATGCTGGTCATTGTCGTCACTGCCGCGGCGCCTGGTCCCATGACACCCGTCGAGCAGCCCGATTGTCTCGGCGAGGTGCTCGAGCTCTCGCTCGGCAACATCCTCACCGCGGGGGGCATCGGTCAACAGCTAGCACGCGAGCGCTGCATCGCGACGCCAAGGCTCTTGTCGCCGAGCAATGCGACCTACGCGCGCCACGTGGCGCTCGGACGCATGACGATCGTGCGCTTTCACGTCGCTGGAGCACCCATCTCCTTGGCGCTCAACCTCACGCTCGCGAGCGCACCGACTGGTTACCACGACTTGGCGGGACCGCCGGGGCTGCGCCCGCTCGACGAGCTCTACCTGACCCCCGAGCTGCGCCTGCCCGAGGCGTGGGAATGGGCCCTGCAAGACTACGTCGCGACGCCCGTGCTCATCGGCGCGAGCACCGCCGTCGGCGCTGCGGTGCTGTGGTCGCTATTGCACCCGTAGCTTCGCCCCGAGCGGCTGGCTGGCCTCGGAGGCTTCACGCCAACTCTTGCAGATATCGCCAAAGAGCCGCTCGTTGACGGCGGCGACGAGGCGGCGTGCCTGGGCGCGACTGAGGCGATGGCGCGGCGTGGGCGCCATGTACGGCTCGGCGGCCCGTTGAATGGTCTCGGTGACGAGCAGCACGCCGGCGACACCGATGCCGAGGCCCCCGAACGCCAGCGGTAAGGTGATCCCCTGCGACAGCTGATTCTGCCCGTAGAGCACCCAACCGGTGCTCGAGAGCGCCGTCCCCACGGCGCCAGCGACCATGCCGAAGTAGACCCAGCCGCCACGATTGCGCATGCCGCTGTCGAGCTCGTCAACGAGCAGGCCGTCTCCGGCGAGCTGGGCCACCTGCACGTCGGAGAACGGCACGTCGTCCCAGACTACCTGCCAGCGATCGTAAATTGGCACCGCGGAATCGACGACGTCATCGAGCGTCAGCTGGGGTAGGCGCGAGGCGGGTGGGCAGGGCTCGGCAGCCCGCACGAGCCCGTGACCGCACAGTAGGCTCGCTGCGACGAGGAGCTTTGCTACGCTACGGTTTTCGCGCCACACTGCCATCGTTGTTCTCGAGTGCTTCGGCCACGCGATCGAGCGCCACGGCCCGCTCGACGCGATCGGTGGGATGAAAGGCACGAAAGGCACGCTGAAAGCGGCTGAGCGTCGTGTCCTGTAGCTCGAGCGCCTTCTGACGGCCCACCTCAGTCAGGACGACGCGCACCGTGCGACGATCTTCCTCACCGCTCTCGCGCCGCACCCAGCCCCGTCGCTCAAGCAGCGCGACGTTTCGTGTCATCGTGCTGATCGCGAGGCCCTGATCGTCGGCGAGGGTGCCGATGCGCACGCCCGGCGCGCTCGATGCTTGGTCGAGACACGAGAGCACGCGCAGCTGGGACACCGTGACACCGGCCCGCGACGCGGTCTGCCGCTCGAGTCTCCCCAAGGCCGACGCCAGGCGCTGCACCGAGCGCAACAGTCGACTGTCGCTCATCGTCTCAACTCATACGAACGCGTCGAGGCCGGTCAGAGCCCGCCCGAGCGTCAGCGTGTGGATCTCGTTGGTACCCTCGTAGGTGTAGACGCTCTCGAGGTTCATCATGTGCCGTATGACCGGAAATGCATCCGTGATGCCGACCCCCCCTAGCATTCCCCGTGCAGTGCGTGCAACCTCGCGCGCGACGCGCACGTTGTGACGCTTGTGCAGACTCACCTGAACCGGCGTGAGCAGCCCAGCGTCCTTGAGTCGCCCGGTGTGCAAGGACAGCAGCGTCGCGCCCATGATCTCGGTGGCCATGTCTGCGAGCTGTGCCTGGTAGAGCTGAAACGAGGCGATAGGCTTGCCGAACTGGCGGCGCACGAGACCGTAGTCGCGCACGGCGTCAAAGCAGGCGGCGGCGGCGCCGTTGACACCCCAGCCGATCCCTTGGCGCGCCTGCGTCAGGCAACCGAGCGGGCTCTTGAGCCCACCTGTGCCCGCAAGGAGGTTGCCGCTCGGTACGCGACACTCGTTCAAATGAATTTCGCCCGTCGGTGATGCGCGCAGCGAGAACTTGCCTTCGACCTCCGGTGTCGAAAGGCCCGGGGTGCCGCGCTCGACGACAAAGCCGCGGATGCGCTGTTCTTCATCGACGACTTTTGCCCAGACGATGGCGAGATCGGCGATGGGTGCGTTGGTGATCCAAGCCTTGATGCCATCAATCACATAGGCGTCGCCGTCCTTGCGTGCGGTGGTGCGCATAGAGCCCGGATCCGAGCCGGCCTCGGGCTCGGTGAGACCAAAACATCCGATAAGGCGACCGGCGGCGAGCTCGGGAAGCCAGCGGCGCCGCTGCTCCTCTGAGCCGTAGCTGAGGATGGGATACATGACGAGCGCGCCCTGCACGCTCGCGAGCGAACGCAGGCCGGAGTCGCCATACTCGAGCTCCTGCATGACGAGCCCATAGGCGACGTTGTTCATGCCGGCGCAGCCGTAGCCTTCGATGTTGGCACCAAAAACGCCGAGCTCGGCGAGCTCACCGATGAGATCGGTTGGGAAACGGCCCGCGCGATGCGCCAGGGTGATGCGCGGCAAGAAGCGCTCTCGCACCCAGGCGCGCACCGCATCCCGCGCGGCCCGCTCGTCTTCAGACAGCAAGTGCTCGATGGCTACGAGAGCCGCGAGCGCCAACGGCTCACTCATCCCTACGACCTCCTCACGGGGGAGCACGATCGGCCGTGCGTATCACAACGCGCCCAGTGGGGCCACAACGAGCACGCGTCTTGGAGTCGACTTGACTTTCCCTCGGCACGCGACAAAAGTGGCGCCGGATTGCGACGCTGCAACCCGAGCGAAGGCGAGGCACCATGGCGACCCAGCTGAATTTGTCCAAGCTATCACTCCGGGATGCCCTCGATCTCGCGGTCATCATCGAGGACCAGGCCAAAGAACGCTACGAGGAGCTCGCCGCGCAGATGGACGGGCACCACACCATGGAGGCGGCGGAGTTCTTTCGCTTCATGGTTGCCAACGAGGCGAAACACGGCGACGAGCTGCGCCGGCAGCGCCAGAAGATGTTCGGCAATCAGCCCGTCGAGGTCGACGAGCAGATGGTACCGCAAGTCGAGTCGCCCGATTACGATGAGGTGCGCGCGTTCATGAGTGCGCGCCAAGCGCTGAATGTGGCACTCGTGGCAGAGACGCGCGCTTACGAGTTCTTTGTCGAGGCTATCGCACACGTCAAGGACCGCGACGTGCGCAAGCTCTTTGCCGAGCTGCGCGACGAGGAAGTCGAGCACAAGCAGCTCGTCCAAGCACAGCTCGACAAGCTGCCACCCAACGGCAAGGGCGACACGGACGACTACGTCGACGAGCCGGTGCCGCAGTAGAGGCACCCGCGCATGCTGCCCACCCCCGTGTCACTCGCGGGCCACACCGTCATCTTCGGCGGTAGCTTCAATCCGCCCCACCTTGCCCACCAGATGGCGTGTCTCTATCTGGTCGAGGGCCTCGGCGCGCAAGCCGTGTGGCTGCTGCCGGCATTTGTCCATCCCTTCGGCAAGGAGCTCGTCCCCTTCGAGCACCGCCTGGCGATGTGTCAGCTGATAGCCGACCCCCTGGGCAAGCGCGTTGCCGTGAGCGACGTCGAGCGACGCGAGGCCGCGAGCGGTTATACTTACGATACTCTCGTCGAGCTCACCCGACGACACCCCGAGCGGCGTTGGGCGCTGGCCATCGGCACGGACGTGCTCGCGGAGACGCCATCCTGGCACCGTTGGCCCGACATCGAGGCGCTCGCCACGATCGTCGTCATGGGCCGCCAGGGCGTTGCCGCACATCGCCAGGGCGTGCTCGCGCTGCCGGACATCGCCAGCCGCGTCGTGCGTGAAAGAGTGCAACGCCGCGAATCAATCGAGGGACTCGTGTCGGTGCGCGTGCGCGCGTACATCGAACAGCATGGCCTCTACCTCTAGCCTGCGCTACGATGGTTCCGGAGCATGAGCACGCACGTTCTCGTCGTCGAAGCAGACCGCAGCACCGGTGAGCTGATTGCCACGGTGCTCGCGCGCGATGGTCTCGTTGTCACCGTCGTGCGTGACGCCGAACAGGCTCGCGAGCGCCTTGCGCAAGGTGAATGTGCGCTCGTCCTGTGCGCCGCGGACCTTCCCGGTGTCGACTGCGGTGCGCTCCTGCCTGAGGCGCGTCAAAGGCACGTCGGGTGTCGCATTGCCGTGCTCCTCCCGACCGAAGACGGAGACTCCCAGACTGCGGCCTGGGCACGCGACGGCGTCTGTGATCTCGTGCTGGGCCGCCCGTTTCGCTACCACCGTTTGAAGCCAGATCTCGTGCGCTGGGGGCTCGTTGCCGGTGCGCCGATCAGCGAGACGGCCGTCGCCGCTGCCGCGCGCGAGCGTATCGACCTCGGCCTCCCGCCGCCGCCTTTGCCCCCATCGATCGCCGACATCGAGCCCGCGAGCCTTGGCGAGCGCAGCGATGCTGTGTCACCCCCGCCTGCGGACGGCCTCGTGGAGCTGGATCTCGACGATCTGACAGGGAGCGCGCCGCCACCGGCTCCAGGAGCGCCAATCGAGATCCGGGCGACGACCGAGTCGCTGCCCGGCGGCCTGGCGGCAACCGGTGACATCGCAACGCATCCGCTCGGACGCCTGCTCTTTGAGCTGTACGTCGGCACGTTCACCGGGGTCCTGCGCCTGCGTCGACTCGGCCGTCGCCGCAGCGTGTACGTCGACGGCGGCTTGCCCATCCACGTGGAGTCCGATCAGATGGCCGAATCGCTCGGCCGCCTGTTGATCGAGCATGGCCGTATCACGCAGGAGAGCTATGCGGCGGCGCAGGCGCTCGTCGAGGAGCGTCAATGTCGCTTCGGCGAGGCGCTCATCGAGCTCGGCACGTTGGGTCGGGGTGACCTTCTCGATGCGTTGCTCGAGCAGACCGAAATCAAGCTCGCGAACAGCTTCGCCTGGCGCAGCGGCAACTATGCGCTCGAGCCACTCAGTGATTTGCCGCACCACGTTGTCGCCACCGAGGTGCATCCACTCAAGGCCATCTGGCGCGGCGTGAGTGAAAACTACGACGCGGCGACGCTGCTGGCCTACTTTACGCCGCTGCGCTCGCGTTTCGCGGTCACCACCGAGCTGTTTTCGGTGCACTACGACACGCTGGGCCCGTTCTTGCGCCAGCTCGATCTGCCCCAGCAGCTCGACGGACGACGGACGTTTGGCGCGCTGCTCGATGGCCCGGCATCCGACCGACAGCGGCAGTTGTCACAGGCGCTCTACGTGCTTCTGACGGCCGACATGATCCGCGCCGACGAGCGCCCCGGCAAGGGCGCCATACTGCCCGACGGACCTCTCGCCACACCGAGCACGCAGGCCACCTCTGTGGCCAACGCGGCGGCACTCTCACGCATCGGCGAGGAGATCGCGCGCGAGTACTTGCGCATCAAGGACGGCGATTACTTTGACGTCTTGCGGGTGGAAGTCGACGCCACGGCCGCCGAGGTCGATGCGGCGTATGGCAACGCCAGTCGTCCGTGGCGGCTCCAGGATCTGCCCCCAGGCCTTGCCAACGAAACCCTCTCGCGTGTGCGCGAGGTCGGCGAGCTTCTGGCTCGCGCCCGTAACGTGCTGCGCGACCCGACGCTGCGTGAGCGCTACATTGCCTCACAGCGACAGAAGTTTGCGCCCGCGTCGCCGACGAGCTCCCAGGCGACGGCGGCCGCGATCTCTCGGCCGCCGATGATGGGTCGTACGCTCGAGCTCGATACCGACGCGGGTCGTCGTCAACAGAGCTCGCAGGCGGAGCGGGCCTACAACGAAGGCCTGGCGCTGCTCGGCGCCGGCAACCTGCCGGGAGCCGAGATCAAGCTGCGCGAGGCGACGCGCCTTGCCGACAAGGAGCCCGACTACTGGGCCGGGCTCGCGCAAGTGGCACTCACGCGCCTTATCGAGGGTGACGCGAGCGCGAGAGAGAGTGCCGTGACGAGCCTGCAACAAGCGTTTCAGCTCGATCCGGCGCACCTGGGCGCCAACCTCGGGATGGCGAAGCTACTCGTCACCGTGGGACAAGCGGCACGGGCAAGGGCCTATCTCGAGCGCGTACTCCAGCGCGCGCCCGAGCATCAGGAGGCGCGGCGGCTGCTCGAGAAGGTCTAGCTTGCAGCGCACGGGGGCTACGCTGGACGCTCCGGCAGCACAAACCAGAAGGTGGCGCCCTTGCCCACGTCGCTCTCCACGCCGATGCGGCCGCCGTGTGCCTCGACGGCGAGCTTGCAGAAGGGCAAACCGAGGCCGGTGGAAAACACCGTGCGCTGCGTCGGGTCACCGACCTGGCCGAACTTGTCGAAGATGCGCTCGTGGTGCTCGGCCGCGATCCCCGGGCCGTTGTCCCTGACTTGAAACCGAATGCCGTCTTCGACACGGTCGAGCTCGACCACGACCTCGCCCCCGTGCGCCGGGGCGAAAGCCAGCGCGTTCGCGACCAGATTCTGCATGACGCGGTAGACCACCCCGCGATCCAGCCAGGCGCCCCCCACACCCGTCTGCGGTCGCAGCGACAGCGTTCTGCCCTGGGCTAGCGGGCCCAGGCTGCCGAGCACCTCGCGGGCGAGCGCCATGGTGTCACACTCCGCGACCTGGAGCGTCATCTGCCCCGCCTCGAGCTTGTTGACGTCGAGTACCGAGCTCACCATCAGCACCATGCGTTGCGTCGCGTTGATCGCCTGGTCGATGTCGTCGCGCTGCTCGGGCGCGAGCGCCGGCGCAGCATCCTCTTTGAGAAACGCCAGGAACATCGTTAGGGCTGTCAGCGGCGAGCGCAGATCGTGCACGAGCATGTGTACGAGGCTGTCACGCAGAGCCTCGAGTGCGCGCAGCCGATCGTAGCTCTCCTGCAGCTCACGTTGCTGACGTCCGAGCTTCAAGTGCGTCGCCACCCGCGCGTGGACCTCCCCGAAGTGGAACGGCTTGGTGATGTAGTCCACGCCGCCGACGGCGAACGCTCGCACCTTGTCGTCGATTTCGTTCAACGCGCTGATGAAGATGACGGGAATGCTCGCGAGCGCCGCATCGGCCTTCAGCCGCTCGCATACCTCGTACCCGGTCATGCTCGGCATATCGATGTCGAGAAGGATGAGGTCCGGAGGGCTCGCCGCTGCGGCCTGCAGCGCGAGCTCGCCGCTGGGCACCGGTCGAGCTTTGTACCCTCGCTCCCTGAGGATGCCGCACAAGACATTCAGGTTGGCGGCGGTATCGTCAACGATCAGAATACTCCCGGCCTGGCGGTCGTGTGACACCGTCATGTCGTCCTCCCTTCCTCGAGCAGCGCGAGCACGCTCGTGTAATCGAAGGCGGCCGCGCGCCGACGGATCTCTTGCGCCAATTCGAGGCTGTGCACCTCGATGTGGACCGACAGCTCGAGCATTCGCTCCACGTCGGCGCTGAGAGTTGCGTGGCGGAGCTCGATGACGACATCGCGCGGCAGCGTCGCTGCTTCGGCGCGCAGGGCACTCGGCGGCGGCGCAGGCCCCGCAGGGGGTGCCGGTCTCTCTTCTTCGGCAAACAGGTAGCGCACGTCGAGCAGCGCGTGGACCTTCTCAAAGAGCACCGCTTCGCGAAATGGCTTGCTGATGAAGTCGTCCGCGCCGGCCTCGATTGCCTGCTGGCGATCTTCCTGAAAGGCGCTGGCGGTGACGGCGATGATCTTCACGGTCGCACCGCCGCTGCGCGCGCGAATGCGCTCGATCGCCTCGCTGCCCGACATCACCGGCATGCGCATGTCCATGAGGATGAGCTGCGGCCGCCACGACTCCAGCTCGGCCACTGCCCTGGCGCCGTCCTCGACGGCGCGCACCTCGAAGCCGATCGATACGAGCAGCGCTTCCAGGAACGCGCGATTGTCTTCTTTGTCGTCCGCGACGAGCACGCGGAACGCGGGTTGACCCGGCGCGAGGGCAATCACACGCCGGGGCGTTGACCCGTTCCGGATCGCGTCTGCCGAGCCTCGGCGGATCGGGATCTCCAGCCGGAACGTACTGCCGTGGCCCAGCTGACTCGCGACTTCCAGCGTTCCGCCCAGCAGCTCGGCGTAGCTTCGACTGATCGCCAGGCCAAGCCCGGTGCCCGACCTTGCCCGCCGGCCGCTCTCGGTCTGCTCGAAAACCTGGAACAGCCGGCCCATCTCTTCTGGCGCGATTCCCGGACCCGAATCTTCCACCTCCACCACCAGCCGCTCGACCGCCGCCTCGTCCGGACCGGGCAGGACTGCCGCGCGCATCGCCACACCGCCATGTTCTGTGAACTTGACGGCGTTGGCGATGAGGTTTTGCAGTACCTGTCGCAGCTTGGTCGGGTCCGTCAGCACATATTGGGGCGTCCCGCTGGAGTGCTCCACGAGCAGGCGCAGGCCCTTCGCCTCCGCACGCATCCGGAAAGTGACCTCGAGATCATCGAACAGCCCGTGTAAGTCGAAGGAGAGCTCGTCGAGCGCGAGCCGACCGGCCTCGATCTTCGAGTACTCCAGGATGTCACTAATCAGCGCGAGGAGGTGGTCGCCGCTGCGCATGATGGTGGCGACGTGCCGCTGCTGCGGCTCCGTGAGAGTCCCGTCGCGCTGCAACAGCTGCGCGAACCCGAGGATGGCGTTCATCGGCGTGCGGATCTCGTGCGACATGTTGGCGAGAAACGCGCTCTTGGCCCGATTGGCGGCCTCGGCCGCTTGCCGCGCGTGCCGAATCACCGTCTCCGCGGCCCTGCGCTCCGTGATGTCACGAACGATGCCGGTGAACATGCGCCCCCCACTCGTCAGACGGACATCGGCAACGGCGAGATCCAGCGGAAACGTCGTCCCGTCCTTGCGCAGTCCTACCACCTCGCGGCCGGCGTCGATGATCTTGCGCTCGCCCGTCGACAGGTAGTTGCGCAGATACTGGTCATGCGCGTCGGCATAGGGCGCTGGCATCAGCATCTTGACGTTCCGCCCGACGACCTCGTGCGCCGAGTAACCGAAGATCTGCTCAGCGGCGCGATTGAACGTCTCAACGACTCCCCGCTCGTCGATGGTGATGATACCGTCCACCGCCGTATCGACCACCGCGCGGGCACGGGCCTCACCGTCGCGCAGCGCTCGCTCGCTCCGCTCCGACTCTACCAGCGCGGCGTCCAGCTCCTTGGTCCGCTCGCGCACGAGCTCCTCGAGATGATCGCGATGACGGGCGAGCTCCTCCTCGGCGCGCTTCTTCTCGCTGATGTCGACGGAGGCGTAGGCAAAGCGCGCTCGCCCGTCGCGTGAGTCGCCCAGGCCGCAGAGGGTGGTCTGGTGCCAGATGTCCCCGCCGTGACTGGGCAGGTGGGTCTCGAAGGTGACGGGCATACCGCTCAGCGCACATCTCCCAGCCGCGGCGAGCAGCGACGCCGCCCTCTCGGGATCTATGATTGGCCGCGAGCGCTGCGACGCCACGTCGTCAGCGTTGTCGGCGAAACGCGTAGCAGCGGCATTGACGAGCACCGGGATGAGGCTGTCGCCGTCTCGCTCGAAGACGCCCCTGAGCGCCCCCGGGCTGTCGAAGAACGCGGCGAGCAGAGCCTGGCTCTCCCGCAAAGACTCCTCCGCGCGCCTCGTCGCGGTGATGTCGTGAGATAGGATGAAGATGCCTTCGGGGACGGGCGTTACACTCAGCTCGAAATGCCCGCACGAGCCGTCGTCGTACTGGAACTTATTCTCAAAGCGCTGCGGCGCGCGGCTCTCCATGCATTGCCGGAGCACGCCGAACATCTGCGTGCCTTCGATGCCCGGGTAGGCGTCCATCATCGTCCGCCCGAGGAGCTCTGCGCGCGGCCGGTGCCCTTGCGTTGCGGCGACCTCGTTGAGATAGAGGTACCTCCACGCGAAGTCGATGACCTGTGCGCCCTCTGTCATGCTGCCGAGTACGCTGGCATACCGGGCTTCGAGCGCCCGATGCGCTGCACGGTCGCGTAGCATGTGGATCCCGAACGACAGGTCCTTCGCGAGCTCGATCAGGATGTCCATTTCCGCAGCATCGAATGCGGCCGGCTCGGTCGCGAGCACCACCAGGGCGCCGAGCACGCGTCCATCGAGCTCGAGCGGCACGGCGGCGGCCGAGGACAGGCCGAGTCGCCGAAGGGCGTCTCGCCACTTGGCCGTCGCGGGATCGTCGTGGAGATCGTTGAGCACCGTGGGCTGACCGGTGCGGATATCGGCCCACGTCGTGGCGAAAGTCAGCTCGCCCGCCCCGACGCCCGCGCGCGCCACGGTGCGCAGCGCCTTCGCGTCGTCGTGCTCGGCATAGCCCACAAAGGAGAACCGATAGCCGCCATCCGTGACGACGAGATCACAAATCGCCTGCACGAGCTGCGCTTCGTCCGCCGCGCGGATGAGAGTCTGGTTGCAGTTGCTCAGCATGCGCAGCGCCCGATTGCTGCGGGTCAGCTCGTGGGTTCGCTGCGCGACGTGGTGCGCGAGCGTGGCGTTCAACCGACGTCCAAACAGGTTCATCGCCGTCAGCAGCCCCAGCCCGAGCAATCCCAGGATCGCCGCCGAAGCCATGCTGCCAGTCGTGGCGACCTCGAGGGCCGTGCGTCGACGGGTGAGGAGCTCTTGCTCCACGCGCGTCATCTCCGTCAAGCGTGCGCTGACTTCGGCGACGGCGTGCTCGGGGGCTCCGGTGGCCAGGTACGCGGCTGCTGCATCTCGCCCTTGCTCGCGACGTAGACGCATCGACTCGTCCGCGACGTCGAGGCGGCGCACGACCAACTCGCGCAGCGCCGCCAACCGCAGCCGCTGCTCCGGGTTGTCCACGGTCAGCGTCTGCAAGGCGTGCAGCGCCTGCGTCAGGTCCTCGCGCGCGACTGCCACTGGGGCGAGAAACTCCTCCTCGCCCGTCGCTAGGAACCCACGGACGTACGCGCCCACACGCTGCACGTGCGCGTCCGTGGCTCGCAGATGCCGCTGCACCTGGTGCGTGTGCTCGACCCAGCGAGTGGCCTCCTGCACGCGGACGGTGCTCAAGAACGACGCGGCCCCTGCTAGCACCATCATGACAACGGCCGCGCCCATTCCGATCATTGGCAGTCGTTGACGCAAGCGCACTCCGAGACCCCCATCGGGCGTCGCGGCCATGATGCCTGACGTGACCATCAGAAAACCGAACGCCGTATGCAGGGCCATCGGTGTGGCCGTGCCGGCGAGGAGTCCCGGCTCGCCGATCACGTAGCGGCCGACCGCCAGCAGTGCCGCGCATGCGGCGAAAAGCGTCAGGCCTTGGACCGCATGGAAAGCGCGCCGCAAACCAAGCAGCAAGAGCGCGCCGCCCACCAACACGAAATCAAGTGCCGTCAGCCACGACATCCGTCCTGGATGCGCGGTAAACGCCGCCGCCCGCTCTGGAACGAGCAGTTGGTCGATGCCCAGGTCCCAACCCAAGACGTCTTGGCTGATGGTCAAAAGCCCAAGCAGCAGCGTCAAGCCCGCCGCGCCGCGCCCAATCCACCACGCCGTCTGGTGTGTCCATCTTGCGTTCGAGAGCCAGAGCGCAACCCCGGCGAGCACCAGGCCTGTCGCCGTGTTTGCCTTCATGGCGACCAAGCCGGGAAGGACGCACTTGAGCGCGCCGACATCCCAGATCCAACCCGCCAACACGGCCAGGCCAAGGATCACCACGGCCCCGGCCCATGCACCGACGCCGTCACCGCGCGTCGCGGATGATGGTCCCCCGCCCCTTGTCGTCAATCGCGCGCCCCCTGTCGTTGCCCCCGTCGGCGCCCCGTGCACACCGAGAGCCTAGAGCATACCTCCGAGGGTCAACCCTGACCAGCGGTGGTTTGCATGCCGGCGATCGCGCGTAGCCCCGCCACCACCGCGTCGATTTCGTCCTCACGCATGCCCGGAAAGATAGGCAGCGAGATGAGGCGTGGCCAGATCGACTCGGCGACCGGAAACAGCCCGGGTCGGTAGCCAAACGCATCGCGGTAGTACGGATGCAGATGCAGCGGCATCCAATGCACCGAGGTGCTGATGCCACGGGCCTTGAGCTCGTCGATGACTTGTGCGCGATCGATCTTCCACGCGCCGACTCGCAGTCGCACCGGGAACAGATGCCACGCATGCTGGCGATTGGGCGCCTCGCGCGGCAGCTCGATAGCGTCGAGGTCGCCGAGGGCGCGCTGATAGCGCTCGACCACCGCTCGACGCTCGGCCCACAGGTCATCGGCGCGGCGCAGCTGATGGATGCCGATGGCCGCCGCCACATCGGTGAGGTTGTATTTGAAGCCGGGCGCGATGATCTCGTAGTACCAACTCCCCGCCGCGGTGTAGCGCTTCCACGCGTCCTTCGAAATGCCGTGCAGCGACATGATGCGCATGCGCTCGGCCAGCGTATCGTCGTCGGTGACGGCCATGCCCCCTTCGCCGGTGGTGATGCATTTATTGGCGTAAAAGCTAAAGCAGGTGACATCGCCGGTGGTGCCCGCCCTGCGCCATGGCGACGACGCGTCCCGGCGATACCCGGCCGGCAGCGTGTGCGCCGCGTCCTCGATGAGCGCGAGATCGTACTCGCTCGCGAGCGCGCGCATGCCATCGACGTCGACCATCTGCCCGCCGTAGTGCATGGGGATGAGCGCGCGCACCTTGCCGTACGGGGGGTTGAGACCCGCCACGGGCTTGCCACTGCGCAGTGCCACAAGCGTCGCTCGTGCGGCCTCGACGCTCATGCACAACGACTCGGCGTCACAATCGACGAGCACGGGGATGGCGTCAAAGTAGCGCACCACCTCGGCGGTGGCCGCAAAGGTCATGGTGGGTACGAGCACCAGCTCGCCGCGCTTGAGCCCCACGGCCTCGAGCGCCAGATGCAGCGCCGCGGTGCAGGAATTGACCGCGACGGCATGTTGGGCGCCAACGTAGGCGGCGAACTCGGTCTCGAACAGGCGCGTCTTCGGGCCGGTCGTCAGCCACCCGGATCGCAAGGTGTCAGCCACTTCGTCAATCTCGGCTTGCGTGACCGACGGGCGAAAAAACGGGACCGTGAGCATAGAGGTCATGGGACGCGCATGCTACTTCGGAGCGGCCCATCGACGCTACAGGCTCACGATCCCCTCGATCAGGCGATTGCCCTACATGAGATAGAGGTAAGCGCCGACGACCACCGCGGTCATCAGCACGAGTGAGACAATGAGCCGGCCGACTTCCCACTGGCCGCCTTGAGTGTTCATGATACAGATCTCCGTCCGTTCGATTCGTTCGACGCACAAGCTCCTGCCGCCCACGCGGCCGCGGAGCGCTCGTTGTCTGCGGCAACCTAGAATCGAGCCGGCGGGTCGGTCTTGTGTCGCATGCCATCGAGGCGCAGCAGACGCAGCGTGGGCGATGCCGGTGTTCGCTCGGCGGCCCGTCGATGCGCCGCACCCGCGACGTCGCTGACGATGGCAACCGCGGCACCGCAGGCGCGCGCCGCAGCCGAGGTGGACTCGTGGGGTGTCGCCGCAACGAGGACAATCGTCGGCGGCGTCGACAAAATCGCGCGCTGACTGTCAGCCGGGACGGCGGACGTCGCCACGCTCGGAGTCTTCCTGGTGCCGGAGCGCAACGCCGGCTGCGCCGCCGCGAGCGCCTGGCCGACGACCCCCAAGAGCAACAGCGGTACCGCGCGTCCCCAGCGGCCGGTTGAGCCTAACACGGCCGCAAGATGCGCGGGCGAAGCGACACTGTCAAGCGAGGATCTCCCGTTGACGCAGAGCAGCGAATCGTTGATAGCTGACTGCTATCAAGGAGCACGCTTATGGTCACCGCGATCGTTATGTCTCTGCTGCTCGTCGCCGCCCTCGGCGTCTTCGCCTGGCTCATCGTGCCCCGCTTTCGCTTGCTCTTGCGCCTGGCGAACGAGAGCCGCGTCGACCACCTCGGGACACGCCTCTGGGGCACGTTGAAATTCGCCTTCGGTCAGGCGCGCATGCCGCGCGAGCCCGTCGCCGGCTTTGCGCATATCTTCATCTTCAGTGGCTTTCTCGTCGTCTCCATCGCCACCATCACGCATTTTGCGCACGCCTACGACCCGAGCTGGCACTTCCCGGGCCTGGGTGGCCAGGCGGGTCTCGTTTACTTGCTCGTCAAAGACGTCTTCGAGGTGCTGGTGCTGCTCGGCGTGATGTACGGCCTGTGGCGTCGTCTCAAGCCCACGCCCTCGCGCGTCGGCCGCTCGTGGGAGGGCGTTTTCGTCCTCGTGATGATCTTCACCTTAATGATCACCGACTTTCTCACTTACGGCGGTGAGCACGTGGTGCACGGCACGAGCGCACTCCCGTACAATCCCGCGGGGTACGTGGCGGCGTTGCTGCTGACACCGCTCGGCACAAGCGGCGCCCATCTGGTGGCGCTCGTGTCGTGGTGGATTCACTGTGTCGCCATCTTGGTGTTCCTCAACTTCCTGCCCATCGGCAAACACTTCCACGTCATCACCGCCATCCCCAACGTCTTCTTTCGCAATCTCAGGCCGCGCGGCGAGCTCGTGAAGATCGATCTCGAAGCGAGCGAGACCTTTGGCCTACGTGCCACCTCCGATCTCACCTGGAAGATGGCGCTCGATGCCTATTCGTGCACCGAGTGCGGGCGCTGCAACGTCTTCTGTCCGACGCATCTGACGAACAAGCCGCTCTCGCACCGCCAGCTCAACCTCGATCTCAAGCATGCGCTCTACGCCGATAAGCCTACGCTCCTCACGGGTGACAAGTCGAAGGTCGAAGCGCTCGAGCCGCTCGTCGGTGGACGCATCTCGCCCGACACGATCTGGGCGTGCACCACCTGCGGCGCCTGTGAGAACGAGTGCCCGGTGCTCATCGAGAACATCCCGCGCATCATCGCCATGCGCCAGCACAAGGTGCTCATGGAGGGCGACGTCGCGCCCGAGCTCGCGCGCGCTTTCAAGGGGATGGAGCAGAATCAGAATCCCTGGGGCATCGGCTCCGATCAGCGCGACGCCTGGGCGCAAGGTCTCGACGTCCCGCGCGCTGCCGATCTCAAAGCGAAGGGCGAGCCCATCGAGCTGCTCTACTGGGTCGGCTGCGCCGGGTCGTTCGACGATCGGACGAAGAAGATCACGCTCGCGATGGTCAAGATCTTGCGCGCCGCAGGGGTGAAGTTCGCCATCCTCGGCAAAGAAGAAGGCTGCACCGGCGACTCCGCCCGTCGTGCGGGCAACGAGTATCTCTTCCAGACGATGGCCACGGCGAACGTGGAGCTACTCAATAGCTACGGCGTGAAGAAGATCTTGACGCACTGCCCACATTGTCTGCACACGCTCTCGGTCGACTACCCGCAGTTTGGCGGCCACTACGAGCTCGTCCATCACACCCAGCTCATCGAGCAGCTCGTCGCCGCCGGTAAGCTCGAGCTCAAGCACGAGGTGAAGTCGTCGGTGACACTGCACGACTCGTGCTACCTCGGCCGCTATCACGACATCTACGAGGCGCCGCGAAAAGCACTCAAGTCGGTGCGCGGATTGAAGCTCGTGGAAATGCCGCGCAACAAGTCCCGCGGCGTCTGCTGTGGCGCTGGCGGTGCACGCTTCTGGATGGAAGAGAACATCGGCGAGCGCATCAACGTGCATCGGGCGAAAGAGGCCGTCGCGTGCGGCACCGACACGGTGAGCAGCTCCTGCCCGTTCTGTCTCACCATGCTCAAAGATGGCGTCGCCGAGCTCGGCAAAGACGAGAGCGTCAAGACGCTCGATGTGGCGGAGATTGTGGCGCAGGCGATCTAGACTGCGGATTACCGAGGGCGTGCTGCAAGTGCCTTGGGCGCCGATGCCGGGTGGGTGAGGCGCTGTGCCGCCATCATCGGATCAGCTCCTCGTAGTAACGCCGCACCATGTCCTCGTAGCGCTCGGGCGCGCGCTGCTTGGCCGCCTCGATGAGCTTCTGGCGAAAGGCCGGGTTGGCGCGCTGGGCATCGGCCTGTGGGATCGCCACCTCTTCGCGGCTCATGTCGCCGCGACCGCCACCACCGTGGCCGCCGAGCGCCAACGGCAACGGCATGCCGCCCTTGCCACCGCCTTGCTTCGCCGCTTGTTGCAGCGCTTTGCGCAAGCCCCCCAGCGCGTCGAGTGCGCGCCGCTCGTGACCGACGGCCTCCGAGAGCTCGTGGTCACCGATGGCGAGCGACGCCTGGCCCATCTCCCCCTGCGCGAGCTCAAGGCTGTCTCGTGGACTGCCGCCAAAGAGCGGCAGCTCCTCGGCGAGTGCCGCCATCTTGCCGCCGAGCTCTTCCGCCTGGTCTCGCAGGTCCCGCTGCTTGCCGCCGAGCGAGCGCAGCTTTTGCATCTGCTCGGGCGACAGCACCTCGCTCGGGTCGGGAAAAAGCTTGTCGAGCAGCTCGTTGGCGCGCTCCACCGCGGCACGCGTGCGACCATTTTGACGCGCCGCTCGCTCGAAGGTCGCGCGCACGGGCCCACGCGCGCCTTGGGCGAACAGCCGCGTGACGCTCTCGCCGCGCGCCGCCGCCTGCGCGCCCATCTCACGTGCCTTGGCAAAGTCGCGGCCATCGAGCAGCGCCTGCATGTCGAGCAGCCGCGCACGCAATTCCGTGAGCTCGGTCCCCAGGAGCTGCCCGGCGCTTTGCGCGGCCGTCTGGTCGTTGCTCTCGAGCGCCTGGATCACCTCGCGACGGACACGGGCGACGAGATCGGCGAGATCGCCGCCACTCTCTTTCAGCGCTTGCTCCCGATAGCGGCGCAAGAGATCTTCGTTGCGCTTGGTGAGCGCTTGCTGCTCGCTCTCGAGACGGCGAAATTGCTCGCTAAACTCATCGAGCTGCTTTTTGATCGCCGCGTAGCGCTCACCGCCGTACTCGGCCTGCGCCTCGTCGAGCGAGCTCACCATGTTCTCGACCATGTTGGCGAGCGATTGCAGCTCCGCGGCGGCGGCTTCGAGATCTCCCTCGCCGAGCATCTGCTCGAGTCGTCGCACCTGCTCGTCGAGACGCATCATCGTCGCCGCCTCGATGTTGCGATACTCCCCGGGTAGGCGCTGTTTAATCTCACTCATCCGCGCGAGCAGCTGCGTCATCTTGCTGCGCAGGTCACGGATGCGTTGCTCGAGCTCCTTGCGCACCGCCGCATCGCCACTTTGACGATAGCGCTCGAGCAAGTCCTGGAGCTCCCGCTGTGCCGCCAACAGCTCCTTGGCCGTCTCCTTGATGGCGTTGATCCGCTCGAGCGCCAAGAGATCATCGAGGTAGATGATGTCGTCTTCGAGCAGGCCCCGATCGCGCACGCGCTGGTCGGCAAGTTGTGGCCGTGCCGTCTCAGGGCTCGTTTGCGCGAAGTCCAACACCGTCACGCGCTCACGCACCGAGCGCTGCAAGTGCTCGAGCACGTTCTCGTAGGCGGCCGTCACCGCGGCCTGCGCGAGCTCGTCTTGTCCCAGCGCTGCGACGAGGGTGGCGACCACACTGGCGCTCAGTTGCATCTCGGCGAGCAGGCGCTGCTGCGTCGCGAGTGCCGCGACGTCGCCGGCCGCATTCGATGCGCTCCAGGCAGGCGTCGTCAGCTCGCGCGCGAGCAGATCCACCAAACGATCGAGCACCAAGCGTTGCTCTTCGAGCAGCCGCTCATGCTGGCGCCGCGCGCTAAAGATCGTCACGGTGCGCGCCGACGAGATGCCCCGGTGCGGCCCGCCGACCGTGTCGTTGTCCCAAGCCTCGACGTAGATGCGCGCCGCCTCTTGCTCACCGAGCGCCACCGAATCAACGCTCCATTGGTGGGTGCCTTCGCGCGTCTTGTCGGCGGACCCCTCGGACAGCAGCAGGATCTTGTGCGACTCGGCACCGCCGACCGGCTCGACGACCAGACTGACCGGGCCCACACCAAAGTCGTCGATGGCACGCCAGCGGATCGTGAGCTGGCGGTCATCGCGAAGCTCCACGTCGGTCGCCGGATCGGTGAGCGAGACCTGTGGCGCTTCATCGGCGACGAGCCTGATCGGGTGCGCCCGTCGCTCGATGACGCGCTCGCCATCCCGATGCACGAGGGCGATGCGGTAACCACCGTCACGCGTGAGCACGAACGTGGCCTGGAGGCGCCGCTCGCCCGCAACCGCCACGGCGACGCTGCCGACCGGACTCTCGGCCGTGTCGACGAGCTCGAGACTGGCGCCGCGCACGCGCTCGTCGCTGCTGGCTTCCAGCGTCACCTGCGTCCCTGCGAGGGCCTGGAGGCTGCCGTCCCCGCCTTCGACGACGCGGGTCCCAAGACCTGTGTACGCTGGATAGCGGTAGGTCACGCGCATGTCCGCGGCAAGCGGCAGCTCACTCTGTTCCATGCTGGTCGTCCCCGGCAAAAAGCCGAGCAGGCGTGCGCGACCGCGTCGCAGGCTCGCCGTGACGAGCGCGCTTACGAAGAGCGTCGCCACGAGCGCACCTATCACCACGCGCCGGGGCCGCCGATGTCGCGCGTCGAGTCGTGCGGTAAGAGGTAGCTCGGTGAGCCGCCCGGCGGTCACTTCGATATGCGCCGCCGCCAGCGCGCGCGAAAATGGCGCGCCCGTCTCCGCATCAAGGCGTGCCGACAGCTCCACGGCCGAGCGCGCCGCGCTGCCGAGCTCATCGGCGAGCAACTCCGCAACGTAGGCACCCCCCAGGGCGCCCCCGACGCGCCGCCGCAAGGGTGCGAGCGCCAGCGCCGCACCGGCAATCGCGAAGACGAGCAGCAATAGCCGTGCCACGAGCAGCCAGCCAAGATGGGCGCTCGTCACCGCCAACGTGAAGCCGATCGCCAACACGCCGATGGCGGCCGGACCCACCTGCAACCACATGTGGCGTCGCTGGCGCGTCAACAACGCCATGAGTGTGCGCACCAGTGGCGTCGATGCCAGGCTGGGCACGGAGGTGGGGGGGGTAGCCTGGTGATTACCTAAGAGCATGAAAATACACGATTTTAATATCCACGAGGCGGTTTCTTAGGGCCCTGGTGGTGGAAAGTTTTGCATTTGCTCCCGACAATGATAATAGAGGTGCAACACAGAGCATTCAATGTCCTGAAAATTGGCAGGAAAAATGCCCAGCGCGTTTCCGACACCCGCAAGCAAGTTCGTCGGTAGGGAAGACTACGTCAGCCGTTTCAAGGCGCGCCTGGAGCATTTCACTCTTTTCGTCTACGAAGGCAGTCCCGGTATCGGCAAGAGTAGCCTGCTCTGGCGGCTCGCGCCAGAGACACGTGCCGTGGGGGATACCGGCGCGGTGTACGTCCAGCTGTCGCCTGGCGAGGGCATCACCTCGGTGCTGGCACGCATCGAGGCCCAAATCAAGGGGGCGATTGGCGGCGGCGCTACGCGTCCCGGCGATCCGTACTTGCGTCTGCTCGACCTACTCGACACGCACAAGCGCGCCCTGCTGCTCGACAATCTCGATGGTCTGCGGCGCGAAGATCTCTTGGCCATGGTGCGTGCGCTGCGGGGACATCGCGGACGCGCTCGCGTCATTGCCGCGTCGCAGATTGACCTCGGGCTCTCGGCGATCGATCGCATGGGACTGCACTTTGAGCGCCTCGGGCCGCTGGCGCCGAGTGAGGTTGCACGACTGGCGGGGAAGTATCGTTTCTCTGCCACCGCCATCGACCTACTGCGCACTGACGCCGCCCGCGGGGGCGCAAGTGGCCATCCACTAACGCTGCGCTATCTGCTTGCCACGGGCAGCAACAACCTGCCGCCCAAGGAGCTGCTCGATGCACAATCGGCGCGCTCGGCGAGTGCCTTTCGCGTCGTGCTCGGCCATGTCCAAGCGCGCCTGACCCCTGCCGAGCAGACGGCGCTCCAGGGTCTCGCCACCGTCGGCGTGCCGATGTCCCGTGCGTTTGCCAGTAAGACCTTCGGCGTCGCCGTGGCGCGCCTGTGCACCAAGGGTCTGGTGGAAGTGGTCGCCGACGACATCATCGTGCACGATCTCGTGACGCAGTTTTTTGCCTCGCCTGCGCCACTTGGCGCGCCGCTCGCCAAGAAGGTCGCCAAGCACATCGAGGAACGTGCCATCAAGCGACAGGAGCCCGTGGGACTCATCCGCGCCGCTCAGCTGCTCGCCAACGCCGGTCAGCAGCGCGCCGCCGTCGACACGCTCTCGGTCGGCTGGGAATCGGTGCGTGACCTCGGTTTCTTTGAGGCCTATCTCAAGACGGTGGCCTCCATCGTCGGCGCGGGCGATCTCGGGGCCCGCCTCAAGCTGCTCTCCGCGCGCGCGCGCATGCGCCAAGGCAGCCCCTATCTCGTGCGCGACGAGCTCATCGAGCTTGCCCGCCATCGCGACATGTGGACCCGTACGCACGCGCTCGAGGCGCTCACCTTCGTGCAAACCCAGATCGGCGCGCACGCGGAGGTGGTCAAGAGCTACGACGCCCTCAAGCGCCTGAGCCGCGATCCTCGACAGCTGCTCATCGCGGGTACGCGAGCCGCCGAATCCATGATGCGCATTGGCCGCATCGGCGACGCGGAGCAGCTCGGTAAGAGCCTGCTCACACGGTTGCGCGGCAAGAAGGAGGCACAGCTTTCCGGCGAGCTGCATCGCCTGCTCGCACGTAGCGCGGAGCAATCGGGGCGGCTCACCGATGCGGTGCGCGAAGGGCAAGCTGCGGTCACCGACTTCTGCAAGGCCGGCGACTTGTATCATGCGGCGACTGCCGAGGGCTTTATCGGCGATCTCTATCGGCAAACCGGCGAGTTCGAGCTGGCGCGCGAGGCCTTTGGACGCTTTCGAACGCTCGCCGAGAAGTGGGGCGACCGTAATCTGCTGCAAATCGCCGAGCTGGCCGATGCGTGGGTGGCGCTCGACGTGGGGGACATCACCCACGCCGCCAAGCAGGTCGCCGCGGTCGAAAAGGAGATGAGCCTCGCGCCGAGCCGACGTCTGCGCCGCTATCTTGCCGCCGCGCGCGCGCTGCTCGAGGCTGGCCGCGGGCAACACGACACCGCCGCCACGGCGCTCACCTCCGTGGTCGAGATGTGGGAAGAGGCAGGTCAAGTCGCTACCGCCGATACGCTGCGCGCCCAGCAGGTGCGCTCCCTGATTGCCACCGGCGAGCTGCCGAAGGCCCGCGAAATCGTGGATGCGGCACTCGCGCGGCTCGATGCTCGCACCGCGGCCCCGCGCGTCGCCTCGTTTTTGCGCGAGAGCGCGCTGCTCCATCTGCGGGCCAAAGAAGTCAAGGAGGCCATGCAGGAGCTCGCGCAAGCACGCAAGCTCTTTGCTGCCGGGGGCAACCGGCGCGAAGAAGCGCTCACGCTCTATCGCATCGCCCATGCGGCGCTCGAAGAAGGCGATGTCGAGCTGGCCCGTGCCAGGGCGCGCGAGGCCGTCGCCCTCGCGCGCAAGATCCGACACATGCGCGTGCTCGTGCTCAGCCGTGAAATCGAAGGTCGCATCGCGCTGCTCGGCGACGATGCCAAAGGCGCGGTCGTCGCGGCCAAAGAAGCGCAACAAGGTCTCAAGAAGCTCGGCGACGAGCTCGGCTCGCTGCACGCCTCGGAGTTTCTCTTGCGTGCCGAGGTGGTCTCCGGCGATCTGGTCTCGGCGATGCGCCTGGGCCAGCGGGTGCGCGACGAGGCCGAGCGCTTGGAGCTGCGCGAAGTGCGCGTGCGCGCGGTGGCCCTGACCGGCATCGCTCTCTTGCGTCGCTCGCGCGTCGAGGCAGCGCTGCGCTGTTTTCGTGAGCTGCCCGAGCAGGGGTTCTCGCCGCACACCATGGCGCTTATGTGGCGCTTTGGCGAAGCACTGGCCGCGGTGGCGGGCGACCGCGCGGCTGTCGCGAGCCGCAGCGAGCACTGGGTCAAGGCGCTGCGGCGCTTGCCGGAGAGTCAGCAGGAGATGGCGCTGCACAGCCTCGAGCAGCTGGCCATGCCGCCACAAGAGCGTTGTAGCGTGATGGTCTCGGGCACCAAGAGCAACGTGCTCGGCACCGAGCGTGTCGCGTGGCTCGACGCGAGTAGCACGAGCGCCTTTGTCGATTTGCTCCGTGGGCGTTTCCATAGCGACGGCAAGCCCGTGCAGCTCGAGGGCGTCGAGGCCATGCCGCTGTTTCAAGAGTTGGTGGCCAGTCACCCGCAGCCGCTCCCCTACGCACAAGCCGCCGAGATTGTGCTCGGCAAGCCGCCCGAAGATGACAAGCCGCAAAAGGAAGTGACGGCCGCGGTGTCCCAGTTGCGCGCGACCTTGCGGCGCTTTGGCGGCGTACGCGTCGAGAGCGACGCGAAGCAAGTGTGGCTGACCCTGCCCGCTACGTTCGTGCTCGTGGTACCCCAGGCGTTCGCGACGCGAGATCTGACGACCACACAGCAAAAGGTCCTCAAGCTGCTGCGGCGCTATGGCACCGTACCGGTGCAGGCCATCGAGGAGAAGTTCACGCTACCTCGCACGGCCACGCGACGCGAAATCGGTGTGCTCGTCAAGAGCGGGCTCGTCGAGATCGTGCGCCAGGGCCGGCGGCAGGCTTACCGGTTGGCGTAGCAGCTTGACCCTCGCGGCGCCGGTCGCTAGAAGACCTCACCTCCAACCAACGTCGCGAGGCGCGTGGATGACCAAAGCAACGACGCTTGCAGATCTCAACGCTCAGGCCGAGCTCGGTGGCGGCCCGGAGCGCATCAAGGCGCAGCACGAGCAGGGCAAGCTCACCGCTCGCGAGCGCATCGATGCTCTGTGCGACGCGGGAAGCTTCGTCGAGCTCGACAAGTTTCGCACCCACACCGCCACCGACTTCGGCATGGCTGACAAGAAGGTGCTCGGCGACGGTGTCATCACGGGCTACGGCCTCATCGACGGCCGGCAGGTGTTCGTCTACGCTCAGGACTTCACGGTGTTTGGCGGCTCACTGTCGCACACCCATGCGGAAAAGATCTGCAAGGTGATGGACCGCGCCATGGAGGTCGGTGCGCCGGTCATCGGTCTCGCCGACTCGGGTGGCGCGCGCATCCAGGAGGGCGTCGCGTCGCTCGCCGGCTACGCCGATATCTTCTTGCGCAACGTGCAGGCCTCCGGTGTCGTGCCGCAAATCTCGTGCATCCTGGGCCCGTGCGCGGGCGGCGCGGTCTACTCGCCGGCGATCACCGATTTTGTGCTGATGGCGCAAAACGAGAGCTACATGTTCATCACCGGTCCCGACGTCATCAAGGCGGTGACGCACGAGACGGTGACCAAAGACGAGCTCGGCGGCGCTCGTACCCACAACGAAAAGAGTGGCGTCGCACATTTTCTCGCCCGCGATGACTCGTCGCTGCTCGAAATGGTCCGCGAGCTGTTGTCTTTTTTGCCGAGCAACAACGCCGAAGACGCGCCTCGGCGTGAGTTTACCGACGACCCCGGACGCCGCGCGCCCGAGCTCGCGAGCATCATCCCCGAGAATGCCAACAAGCCTTACGACATCAAGCAGATCATCCGTGCCGCGGTGGATGACGGCTACTTCTTCGAGGTGCACGAGCTGTTCGCGCAGAACATGGTCGTCGGCTTCGCGCGTCTGGCCGGTCGCTCGGTGGGCATCGTCGCCAATCAGCCGTTGCATCTGGCGGGTTGCCTCGACATCGACGCCTCGGTGAAGGCCGCGCGCTTTGTGCGCTTTTGTGACGCCTTCAACATTCCCCTCGTGACATTCGTCGATGTGCCCGGATTTCTGCCCGGCATCGACCAAGAGCACGGCGGCATCATCAAGCACGGCGCGAAGCTCCTGTACGCGTTTGCCGAGGCGACGGTACCCAAGGTCACGGTGATCACCCGCAAGGCCTACGGCGGTGCCTACGACGTCATGGCGTCCAAGCACATCCGCGCAGACGTCAACTTCGCCTTTCCCACCGCCGAGATCGCGGTGATGGGGCCCGAGGGCGCGGTCAACATCATCTTCAAGCGCGAGATCGCGGAGGCGAAGGATCCCGAGGCGACGCGCAAGCGCCTCATCGATGAATATCGCACGACGTTCGCCAACCCGTACAAGGCGGCGGAGCTGGGCTACATCGATGAAGTGATCCCGCCCGAGACTGTGCGCGCGAAGATCGTGCGCGCCTTGGAGATGCTGCGCAACAAGCGGCAGGGTATGCCGCCGCGCAAGCACGGGAACATCCCCCTGTGAAAACACCCGTGATTCAACAGCGCCCCATTCGTCGCGTGCTGATCGCCAACCGTGGCGAAATCGCCGTGCGTATCGCCCGCACGCTGCGCGAGATGGGCATCGAGACTGTCGCCGTTTACTCCGAGGTCGATCGCATCGCGCCGCACGTGCGCAGCGCCGATCAGGCTTTTCTCATCGGCCCCGGCCCCGCCTCCGAGAGCTACCTGCGCGCCGACAAGCTGCTCGATATTGCCAAACGCGCCGAAGTGGACGCGATCCATCCCGGTTACGGCTTTCTCTCGGAGAACGCCGCCTTTGCGAGCGCGGTCGGCAAAGCCGGCCTCATCTTCATTGGCCCGTCGCCCGAAGCGATGCAGGTCATGGGCTCCAAGACGCGCGCGCGCGAGGCAGTGATCGCCGCAGGCGTACCGTGCGTGCCCGGGTCTGAGGGCTCGGTCGCCTCTGAAGACGACGCGCGTCGCGTGGCCGCCAAGCTCGGCTACCCTATCCTGCTCAAGGCCTCCGCTGGTGGTGGTGGCAAGGGCATGCGCATCGTCGAGCGGCCCGAAGATCTGACGAGTGGTCTGCGTGCCGCGCGCTCGGAAGCGAAGAACGCCTTCGGCGACGATACGGTGTACGTCGAGAAGGCGATCATCAAGCCGCGCCACATCGAGATGCAGATCTTCGGCGGTCCGGACGGGAAGTCCATCTGGCTCGGTGAGCGCGAGTGCTCGATGCAACGGCGCCACCAAAAGATCATCGAAGAGACGCCCTCCTCTGCCCTGGACGACACCTTGCGCCACAAGATGGGAGAAGTCGCGTGTCGTGCGGCCGACGCCGTGGCCTACACCGGCGCGGGCACGGTGGAGTTCTTGCTCGATCAGAGCGGCAGCTTCTACTTCCTCGAAATGAACACGCGTTTGCAGGTCGAGCATCCGGTGACCGAGCTCGTTTGCGGCGTCGATCTCGTCGAGGCACAGGTGCGCGTGGCGCGCGGTGAGCCTTTGCCCTGGACACAGGAGCAAGTATCGCGCAAGGGTCACGCCATCGAGGCACGTATTTACGCCGAAGATCCGGCGCGGGGATTTTTGCCCTGCCCCGGCCACATCGTGCATCTCGTCTTGCCGCAGGGGCCCGGAGTACGCGTCGACTGCGGCGTCGACTCGGGCTTTGAAGTGCCACGTTTTTACGATCCCATGATCGCTAAGATTGCCGTGTGGGCCGAGGACCGTGAACGGGCGCGGCGCCGTCTGCACCGGGCGCTCGGCGAAACCGCGGTCAAAGGCATCACCACCAACACTGCTTTTTTGCGCCAGCTCCTAGAGCTCGAGGCCTTCAAGAGCGGCGACTATCACACCGGCACGGTGGCCGAAGCCCTCGAAGCTGGGCGCATCGAGCCCTCCGAAACGATTCATGACATCGCGGTGGCCGCCTCGGTGATCAGTGCCTTTCGTCGTGATACGCGCGCCGCACGTCAGCTCGTCACGCGCGATCTCGTCAAGGGCTCGAGCTGGCGCAGCGGCGGGCAGCGCTGGGGAGGTGGCTGATGCATTACGCCGCCATTGTCGATGGTGCCGAGCACCAGGTCGAAATCATCGAAGTGGCCGCCAACCGCTTTCAGGTGGTAATTGACGGGCGCACGCTCGAGGTCGATGCGCAAGCAGTGGGCGAGACGACGCTGTCGCTGTTGCACGGTAGCGAGGCCTACAATATCGAGTCCGAGAAGCTCGCCGACGGCAGCGAGAATCTGCTCGTGCGCGGTCACATCGTGCGCTCCGAGGTGCTCGATCTGCGACGCCTGCGTCTGCGCCAAGCCCAGGCGAGCGCCGCCGGCCCCGAGGGTCCGGTGACCATCACCTCGCCCATGCCCGGCAAGGTGGTCGCGGTGCTCGTCGCCGAAGAGCAGCAAGTCGAGCAGGGTCAGGGTCTGCTCGTCATCGAAGCCATGAAGATGGAAAATGAGCTGCGCTCGCCGCGCGCGGGCACGGTGCGCAAGCTCGTCGCCAAAGAAGGCGCCGCGGTCGAAGGCGGCGCGGTGCTGTGCGTCGTCGAGTAATTGCGGGCGTACGGTTGCTGTTCTTTGTTGCGTCCCGTCACTATTCGCCGGCCTCAACCCCGAGTGCTTCGAGGTCTGCGAGGTCCTGCGTCCGACCGCTTGCCTGCTTGTTGGCGATGAGGGCGCGCCGTGACAAGACGGCGGTCGGTTGTTGACCAAAAGTTGTCGGAACCCGATCAGCCCACGCGTCTTCGAACGTCAGACCGTCGATGCGGGTGATGACGTCGATGCGCACAGGCTCCACGCCGATCTGAAAGATGGTCCCGAGCGCCTCGAAGTCTCTCGCCTCGACTTGATCGAGGGGAGCGCCGACGATGAGATACTCAACGCGCTGGGCGTTGAAGGCGCGTATGAGATCGACAAAGTCTGGGTTCTGTTGCATAGCGATCGCCCCAGGCGAGGCACTGCTCAGTCAAGTACCATACGGCGTCGATACGCTCGGCCATCGTACTTGGCGCTGGCCTAGGTTGCTCGCGGCGACGGCTAACCGTGACGACCTTGGTGGCAGTGGCGTCTGACATCACCCAACGAGGGTACCACGCCACCACCGCACAAGGCGAGTGATGCGTCGCGTAATTGCGGGCATACACAGAACTTTTCTCGCCCCCAAGACGTCTATACAATCGCTTGCAGTCTTTGTCCGACGAACCCGAGGAGGTCGCATGCGTCGCTCTTTGTCTTTTGGCATCTTGACCCTGATTCTTGCCGGCTCGGCGATGGCCATGGAGCCCATCCCGGGCGAGGAGCGTTTCGCCGGCCTGCTGCCGCCGCAAAGCAGCGCCGGAGCGCAGCTCGGCGTGGGGCAAATCCAAGAGGATTATTACCTCAAGCTCGTGCTCAAGAGTGAGCTGAACCTCGGCAAGGTGGGCGTGGGCTTCCAAATCCCCTTGAACCTGCGCGCCTGGGATCGCGACCCGCAGGCGACAAATGACTACTACGGCCTCATTCGCTACGAGGATTGGGATCAGCCGGCGGACTACATCAAGGTCATCCGCTACGTCCGTCTCGGCCACAAGCGCGATGACTTCTACCTGCGCGTCGGCGAGCTCGCGGCGGCCCTCGGTCACGGCACCATCATGGGCCGCTACATCAACAACCTCGACATCAACAAGTTCCGCGTCGGCTCACAGTTCGACATCAATACCAAGTACGGCGGCATCGAGACGGTTATTGGTGACTTCGGCACGGTCTATGATCGCCAGAGCCCCGACTCGCGCCTCTTCGGTGCGCGCGCCTACTTCAAGCCCTACGCGCTCATCGACGCCGATTCGCTCCTGAACATCTTCGCCATCGGTGCGAGCGTCGTCAGCGATCTGAATGCACCGACCGTGGTCACCGCCACGATCGAGGACGACAACCTCGAGGTGACCGACACCACCGCAGCGACAATCTACGGCTTTGACTTCGAGGCCGAGGTGCTGCACAGCCCGATCCTCGACATCGTCCCCTACACCGACCTGAACTTCATCCAGCAGGCGGGTTGGGGCTGGCATCTTGGCACCCTGATCACGGCCAAGATGCCCATCGGTTTTGCGCTGACGATTCCCTTGCGGCTCGAGTACCGGCGCTTTGCCGGCAACTACCTGCCGATGTACTTCTCCACCTTCTACGAGATCGAGCGCTATCAGTACCTGCAAGGCACCCCCGACGTGGTCACGGGCCTCTTGCCCACCAAAGCGCATGAGATCCGCAACCGCTCCACCGACGCTGGACTCAACGGCTACTACGCTGACCTCGCGTTCGATTTTGCCAACATCTTCCAGGTGGGCGCCTTCTACGAAGACTACGATTCGAGCAGCGCCGCGTACAACCCGGCAGCCAATCGCAACTTGCAGGTCTTTGTGAGCGTCCCGGCGCTCGACATCTTCCAGCTCAAGGCCTTCTACGCGCGCACCGGCATCACCGACTTGAACGATCTCTTCAAGAAGGACAGCCGCTCGATGGCGGTGGCCGAAGGACGCTACCAGCTCATCTCATACGTCTACCTCGTCGGGCGCTTCACCCGTCGCTGGGTGCTCGATCCGGAAGCGACGCCGGCGGCGTATGTGTCGACCGACTCGTGGGATTTTGGCGTCGAGTCGTCGTTCAACTTCTAGTCGCGCGCGCCTACGGCATCGTCTCCCCTGGCGCGCTGCGCCAGCGTGTATATACTTGTCGCGATGGCCGAAAAGAATACGGACCACGACTGGGCGCCTCAGGGTGGCGAAGCTGTCGCCACCGAGACCGAGAAGAAGGTCAAAAGGCCCCAGCTCTACCGCGTGCTGTTGCACAACGACAACTACACGACCATGGAGTTTGTCGTGCATGTACTGACGAGTATCTTTCGCCACGCCGAGCCCGAAGCCGTGCGCATCATGCTGCACGTGCATCAGCAAGGCGTGGGCGTCGCTGGCGTTTTCACCTATGAGATCGCCGAGACCAAAGCGGCGAAGGTGATGCAGGAGGCGCGACAAAACGAATTTCCCCTGCGCTGCACCGTGGAGCCTGCCGAATGATTGCCAAGGAGCTCGAAATTGCGTTCAGCCTCGCCGTGCAAGAGGCGCGCGCGCGGCGGCACGAGATGGTGACGCTCGAGCACCTGCTCTACGCCATGCTCACCGAAGCACATGCCTCACAAGTACTGCTGCAATGCGGCGCCGACTTGAAGACACTCACTGAGGATCTCGTAGGGCACCTCGGCACGCTGCCCACCGTTCCCGACGGCGTCGAGCTGGAGATGGAACAGACGATGGCGGTGACGCGCGTGCTCCAGCGCGCCGCCATCCACGTGCAGTCCTCGGGAAAAAAGGAGATCGAGGCCGGCGACGTGCTCGCGGCCATGTACCGCGAGTCCGAATCGTTTGCCGTGTACTTGCTCAAGAAGCAGGGGGTCAGTCGTCTCGATATCCTCGAGTACATCTCGCACGGCGTCTCGAAGGTCGCAGGCGACGGCGGCACGCTCGAGGCTTCAGAAGACGAGGAAGCCGACGAAGCCGGGACCGGTCGTCGCACGCAACGCGATCCGCTTGCGGCCTTTACGGTGAGCCTCGTCGAGAAGGCCGCGGCCGGCAAGATCGATCCACTCATCGGTCGCGAGGAGGAGATTACGCGCACGGTGCACGTCCTGTGTCGGCGACGCAAAAACAATCCGGTGTTCGTCGGTGAGCCAGGCGTCGGCAAGACCGCCATTGCCGAGGGCCTGGCGCTCGCCATTCACGAGGGCAACGTGCCCGATTTGCTCGCCGACGCCGAGGTGTTCGCGCTGGATATGGGCGCGCTGATTGCCGGCACCAAGTTTCGCGGCGAGTTCGAGCAGCGATTGAAGGCCGTCATCGCCGCCATCATCGCGCGGCCGAACGCCATTCTCTTTATCGATGAAATCCACACCATCGTCGGTGCGGGAGCGGTCAGTGGCGGCACACTCGATGCCTCCAACATTCTCAAACCGGCCCTCGCCGCTGGCGAGCTGCGCTGCATCGGCTCGACGACCTACAAGGAGTTTCAGGGGGCGTTCGAGCGCGACCGGGCCCTCGCACGGCGCTTTCAGAAGATCGAAATCAAAGAGCCCTCCGTGGCCGAAACTATCTTGATCTTGGAGGGGCTCAAAAAGCACTACGAAGGCCATCACGGCGTTAGCTACACGCGCCCGGCGATTCGCGCGGCGGCCGAGCTGTCGGCCAAGTACATCAACGATCGACACCTCCCCGATAAGGCCATCGACGTCATCGACGAGGCGGGTGCCGCGGCACGACTTCTGCCGGTCGCCAAGCGCCCCAAGCATATTCGCCCCAAGGAGATCGAAACCGTCGTCGCCAAGATGGCCCGCGTACCGCCGCGCACGGTGTCGACCTCCGACAAGGAGCGCCTGGCGACGCTCGAGCGCGATCTCAAGCTCGTCATCTACGGCCAGGACAAGGCCATCGGCACGCTCGTCTCGGCCATCAAGCTGTCACGCGCGGGTCTTGGCGCCCCAGAGCGCCCCGTGGGCTCGTTTCTCTTCTCGGGCCCGACCGGCGTCGGTAAGACCGAGCTCGCCCGCCAGCTCGCCCGCGCGCTTGGCATCGAGCTGTTGCGCTTTGACATGAGCGAGTACATGGAGAAGCACACTGTGTCGCGGCTCATCGGCGCACCGCCAGGGTACGTGGGCTTTGACCAAGGGGGGCTGCTCACCGACGCCATCATCAAGAACCCCTACGCCGTGCTCATCTTGGACGAGATCGAAAAGGCCCACCCCGATCTATTCAATATCCTCTTGCAGGTCATGGACCATGCGACGCTCACCGACAACAATGGGCGCAAGGCGGACTTTCGCAACGTCGTCGTCATCATGACAACCAACGCTGGGGCGCACGATCTCGCCGCCAATGCCATCGGCTTTGGTGATGCTCCGGTGTCGACCGATGCCAAGGGCGCCATTGAACGTACTTTCGCGCCGGAGTTTCGCAATCGTCTCGACGGCTGGATCACCTTCGATCACTTGACTCCCGAGGTCACCTTGCAGGTGGTCGACAAGCTCGTCGGCGAGCTCGAAGCGCAGCTCGGCGACAAGAAGATCTCCTTGCAGCTCTCGGATGCGGCACGCGACTGGCTCGCCAGCCACGGCTACGACCGCAAGCACGGCGCACGGCCCATGGGACGCCTCATCGATAAGGTGCTGCGCCGCCAGCTCGCGGACGAGATCCTCTTCGGTAAGCTGGCGCAGGGCGGCGAAGTGTCGGTGGATGTGCGCGATGACGAGATTGTGCTCGAAACCGCAGGTGCCGAAGCCGCCAAGAATCGAGCCACAGAGGCGGTGGAGGTGTAAGAACCTTGAGCTTACAACTTTCTTGGCCGAGGACGCGCGCGGCGTGCTATAAAAGGGGCGTCGTAGGTAGAATAGTCGACGGAGTCAATCATGGCTGAAATGCAGGTCAAGTCGCCTACCGTATCCGTGTCCCAGCCGAGTGAGGGCACCAAGAACCCCGCGGGTGAGCACATCGGCACCGATGGCAAGTACACGGTGCAGCCGGGCGACACGTTGTCGGGGCTCGCAGCGCGGTGGGGTGTCAGGCCTGAAGAGCTGCGCGAGCTCAACGGACTCAACAACTTTGACTGGAACGGCAAGTATGGCCGGGGCTTGACCCCAACCGACGACAAAGGTCGCGACCCCGACCTCATCCTCACCGGCGAGAGGCTCACCGTGCCGCAGTCCGTGGTCCGACGGCTCGGCGTGGCAACGACCGGTGAGCCCCAGGGCCCCCCCAAGCCCACACCGATGACCGACGAGGTGAGCGGCCGCGGTACTCCGACAGGCAAAACACCCGAGAACGGCGGACCCACCGCGGCAAGCAAGGGCATCGAGCCGCCGGAGAAGAAGGCGCCGACTGGCGACGCGAAGGAGACCACCGAGGGACTCGCGCAGAAGGCCTTCGGCATGTTGAAGGGGCTGCTCGATAACCCCGTCGTCACGGGCGCACTCGCGCTGGTGCCGGCCTTTTGGCCCTCCCTCGGCGTCCTTGTCGGGGCCGTCGGTGCCATCGTGGCGCTCGGCACGGTGATTGCCGGGTGGCTCAGTGGTGACAAAGACGGCAAGGGCTTCGACTTGGGTGCGCTCGGCGGCGGTCTGCTCATGGCGGTCGGCGCATGGACGGGGATCAGTCAGCTCGTCGCCATCGGCGGTCTCACGTTGTTCATGCGCAGCATGATGTCCGGAGGCAAAGAGGCCAAGAGACCCGAGTCCGAGGCTGACGCCAAGAAGAAACCACCGGTGACGCAAGAACAAGAGCAGCCGCTCAGGCCGCTGCTGGAAAAGCCCGCGAGCTGACCGAGCGGGCCAGGCCCCCATGGACAATCCGTTCGCCGCGCTGCCTTCTCCCCCCACGCCCAGCTCGCCGCCCGAGGAGCAACTGCGCTATCTCGAAGGCGTCGTCGAGGCCTTTCGCAGCGCCGGTAATGCACGCATCAAGCCACTGCAAAAGCAGCTCACGCTCGCGCTCGAGCGCCTGCACCGCGGGGCTGGGCGCGGCGAAGACCGCGACGTCGTAGCCATGCAGCTCGCCGATGATATCGCCGAGCTGCGCGTGCAGACCTTCGAGCTGCTGCTCGTGGTCGTCAATCAGGTGCGTGCGACCTTACGGGTCAAGCTTCAGCGCGGCCTCGCGCCACCCGAGCGCCTGGATGTGACCGCGCTCAACAAGGGTTTGACGCTCTACGCCGAGGGCGTGCGTCAGCTCGTCGTCGCCTTCAAGAAGGGCGACGAGCACGCGGTGCAGTCGGCGAGCCGGGCGCTCGACGAGGCTTCGGCGCTGATGAAGACGAGCGGCGAGGCGTTGTCCGAGCTGCCGCCGAGCTGACGCTACCTGCCGACGGACACAGCGACGCGAGCGTGCACTCGCCGCAGCGCGGGCGGCGCGCAATGCACACCCGACGACCGTGCAGAATGAGCAGGTGGCTCAGCTCGATCCAGGCGGTGCGATCGAAGCGCTGCATGAGATCTCGCTCGATCTTCTCCGGATCGCGCTCACGCGTGAGCCCCAAGAGCTGACTCAAGCGCGTGACGTGGGTGTCGACGACGATGCCGGTCGCCATGCCGAAGGCCGTGCCGGTGACGACGTTGGCAGTCTTGCGCGCCACGCCCGCCAGCTCCACGAGCTCTGCGAGAGCGTTGGGCACCTCGCCATGATGTCGCTCGACGAGCTGCTGCGACATCGCGATGAGATTCTTGGCCTTGTTGCGAAAGAATCCCGTGGAGCGCACGAGGCCTTCGAGGTCCTCTTGCGTCGCACGCGCGAGCGCGCTCGGCGTCGGATAGCGGGCAAAGAGCGCGGGTGTCACCCGATTAACGCGCTCATCGGTGCACTGCGCCGAGAGGATGGTGGCAACGAGCAGCTCAAAGGGCGAACGATGGTGGAGTGCGCACGTGGCGCCCGGATAGGCCTCGCGCAATTGCGCGAGCAATGCCGGAGCGTCAGGCACCACGGACTTGGCAGACATGGGAGACACACTATCCGTGCGCGCACGGCCGGTCCACCCGGCCGACATCGTTTCGTGCGGCTTGACTTTTACCGGGTCGAAAAGGTACTCCTCCAACCGCTGCCCAGGTAGCTCAGTTGGTAGAGCAGGGGACTGAAAATCCCCGTGTCGGCGGTTCAATTCCGTCCCTGGGCACCACGCTTGACCCTGTTTGCGCTTGCGTGCTACTGGCACGCTCATGCCAGGACCGAAAACCGTCAAGCGTTACGCCAATCGCAAGCTCTACGACACCGAACGCAGCTGCTACGTCACCCTCGATGACATCGCCGGCATGATCAAGACCGGTGAGGAAGTGCGCGTTATCGACAACAAGAGCGGCGAAGACCTCACGAGCGTGACGCTCGCCCAGATCATTTTCGAAGCGGAGAAGAAAAAGAGCTTCATGCCCTTGGGGCTCTTGCGTGATCTCGTGCAAGGCAGCGGCGAGACGCTCGGGCAATTGGCGCGCGAGCGCGTCGACAAGGTGCAGGCCAAGGCCTCCGAGCTGCGCGAGGCCGCGGACAAGCTGCGCCACGAGTGGGAGCACCGCCTCGATCGCGTCATCACGCGCAAAACAACGGGCGGTGAGGGTGGTGATGGTGGCGCGTTTGCCAGCACCAAGCATCTGCTCACCGATTGGGTAGCGACAACGCAAAAAATGGTCGACGATTTGCAGAAGGGCGTTGAGGAGCGCGTCAAAGGCGGCGTCGGTGCTGTGACCGTCTACGCCAATCTCGGCCGTGAGATTGATGAGATCCGCAAGCGCCTCGCCCAGGTCGAATCCCGCCTCGGCAAGCTGCAAGAGTAGCTGCCTCTTTTCACCATGAAGCGCCTTCTGGGAATCGATGCGGGTCGCGTCCGCGTCGGTGTGGCGTTGAGCGATCCGCTCGGCATGATCGCGCAACCGCTCGAGGTCATCCTTCGCAAGCGCGACGATCCCTTCAAGCGCATCGCCGCGCTCGTCATCGAGTACGAGGTCGAAGGCATCGTCGTGGGACTGCCCTCGCAGCTCGATGGCTCCGCGGGCGAGGCGGTGCATGCCATCATGCATTTTGTCGACAAGCTACGACAGAAGGTCAGCGTGCCCATCGAAACGTGGGATGAGCGCATGACGACGGCGCTTGCCGAGCGCACGATGATCGACGCGGGTGTGCGACGCGAAGCTCGCCGCGAGCGCATCGACAAAGTGGCGGCGGCTCTCATTCTCCAGTCGTATCTCGACGCGAGGTCGGTATGAAACGCGTGCGTGTGGCGAGTAGTCTCGGGGGCGCACTGCTCTTGCTGCTGGTCGTGGGCGGCGTGCTCAGCGCGCTCGCTTTGCACGAGCTCGATCAGCCGCTCGGCGCGACCCCCGTGACGCTCTTGGTCGTGCCCAAAGGCGCGGCACTGCGACCGACCCTCATGCGCCTTGGCGATGAGAAGATCCTCGCCCATCCGAAGCTCTTGTATCTCTATGCCCGACTCACCCGCGCGACCACGGTGCTTGCCGGCGAGTACGAGATCTCGCCCACCCTGACGCCGCGCCTGTTGCTCAAGATGCTCGGCGAAGGTCGCATCAAGCTGTGGAGCCTCGTCATCCCCGAGGGACTCAATCGCTGGCAGGTACGTGACAAGCTCGTCGCCGAGAAGTGGCTACGCGCGGAAGATTTTGATTGTCTGTGTGACGATCGCGACTTTCTCGCCGCCCACGCCGTGCCCGGCCCGAGCTGCGATGGCTATCTTTTTCCCGAGACCTACTCACTTGCTCGTGGCGTACCCGCCCGTGAGCTCATGGGCATGTTGCTCGATCGCTTTCACGCAACCTACACCGAGGTGACGGCGCGCGGTGGCACGGGGCCCCTGGCGCTCTCGACCCGCGAGCTCGTCACCCTCGCCTCGATTGTCGAAAAGGAAACGGGCGCCGCCGTCGAGCGACCACGCATCGCTTGCGTCTTTTACAATCGCCTCGTCGGCAAGCCGCGCTGGCGGTTACAAACCGATCCGACGGTGATCTACGCCGCGACACTCGCCGACCCGCACTTTGACGGCAATCTCACGCGCCAACATCTGCGCGAGCTCGACAGCGCCTACAACACCTACCGCATCTACGGCCTGCCGCCCGGGCCCATCGCCAGCCCCGGCCGCGCCGCGCTCGAAGCGGTCGTCGCGCCCGAGACCTGCAAGGATTTCTTCTTTGTCTCCAAGAACAACGGTCACCACGAGTTCTGCGCCACGCTCGATTGTCACAATCGCGCGGTGCAAAAATGGCAGGTGGAGTATTTTCGGCGGTGACGGCGTCAGCTCGGCACGAGCGTCTTTTTGATCTCCACGTCGCCGATGCGCTCGATCATGCCACGCACGAGCAGCGGCCAGACAATCGTCGCATCCGCGAGGATCTCGGAGAAACGTCCGCCTTCGTGCTCGGGGAGGAACTTGCCCCAGCTGACACCCTCGGAGTAGGTGCAGCCCGACAGACCGCCCCAGTGTGAGGGCTCGGGACAGATACGCAGGGCGTAGCGAAAGCGAAAGCCGCGCCCTTCTTTGCCCATGCGCTTTTCGACCAGATCGAGAAATGGTCCGAGCTGCTGCGCCCAGTTGCGCGGCACGCCGCCACCGATGGTGAAGATGCCGGTGCGCTCCTGCACGCCGACAAAGCTCGCATAGGCTTCGAGATCGAGGAACGGATCGAAGGGTCGGCGCGCCTTGCCTTCTTTGACGCGCACGCGGTTCATAAGAGCCACATCGAGTCCCAGCTCCGAGTCGGTGAACGCGGGCACGAACACGGGTACGTTCTTGCGGTAGGCGCTCTTCAAGATCGAGCGCGCTTCTTCGGGCGTGTTCTCGTCCAGCCAGCGACCGAGCTCGTGGAAGATGAGCTTCGAGTGCAGCACCGTGTCTTCGGGCAGCTTCTCGATGGCGTTGCGCACGATGACATCGATGTCGTCGAGATTCTGCTCCAGCTCGAGCGTGTCGTAGACGCGATCGTAACCGCGCTCGTAGAGCTCATGGTCGCTCATCTTGCGGTCGTACTTGAAATGCGCGCCGCCGCTGCCTTCCACAAAGCCGTGCGCCATGAGCGCGCCGGTGGAGATGACCGCTTGCACCCAACCGCGATCGATCATCTCGCAGACGAGTAGGCCTTGCTTGGCCACCGTCATCGCGCCCGAGAGCGTCATGACGACGAGACACTTGGGGTCGCGGATCATGGCCTCGAGGACCTCGGCGCCCTCGCCTACCGTGCGGCCACCGAACGAGGTGCGCGCGTACCCACGCAACAGCTCGTCGATCGTGCCGCACGTGGCGACGTCGATGGGTGCGAGTGGAACGAGGCCGTCGTGAACGCCGTCGCCGTAATTCTTCTTCTTGGAGGGTGCCATGGGCCCTAGGTAGCGGAGATCGCCGGGCGAGAAAAGGGCCTACGGCTTGTTGGCCAGATCTTTCACCGCCCAGCCGAGCAGCTTCTCGACGTCCGTCAAGTCTCCTTTGGGGAGCACGTAGCGCACGACGCCGCCTCGGTCGAGCACGACGGTGGCAGGCAGCAGGGGCTGGATGCCGAGTGCGCGGGCAAAGCGCACAAACGCCAGGGACATGGTCGGGTCGGTGTAGATGGGGAATGAAGGCTGGAAGGCAGCGACAAAATCTTCGAAAGGCTCGCGCTCGCGCTCAACGGACGTGCGCACACCGATGATCTGCACGTTGGCAGCAAGCTCGGGCTGCGCCACAAGGCTCGCGGCAAAGCGCACGAGCCGCGGCATCTCGATGCGGCAGTGCGGACACCAAGTGGCAAAAAAGACCAGCACGGTCACTTTCCCACTCGCCGCGGGATCGAGCAGCACCGGCTGAAACTCGCGCTCATCGAGCTCGAGCGGCTCGACAGGGCGACCCTCATCGAGGCGCGTCGCGAGCCAGCGGGCCTGCTCATCGTCGATCGGTGCGCCAGCGGCTGCGGCGTGGCCCGGCGAGGTCCCGTCCGTGGGTGCGATCCATTGACGAGCGCTACTCCACGGCACGCGCGCCCGCGCAGTAGCGCCACAGCCCGAGGCGATCGTCGTCGCGGCCAGCAAAGTCAAAGCCATCGCCCGCGTGGTGCTGTCCTTGGTGCGACAGGAAACCCCGGGGGTTGCAATCTGGTCTTTTCCCGCTCTCATAAAGGGGTTATCACTAGCACACATGGAGCGCCCCGCCTACCGGGCGCGGATCCGCAAAGTCGGGCTGAGGAGAGCCGCGTCCCTGAGGAGCCGCCGCACCACGGTAGTCGATCGCGGCCTTCGA
>CAYHNK010000002.1:0-50627 GCA_964357695.1 uncultured Bdellovibrionales bacterium | reverse complement strand
ACCCCACGGGGGGGCGGTGAGCTGGGCGTGCGCGCCGCGCCGCCTGGGGGCCGGGCGCCGGTGGCGCCCCGGCGGGGGGGGGGCACGATTTGTCGCGCGCGCGCGCGCGCACGACCCCAGATCCTCGTCGCGGAGGACGACGAGGTCAGCCGTCGCGTGGTGCTGGCCGCTCTCGCGCACTTCGGCTTCGATGCGGATGCGGTGCGGGACGGTGTCTCGGTCGTTGCCTCGGCCACCGCGCGACCGTATGCTGCGGTGTTGATGGACTGTCACATGCCGGAGCTCGACGGCTGCGAGGCGACGCGCATCATTCGCCAGCACGCAGGGCCGCGGCGACATGTGCCTATCATCGGATTGAGCGCCGCGGCTTTGGCCGATCGTCGGGAGCAAGCGCTCGCGGCGGGCATGAACGACTATGTCACCAAACCTCTGTCGCTCGGCCGGCTGCGCGAGGCACTGGTGCGGGCGATGGCCGACGAACGACCGGTCGATGACGAGCCCGTCGCGTGTGAGCTCGATCCCCAGGCGTTGGCCAACTTGCGGCAGATGGCGGTCGATGGCGATGCCTTGGTCGTGGCGACCGCGAGCAAGCTGCTGGCCATGTTGCCCGAGCGCGTCGCGGTGCTCGGCGCGGCCATCGTGGGTGGCGATGCGGCATCCGTGGAACAGCTAGCGCACGCCTTCAAGTCGACGACCGCGTATCTCGGCGCACAACGGGTAAGCGATCTGTGTGCCTCCCTGGAGGCGGTCGGTGCCGCGGGGGATCTGAGCACGGCCGCGACGCTGCACGACGACCTACAGCGGGAGCTCGAGTGTTTGAGCCGGGCGCTGGCCGAGCTGATTGCGGCGCGGGGTCGGCTGCCCGAGCGCCACCGCGCCAAGGACGGGTCATGACGCCGGAGGTGTCTTTCGAGGCACGCGTGCTCGTCATCGACGATGACGAAGATCTGCGCGCGAGATTGCGTAGCTTCCTGGCGCTGCACCTCATCGACGTCGTCGAGGCGGTCGATGGCGTCGCGGGGCTCGCGGCTCTCGAGCGTCAGCGCTGCGACGCGGTGCTCGTCGACGTGATGATGCCCGGCCTCGACGGCTTGGAGGTCGTGCGCCGCATTCGTGCTCACCACAACGTTCCAATCGTGATGCTCACGGGACGCGACAGCGAGAGCGACAAGGTCCTGGGTCTCGAGCTCGGCGCCGACGACTACATCGCGAAACCCTTCAGTCCGCGCGAGCTCTTGGCTCGCGTACGCGCAGTGATGCGTCGCGCGGGTCCCGCGAGCGACGTAGGCGTCCTCGCCGCACACGGCATCGAGGTGCATCCGCGCGACCGTACCGCCACGCTCCACGGTGATCCACTCCTCCTCAGTGGCATCGAGCTCGATCTGCTGGTGGCGCTCTTGCGCAGCCGCGGAGTCGTCCTGCCACGCGAGACGTTACTCGAGCGAGCGGGCCGCAGCAGCGCAACCGTCACTCTGCGCAGCGTCGACGTCCATATCTCTCGACTGCGGCAAAAGCTCGGCGACGATCCGCGGGCGCCTCGACTCATCAAGACGGTGCACGGCGTGGGCTATATCTTTGCGGATTGATGACTATTGACGCGGGCGTCGTACGTAGTGTCCGCTGCGACCGCCACGCTTCTCCAGTAGCTTGACCCCCTCGATGTGCATGGCGCGGTCAACCGCCTTGAGCATGTCGTAGAGAGTGAGTGCCGCCACGGTGACCGCGGTGAGCGCTTCCATTTCTACGCCGGTGGGTGCGCTGGTCTCGGTGCGGGCCCGCACGAGGTAGCCAAAGCGTCGGGGGACGAGCTCGAGCGACACGTGGGTCAGCGGCAACGGGTGGCACAGTGGGATGAGCTCCGCGGTGCGTTTGGCCGCCTGGATGCCCGCCAGGCGCGCTGCGGCCAGAGCGTCGCCTTTCGGCACATCCCCTGAAGCGAGGGCTCGCCGCGCCGCCGCGCCCATGTGCACCTCGGCCTCGGCAATCGCCATGCGGTGGGTGGCCGGCTTGTCCCCCACGTCGACCATGTGCATCGCGCCACGCTCATCGAGATGGGTGAGAGCTTGCTGTGCTCGCCTGGCCATCGCTCCTCCGTCGTCACGCAGACGTGTCGCAAGCTGCGACACAAGCGGCCCGTTACGGTGTTCTGTAGCGGGGACGGCGCTGGCGCGCAATTTGCTCTCTCACTGCACGAGGAGGTCGACGTGCAGTCTCGCATTTCGGACCAGACGTTGCTCGCCGAGCTGCTCACCGGCCCGGCACAGCGCCGACATGACCGTGCCGCGACCATCGTCGGGCGATGGTCCTCCGTGTACGCCGCCGCACGACGCGGCTACGCCGAGCTGCGGGAAGTGGGTCTCTCGGCGCGCGAGGTGCGTCGCTTGCGTGCCGCGGTTGAGCTTGGCCGTCGCGTGTCCGCTGCGCAACAATCGCGTGCGCGAATACTCACCCCCGATGCCGCCTTTGCCTGTGTCGAACAGCTGCTCGTCGGCGAGCCGCGTGAGCGCTTCGTCGTCGTGGTCCTTGACGTCAAGAGCCGACCGTTGCTCGTCACCGTGGTGGCCGAGGGCAGCGTCGATAGTTGCGCCGTGGACGCGCGTGAAGTGTTCGCTCCGGCGCTGCGCGAACGGGCGAGCGCGGTCGTCATTGCGCACAATCACCCGTCCGGAGACCCGCAACCATCGAGCGAGGACCTGGCGCTCACGCGACGTCTGGTGGAGATCGGACGCCTCGTTGGCATCCCGGTGCTCGATCACCTGGTGACCGGCGCGGGTGCGCGACGCTATGTCAGCTTTGCCGAAGCCAGGCTGCTACCAGAGTTGCGTCAGAACGGCAGATAGGCGTCGCCGAAGACCAGGCGCCCGCCCAGATGCCCGCCGAGCATTACGAGCACCGTGGCGACAAGGAGCGCCGCGAGGTAGAGACGTCGACCGCACACGGCGCACCGCGCGAGCTTCACGCGCAAAGGCAGCGACAGTAGCAGCAGCAAGAACGCGGACAGCATGAGATTGCGGTGCAGCAGCGCCGTGCTCAGCGAGGGCGCATCCTGCGGCAGCTCGCGCAGGCGCAAGAGCCCAGTCATGGCCGCCGGTACGAAGGCGCCCAGCGTGCCGAGCAGCAGCCACGGGCGCAGCAATGACGGGTGTGCGAGGCGGCCGGTGAGCACCAGCCACTCGGCCAGCAGCAAGAGCGGCAGCCAGGCGATGGGGAAGTGCACGACGGCAGAATGCATCCGGCCGAGGACCTGCGGCAGCGTCGGTGCGGTTGGCGCGGCCACTTCGTCGAGGGAGTCCAGCTCTTCAACGGCGTCCGCGGGCGCTTCGTTCGTTTCGGCTGTCACGCCGACATCGCCGCTGCCAAGTGTGACGAAGGCGGTGAGCAAAAAGGCCGCTGCGGCGAGGTTCGTCATGGTGTCGGCTCCGGGAGGTCGAGCACGACGCGCTGACCATCGAAGTCGGTGGGATAGATCTGCAACGGCTTGGGCGCGGGTCCTTCGAGCACCACGCCGTCGAGCGTGTAGGCCGATTTGTGGCAAGGGCAGTGCAAGTGTTTGGTCTCGGGGTTGTAGGCCACCGTGCACTTCTGGTGCGTACAAACCGGATTGATGGCGCGGAGGGTCTTCTCGCTGTCGCGCACCAGCAGCACGTCACGTCCCTTGATCTTCGCGAGCATCGAGCCGCCGACCTTCTGCAGCTTCTCCACTTTGCCGAGGGGTATGGCGATCTTTCTGGCCCGCGCGCGCGTCGCGGGCAGCATGATGAGCGCGAGCACCGCACCCGAGAGCCAGCGCAGAAAGCGTCGACGCGTTTGCGGGGACCGGTTCAACATCACGCGATGCTACACCACCGCTTGCGCCAACGGGAGTCCCTTGACTATGGTCCGCCGCCGGAGGTTTTGCATGAGTCGCCTTGCTGACCGCGTCGTTCTCATCACGGGCGCCAGCAGTGGCATCGGCGCCGCCTGCGCGCGCGCTTTTGCCGCCGAGGGTGCGGTGCTCGTGCTCGCCGCGCGCCGTCGCGAGCGTCTCGAAGCTCTAGCTGCCGAGCTGCGCGCTGCGCATCGGACCCAGATCGAGCTCGTCACCCTCGATGTGCGCGAGGAAGCGGCCGTGACCTCGGCCCTCGCGGCGCTGCGACCACCTTTTCACGCCGTCGATGTACTCATCAACAACGCCGGTCTGAGCCGCGGCATGAGCAAGCTGCACGAGGGCGCGAGCGACGACTGGCACGAGATGATCGACACCAACATCAAGGGTCTGCTCACGGTCACGCGCGCCATCGTGCCGGGCATGGTGGAGCGCGGCCGCGGACACGTGATCAATCTCGGCTCACTCGCCGGCCACGAGGTCTACCCCGGCGGCGCCGTCTACTGTGCGACGAAACACGCGGTGCGCGCCTTGAGTCGCGGGCTGCGTATGGATCTGCTCGGCACGCCCATCCGGGTGAGCAGCGTCGATCCGGGCATGGTGGAGACCGAGTTCAGCGTCGTGCGCTTTCACGGCGATGAGGCGCGGGCCCAGAAGATCTACGAGGGTCTCGACCCGCTCGTCGCCGAGGACATCACCGACGCGATCCTCTACTGCGCCACGCGCCCCGTGCATGTCAACATCGACGACATCGTCATGATGCCGGTCGCCCAGGCGTCGACGACGCTCAATCATCGACGCAGCAAGGCGACGTAGGCAGTAGGACCCGCATTCGAGCGCGTAGAAAGCACACGCGCTACCTAGGCGTCGCTCCGCGGCTCGTGTATATCTTGAAGAGCGAGACAGCACGCATGGGCAAGATCTACTTCGACCGGGCCACCAACACGTACTCCGACCGTCCGATCGAGGAGGACTCGCCGCTGCGCCGCAACCTTCCTAACCAAGCAAGCCGCGGCCCGGGGGCGAAGTTCCCGACGGTGGACGCCGCGGCCGCCGACGGTCTCGATCACAGCCGCGCCCAGCAGGATCAGTTCATGGAGTACGGCGGTTGGATCGTGCGCGACCCTACCGGGGGCTTCACCTACACCGAGGTCTTGAGCTCACGCGCCTGCTCGAAATTCGGCAAGGTGCCCTCGCCCGGCAAGCTTTGCCTCGGCCCGCCGCCGCCGCAGGCCGTGGCGGCCTTCCATACGCACCCGCGCCGCGGTAGCGACTCGCAGGTCAACGGCATGCAGGAGCAGTTCTCTGCCGGCGACCGCGCCGCGGCCGAATACGACCGCGACCACGGCGTGCGACCGGGCTACCTCTACCTGCACACGCCCTATGGTCGCGTGCGCCGCTTCGACCCCAACAAGGACGAGTCAGAGACGCTGCGGGGTCCTGCGCTGCCCAACGAGGGCAGGGGCGGGAAATAGCGCCAGCGCGTCGCCTTGCGCGTGTGTGGCACCGACCTTGGGGCCTCGACCAATCGGTGCGAGGGGTCAACGAACCGGTCGGTGTGCTCGAACGATTGGTGCGAACGGTCAACGAACCGGTCGGACACCTCAAACGACAGGTGCGCGGGGTCGACGACGCCGGAGCGCCGTCGCGCGTCGCCTCGCCAACGTGAGCCAACGAGTCTCGGCGAAATCCTCGGCGCACTTCATCGCACCAGCGGCTTTAACAGATGCACAAGACCGTTGTGCTTGATCTCGAGCATCGCCGCCATCTGCGCGCCGAGCTTGCCGTGGGGCCAGCCCTCGCGTTCAAACCAGACGAGATAGGCCTCCGGCAGCTCGCTCAGGCGCCGGCCGGCGTATTGACCGAACGGCATGCGAGCGTTGGCGAGCTCATCGAGGGGGTGTGTCACGCTTGGACCGTGCGCGCAGATAGGCGGTAGCGCCAAGCACCGAGGCGGCGAGGACGAAGGTGATGGCGTTCGCGATGACGACTGGCGCGCTCTCGATGAGCCAACCGTAGACGAGCCAGAGTCCCACCCCGACGGTGAAGAGACCGTACATCCAAAGCGAGATCCCGGCGGTCTCGCGCTGGCGTAGCACACGGACCACCTGGGGTATGAAGCTTGCGGTGGTGAGCACCGCCGCGATGGTGCCAATTGCCGTTGCAGCGGCTGGGGTCACGAGCGGGTCAACTCCTGGGCCTCTCGCAACACTTCGACGATGAACGGGTCGGCGGCGGCCTCGGGCGCCGTCAGGATCCGCAGATCGATGCGTTGGTCGCCAAGCTCCTGCTTGATGTGGCTGAGCGCGTCAATCTTGTCGGTGAACCCCAAGACCTCACTGATGACGATCAGGTCGATGTCACCGCCGCGCAGATCGTCGCGCACCCGAGAACCGTACAGATGAATGCGTGCGTGCGGGTCGTGGGCCAGGAAAAAGCTCACAATGACGCGAACGGTACGATCGTCGAGTCTCATAGCTCGAGGGAGACGGCAAGCAGCACCGACGCAAGATCGCGCAGCTCGCGGTAGAGCGCGAGAAAGTCATCATCCGTGTACTGATGGGCCGCAACGTTGCGCAGCTCTCGTATCCGTCGCCAGGTGTTTGCTGAGTCGATCCAGCCGAGCTTCTCTGCGGAGTTGAGCAAATCGATGACAGAGCCGCGAAAGGCAGGGTCGCGATCCAGCATCAGAGCACGAAAATAGCGTGCGACGACCGTGTCCGAGTACCGCGCGAACCTGCTCGAAAAGCTTTCGAGGGTATCGAGCTCCTCTTCGCCGAGGTCGCGTTCGAGGCTGAGCCCCAAGACCTTTCTGTAGCTGTAGTCGAGGTGCCTGTGTGTGTTTCGCAGATCGGTGACGATCTGGGCTTTGAGCGCTCTCGAGACCACGGGCGCAGCTTACTTTTCGCCAGCATGTAGGGCAAGCACGAAGCCTCGTTGCCCCTCGCGATCCTGGATGCGAGCTTGCACGATGCGCACCCGCTTGCGAAATAGGGTGGCACCCGTTGCTGGGGCCTCGTGCAGGAACTACCGCTATTGGCGACGCTCATCACACGCATCGCTATGCGACGAGTTGGTGGCGTGCGGCCCGCCGATTGCGTACCATCATCGTGGGGAGGGCGCCGGGTGGAGGGCGCATGCATCGGCGCGTTCGAAATCGCGGGTTGCTGGCACTGGTGCTCGTCGTTGCGACGGCATCGTTTCGCGATTGCCACTGCGACGGCAGTGGGGAGTACTGGGACGTCTTGCGCACCGTTTTCGGGCCCTACGAGCGCGCCAGCTGGAGCTACGACGCGGCGGGCCGTCTGACGGAGCACGCGCGCTTCAGTCGCGGTCGGCCGACTCGAGAGCGGCTCGACGAGCGCCAGCGCTACGCCTACGACGTCGACGGCAGGCTCGTCTCGCAGGTGGAGGAGGAGGAAGCCCAGATGGGCGGGATGTCGAGCACCGCGCGTGTCTTCGCCTACGACGCGCTCGGGCGGCTGAGCGAAGAGTCCTATGCCACCGGCTGGCAAGACGACGCTGCTACGACGCTGACGCCCCGCCACCGGCTCGTCTACCACTACGACGTCCAGAACCGGCTCGTCTCTCTCGGTTGTGACGGCTGCGGCGACGCCTTCTTCGGCTACTTCGACGGCACGGTGGCGTACAGCGAACGGACGCCACCGCCCGACGGCGAGGTCGATCCCCCCGACGGAGAGCTCGACCACTGGCGTGACTACGCGTACGACCCGAGCGGCAACCTGGTGCACGAAGTCGCCTATTGCCGCGGCACGGTGGCGGCGGAGATCGAGCGCACCTACGATGCGTCGGGGACCTTGCGCTTCGAGTCGCGTCGGCCGTTATACGAGAGCCCGACCTTCTCACATCTCCGGTCGAGCGCCTTCGTCGACCGGTGCGGCGGCTGGGCGTTCGACGCCGACGGACGTGAGGTGCTCGTCGAGACGGACGCCGAATGCGACGGGCCGGTCGAAAGGCGCGCGGAGTCGACCTACGACGACGTGGCGCACCAGCGCCATCGCGCCGTCTCGATGAGGACCTGCGAGGTTGGTGCCGTGTGCGACCCGTTTGCCGCTCCGATGCAGCTCGTCACCGAAACCTTCAACGCCGACGGCCGCGTCATCGTGCGCGAGGTCGACGGCTACGACCCCGACATGTACACCGGCTCTTCCAATGGTGTCGCCGACGGGATCGTCGACGAGCGCATGGACTTTGCCTACGACGCGGCCGGGCGCGAAGTCTACCAGGCTCACGACCATCCCATCGGTGAGCCTTTCGAGTACAGCGAGACGCGGGTCTACGACGGTGCGGGGCGACTCATCTCGTTCGAGCTCGATGGCTCCAACTCCTACTACGACACCGGTGCCGACGGTGTCGTCGACGCCTACACCCATCGGCAGTACGACGCCGAGGGGAGGCTGCTGCTCGATGAACAGGGCTACGGAGAGAGTCTCTACTATCGCCAGACCTGCTCCTTCGACGCGTCGACGGAGGCGATGGCCTGCGCGACAGACGAGGACGGCGACGGCGAGGTGGATCTACGCACGGCTGCGCGTTGGGACAGCGCGTCGCACACACGGACCTTCGACGAAGACGGCTTCGAAGCCAATCTCGGCCATTGTCTCTCTCCGCTCGGCTACTTGCCCGACGGCGTCATCGATCGACGCACCACCGAGACCTACGACGCCGACGGCAACCTCGTCGCCGAGCTGGTCGAGGGCATGCACGACATCAAGGTCGGCGAAGTGTGGTGCTACGAGGACGGTGCGTGCGACGACGGCGGTGACGAGCACACCTGGTATCACTGCGAGCCGTGAGATCGTCTCGGGCGTGCCAGGCGGTCGCCGAGCACCTGCTGGCGTTCTCGGCCGCTGCCGATGAGGTCGAGCGTCCGGTACCGAAGTTCGTGCGACGTGAGCTCGCGGGTTTTCTCGCGCGTGGCATCATCGAAGAGCCTTTGGCGACCAGCGGTTCGGGGGTGCGCTCCAAATGTCATTGTCGACCAAAGTCGCAGCGAGGCGGCCAGAACGTCGTCGCGACGCGATGCCCGCAAGAGCTCGGGACCGTCTACCATCAGCGTTTGCCCTCGTCGGCGTGGCGCTGATCGATCAACCGCCGCTCACGCTCGACTTCGCCGGAGCGCCTTCGTCAAGCTCCGCGGCCGCTCGTTGGACCGCCGAGATGAAGTTGGCAAAACTGCGCGAACGCCGGTTCTCGATATCGAGGTGTGGCGCAATGGCGCGTGAGCCCGCGATCTTCTGGTAGCTCGGCGCCAGCCGCCGCAGCTCGCGCGCTGGCGAGTGAATTGCGTCGGGCGCCTGGTACGCCTTCTTCGCTTGCCAGCGGCTCAGGTTGACCACACCGAGTCCTCGTTCGACCGCCGCCAAGTCGGCGAGGTACCAGCTCTCGATCTCACGGCACGCGATGCGCACGATCGCATCGGCGCGGCCCGCCGCAACGCAGCGGTCCCTGAGCCTGCCCTTCACGACGACGCAGTCACCGGCGTCCTGGTCGCGCAGAACGACGAAGCGCACCTTCGGTACGAGGTAGCCGCGCAGCCGGCGGGTGAGCTGCTTCTCCAGATCCTGTTTGCCTTCGAACACGCAGGAGGCGCTCCAATAGGGCCTCGGCCGAACGTTCTTCGAGCAGGAACACGAGCTCGGTCATCGAGGGTCGGCCCCCTCGAAGAACCCTTGTTTCCACAGGTAGCCGAGCTGGTCGCCGTCGGCGATGTAACGCACGAGCTGCGGATCGTCGGAGGCACGCCGCACGACTGTGTACCCCTTGTCTTTGACCAGCCAGAACACTTCCTCGAGACTCGCGGCGTTCAGCAAGTCGGGGGAGTGGGTCGAGACGAAGACCTGTCCGCCACGGCGGGCGTAGTCCCGAAACTCCTCTGCCAGCTCGGCCAGCAGCTTGGGATAGAGCTGGTTCTCCGGCTCCTCCACGCACAAGAGCGGGTGGGGCTTCGGATCATTGAGCAGCACCAAGTACGCGAGCATCTTGATCGTGCCATCCGAGACGTTGCGGGCGAGGAAGGGATCCTCGAACGCCCCATCCTGAAAGCGAAGCAGGATGCGACCCTCTTCCGTCACCTTCGGCTCGATGCTGGAGATACCCGGCACGCGCTCTTTCATGCGTGCCAAGATGCGATTGAAGACATTCTCGTGACGCTTGTACAGGTACTCGACGACGAGCGAGAGGTTGTCCCCCTCTCTTGAGAGGTGCTCCGCATAGCCCGCATCCCGTTCTGGGCGCGCGCGCTGGATGTGGAAATCCGACAGATGCCAGTTCTCGATCAGGTCGCCGAGGGCACGGCTCGCTGGAAACTTCTCGAACTGCGCCAGCCCTTTGACCGCCAGGATGTCCGGTGACTTGAGCGTGTGCTCTTCACGGACGAGGTCGGTCTCTTCGGTCACCATGTCCGGCTCGTTGGTGACGGCGAAGCCCTTGCCCGCTTCGAAGTCGAGAAAGTGCCAGGGCTTGCCTCGCACGGCACGACGGTACTTGAGAACTTCTCTGGCAACGACCGGTCGCCCCGCGCGCTCGTCGATGGCAGATAGTCGTCGTGAGCGGCGCCCCTTCCTTCTCGCGAAACTTCAGCTCGATTTCGATCGGTCCCTCGGCGTTGCGGCTGCGCACCTCGGAAAAGCCCTTACTTCCGCCGAGCTTGGTCAGCGCGACATGGACATTGTCGGTGAGCGCGTCCTTGAGAAAGCCGAACACACTGAAGAGCGTCGATTTGCCGCTGCCATTGGCCCCCACGAGCACGGACAGGCCCGGTATCTTCTTGAGCTCCGCGTGGCGGCGCGTCGCGCCCACTGACCACTACCAACCGATGCCGAAGAGGAACCCGATCTCTGTCGGATAGATCTCGGTGCTCGACACGCTGGTGTCGGTCGCCCAGTCGTAGGTGTCGCGCTTGTGCAGCGGCGTCAGGTTCTGCGACAGCCGCACGTCGAAGTACAGCCGGCTCGAGGAGGCGCGCATGAGCATCAGGCCCGCTTGCACGTAGGGTGCGACGCCGATGCCGCCGTCGACCGAGTCGAAGATGATGCGCGGGCTGACGCCGGCGCCGATGTACGGGGCGATGTCGCCGTCTGTCAGATAGCGGCTGCCGCCGATCTCGGCGAAGAGCGCGCCGTAGTCACGATGATCGCCGGTCGCCGGCAGCAAGAGTCCCGCGCCGAATTCGAGAAAATACCGCTCGGCTTCCAAGCGACCGTCGAACTGGAGGCTGAGCGACGGGTTGTAGTGCACGCCCTCGGCCAGGACTGCGGTCGTCGACGCCTTGATGCCCATCACCTTCTCGATGAAGATGCGATTGCGGGCGAGCGATTCCTCGCGCGTGACCGTGCGATGATCGCGCGTCAGCTCGACGGGCGTCTCGGTGGCAAGAGCGCGCGCCATACGCTCGGCGGCGATGACCAGATCGTCGAGCGACGCGGCGGTGATGTCGGCGGCGTAGAGGGTCTCGCCGTCAGTGGCGAGACGAGCGCAGTGTAGGTTGATCTTCTGGGCAAGTCGCACGGCGCCGCATCGCAGGGTCTCGCCGCCCCCGCCAGTCTCGGCGGCGCTCATCACCTGCACCTGGGCGACGCGCGCGTAGGTATCGCGCAGCACGACCGTGATGGCGGCGACTTCGCCGTCGGTGAGATTGGTGCCCTCGACGGGGGCGAGTGAGACCTGGGCCATGGCGAAACTGGGTACGACCAGACCGAGTATCGTCGCGAAGATGGGAAGTCGCATGCTCTGCTCCTCTGGCTGGGGGAGGCGCGCCGGGGCGGCTCCGATGATGCTATCGCACCAACACAGTGCAGCCACCGTGCCAGTGCGCCCAAAAAGAGAACCGCGCCGAATCAATTAGTTGCACCCGCGCTGCGTGTGAGATCCATCACACCCGCGGCACCGATGGCGCAACGCGTCGTACGCACCGCGAAGCGGACTACTCACGTAACGCTTCGCGGGTGCAGCCGCGACCAGCTCAGCGAAGCTCGATGGCTCGTGCGAGCGCGTGGGCGTCGCTCGGCACGGGACGCGCACCGGAGTCAGATCTACTTAGCCGGGCGCGCCCGGCGCCTCGCGGGCGCGGTGGGCAACAGTACCAGCCCATGCGCCACAAGACGCGTGAAGTCCTCGCGGTTGCTCGTCGCCAGCGGCGCCTCGGCGCGTAGAGCGGTGGCGGCGATCATGCAGTCCGCGAGGGAGCCGCGTCGTCTCCCGGACGTATTGAATAGCTCCGCCGCGAGCGCGGTATCGTCGTCGGTGAAGGCCGGTCGCTCGGTGACGAGCCGCGTCGCGATGGCAATATCGTTCGCGCCGACGGGGCCGCACAGGAATTCCGTCCAAGCGATGGCCGACATGCCGAGCGCGTCACCGGCACCGAGCCAGCGACGAAGCCACGTGTCCTCGACCGATCCGCGCACAAGGCCACGGATGAGAAAGCTCGTGTCGACGTGGATCACGAAGTTCTTGGCTCACGTCGAGACGAGTAGGCCCGGCGCTCGCGACGCACGTTGCGCGCCCACGACGTTGCTTTGCCGTCCGTCAGCGCCTGCGCCTCTTGCAACTCGTCGAGAGCCCGCAACGCATCGTTGGGTACCCCGGATCCGCGCTGACCGACGGCCTGCACCGCACGGCGCAAGACCTCAGACTTCGAGACACCCCATCGCCGGGCGGTCTCTTCCAGCGTGCGCACAGTGGCTACGTCGAGCGAGTAGGTTGCTTTGACCTTGGGTATGGCCATACTCGAAATGTATGGCCATATTCGTACGCGGTCAACCCGCCGCGACGCCAAGCCGCACTTCGGCGCGTTTGATGCGTGCCTGCTCTTCGGCGTACTCGGGCGAGAGGGGGTCGAGCCTCTTGACCTTCGCCTCCGCGTCGCGCAGAGCCGCGCGCGAGCGCTCGACATCGATCTCCGAGCTGTGCTCGGCGGTTTCAGCCAACACCGTGACGCGATTGCGATCGACCTCGATGTAGCCGTCGCTGACGGCGTAGCGTTCGAGCTTGTCACCTGTTTTGAGCACCACCGGCCCGGGCCCCAGATCGGCCAACAGCGCCCGGTGCTCGGGCAGGATGCCGACCTCGCCCATGACCGACGGCGCCATCACCATGTCGACCTCGGCGCGCGCCACTTGGCGGCCCGGGGTGACGAGAGAAACTGTGAGCTTCGCCATGACGTGTCTCTACGCCGCGAGCTTCTTCGCCTTGGCGATGGCATCCTCGATGGTGCCGACCATGTAGAAGGCCTGCTCGGGCAAGTCGTCGTGCTTGCCCTCGGCGATTTCCTTGAAGGCCTTGATCGTGTCCGCGAGCTCGACGTAGACGCCGGGCATGCCAGTGAACGTCTCGGCCACGTGAAACGGCTGCGACAAAAAGCGCTGGATCTTGCGGGCGCGCGACACCGAGAGCTTGTCTTCGTCGGAGAGCTCGTCCATGCCGAGAATCGCGATGATGTCTTGCAGCTCCTTGTAGCGCTGCAAGATACCCTGCACCCGGCGCGCCGTCTGATAGTGCTCGTCGCCGACCACCTGCGGATCGAGCAGGCGGCTCGTCGAGTCGAGCGGATCCACCGCGGGGTAGATACCGAGCTCGGTGAGCGCGCGCGAGAGCACGGTGGTCGCATCGAGGTGCGCAAAAGTCGTCGCTGGCGCCGGGTCAGTGAGATCGTCGGCGGGCACGTAGATGGCCTGCACGGAGGTAATCGATCCTCGCGTCGTCGAGGTGATGCGCTCTTGCAGCTCGCCCATCTCGGTGCCGAGCGTCGGTTGATAGCCGACGGCGCTGGGCATGCGGCCAAGCAGCGCGGACACTTCGCTGCCGGCCTGAGTAAAGCGAAAGATGTTGTCGATGAACAAGAGGACGTCTTTGCCCTCATCGTCGCGGAAGTACTCGGCCACCGTGAGCGCCGAGAGACCGACGCGGGCGCGGGCACCCGGAGGCTCGTTCATCTGGCCATAGATGAGCGCGGCCTGGCTTTTCCCGGGAATGACTTTGACCGAGCCGTTGGGATTGCGCTTCGGATGGCCGTGCTCGTCCTTTTCGACGGCGACGACGCCCGACTCGATCATCTCGTAGTACAGATCGTTGCCCTCGCGCGTGCGCTCGCCGACACCCGCGAACACCGAGAAGCCGCCGCGCTTGATGGCCACGTTGCGGATGAGCTCCATAATGAGCACGGTCTTGCCGACGCCGGCACCACCGAAGAGACCAATCTTGCCGCCGCGCGCGTAGGGCGCGAGCAAGTCGATGACCTTGATGCCGGTCTCGAAAGTCTGCACCGCCACGTCTTGATCGGTAAACGGCGGCGGCTCGCGGTGGATGGGCAGAAATTTCTTCGCGCCCACCGGCCCGAGCTCGTCGACCGGCTCACCGATGACGTTCAAGATGCGCCCGAGCACCTCGGGGCCAACCGGCATCGCGATGGGAGCCCCGGTGCTCTTGACCCTGGCGCCGCGCACGAGGCCTTCGGTCGAGTCCATGGCAACGGCGCGGACCGTGCCCTCGCCGAGGTGCTGCGCCACTTCGAGCACGAGATTGTCTTGCTCGTTGTTGATGGCCGGATTCGACACCGTCAGGGCGGTGAAGATCTTCGGCAGCCCGCCTGCCGGAAACTCGATGTCCACCGCCGGTCCGATGACCTGCGTTACGTGTCCTTGTGCCAATGCTTCTGCTGCCATAGCTCGCGATTCTCCCGTCTTCTTCACTTGAGCGCTTCGGCGCCGCCAACGATATCCATGAGCTCGCCAGTGATGGTCGCTTGGCGAGCGCGGTTGTACTGTAAGGTGAGCTTGTCGACGAGCTCGGCGGCGTTGCGTGTCGCCGACCCCATGGCGGTCATGCGTGCGCCATGCTCGGAGGCCGAGCTCTCGAGCAGCGCGCGCCAGATGATGGTCGCCACATAGCGCGGCACGAGACGCTCGAGTACGGCGTCGCGATCGGGCTCGTAGATGTAGTCGATGTCTTCGCCGGCCGGCAGGTCCTCGTGCCGGATGGGCAAGAGATCCTCGACGACGACCTTCTGGCTCATGGCGCTCTTGAACTCGTTGTACAAGAGATAGACGGCGTCCAGGTCTTGGGCGACAAACTCCTCGGCCAAGCCCTCGGCAATCTCGGAGGCCCGTCGATAGCTGAGGTTGTCAAACACCCCGGGGAAATCGCGCTGCGTCGCGAGACGGCGCTTTCTGAAGTAATCGCGCGCCCGCCGACCGATGGTCGCCACCTTCAGCTCGTCGTACGTGCCACGATGCTCCTGCAAGAAGCGCTCGGCGCGTCGCAAGATATTCGTATTGAAGGCGCCGCACAGGCCGCGATCCGAGGTCATGACGACGAGCAACACACGGCGCGGCTCGTGGATGGCGAGCAAGGGATGCGGTGCCGCACGGCCCCCTTCGGATGCGCGGGTGGCCAGGCGATGGAGTAGTCCACCGAGCTCGCGGGCGTAGGGGCGCGCGGCGACGATCGCTTCCTGGGCGCGCCGCAATTTGGATGCGGCCACCATCTTCATCGCGCTCGTGATCTTCTGAGTATTCTTGACCGAGCGGATGCGCGTGCGAATGTGTCGGAGTGACGGCATCAGGCCTCACCGGTTGGGGCAAAGGCGTCCAAGAAGTCCCTGAGCGCCGCTTCGATGGCGACACGCACCTCGTCACTCAGCTCGCCGACTTTCTCGATCTTGTCGATGAGCGTCGGGTGCTTTGCGTCGATGAAGGTCTCGAGCTCCTGGCAGAAGCGCTGGATATCTTTGAGCGGCACGTCGCGCCAAAAGGTCTTGCTCACGCCCGGCATGTTCTGCGTGCCGGCGTAGATCTGTACCACCTGAAAGCCCACGCGATGGGGCGCGTATTGGCCTTGCTTGAGCATCTCGGTCAGTCGGGAGCCGTTTTCGAGCTGCTCACGCGTCGAGCGATCGAGGTCCGAGCCAAACTGCGCAAACGCCGCGAGCTCGCGATACTGGGCGAGCTGCAGGCGCAAGCTGCCGGCGACCTTCTTCATGGCCTTGATCTGCGCGGCGCCACCGACGCGCGAGACCGAGATACCGGCGTTCACCGCGGGGCGCTGACCGGCGTAAAACAAATCGGACTCGAGAAAGATCTGACCGTCGGTGATCGAGATGACGTTGGTCGGAATGTAGGCCGAGACGTCGCCGGCCTGGGTCTCGATGATGGGCAGTGCCGTCAGCGACCCGTTGCCCTTGGCAGCCGACATCTTGGCGGCGCGCTCGAGCAGACGAGAGTGCAAGTAGAAGATGTCGCCCGGATAAGCTTCGCGCCCTGGCGGGCGGCGCAAGAGCAACGACATCTGCCGATACGCGGTCGCGTGCTTTGAGAGATCGTCATAGACGATGAGCGCGTGCTGGCCGCTGTCGCGGTAGTACTCGCCCATGGCGCACCCGGCGTAGGGCGCGAGAAACTGCATCGGCGCCGGATCCGAGGCGCTCGCGAGCACGACGGTGGTGTACGCCATCGCCCCGTGGCTCTTGAGCTTGTCGACCACCTGCGCCACGGTCGACTGCTTTTGGCCAATGGCGACGTAGATGCATTTTACGTCGCTCTTTTTCTGATTGATGATGGTGTCGATGGCGATGGCCGTCTTGCCGGTCTGTCGGTCGCCGATGATGAGCTCGCGCTGGCCGCGACCGATGGGGATCATCGAGTCGATGGCCTTGAGCCCCGTTTGTAGGGGCTCGTGCACCGAGCGGCGCGCGAGAATGCCCGGCGCCTTGAGCTCCACCTGGCGAAACTCGGTGGTCTTGATGTCCCCGAGGCCGTCGAGCGGCTCGCCGAGGGCATTGACGACGCGGCCGAGCAGCGCGTTGCCGACGGGCACCTGCGCGATGCGATCGGTGCGCTTGACCGTGTCGCCTTCGCGAATGTCGGTCGAGTGGCCCATGATGGCGACGCCGACGTTGTCCTCTTCGAGGTTCAAGACGAGGCCGCGGACGCCGCCCGGAAACTCGACCAGCTCACCGGCCATGGCAGAGCGCAGGCCGTAGATGCGCGCGATACCGTCGCCGACCGACAATACGGTGCCGGTCTCGGCGACCTCGATCTTACGCTCGTAGTCGCTGATCTGTTGCTTGATGATGCTGCTGATTTCTTCAGCACGGATCTGCATGGGCGGTCACCTACCTCAAAGCAAGAAAATCTAGGGGCCTCTGCCTTCGAGCCGCTCGCGCATCACCGCGAGCTGGCGTCGGAGGCTGCTGTCAAACGTCAAATCACCGACTTGGCACACGAGCCCGCCGAGGATCTCGGGGTCGACGCGCACGCTGAGCTCGACCGTGCGCCCGAGGCGCGTGCCGAGAGCCTTGGCAATGCGCTCCTCATGGGCCTTGGTGAGCGCCACGGCACTCGTGACGATGGCGCGCGCACGGCCGCTGGCACGATCAGCAAGCTCGGCGATGGCCACACGCACCTCATCGAGCACGGCGATGCGATCCGCCTCGGCGAGCAGTGTCACGAGCCGCGACGCCGACACCGAGGGCACCACCTTAGCGAGCACACCGCCGAGCACCTTCTGGCGCTCGATTTTGAAGGCCGGATTGACGAGCAGCTCGCGCAGCTCCGAGCTCGCGACAAATGCCTCGCAGAAGGCCGCAAAGTCGCGTGCCAGCTCTTGCACCGCAGCCGTGCCACCTTGCGCCTCGGCCGCTTCGACCGCCGCGCGGGCGTAACGACGAGCGACCGCGCTCATGGCCGGGCCCCCATCGAAGACGACACGTCGCTCTCGAGCTCGACAATTGCCTGCTCGATGAGGCGCTGCTGTTCGTCTGGTGACAACACGCCGCGAAGCTTTTGCTCGGCGAGGATGAGGGCTTGGCGTGCGGTCTGGATGCGCAGCCGTGCCTGCGCGCGCTCAATCTCTTGTCCCGCGACGGTCTCGGCGTCGTGGCGCAAGCGCTCGGCGAACTCGGCGCCAGCGGCAACGATCTGCCGGCGCTCGGCCTCGCCGTTCTCGCGGCCACGCTCGACCAGACCGGCCATCTCGTCTTCGACGTGCGCCAGCTTGCCGCGATATTCGTCGAAGGTGGCGCGGGCACGCCCAAAGCGCTCCTGGGCCTGTCCGATGATGCGTTTGATGCGCTCGTGCCGCTCGGCAAAAGCCTTGACGATGGGGCGGCGCGTGTAGTGGACGATCACCCACACGAAGAGAACGAAATCGAGCAGAAACCAGCCGACAGGCGGTGCATCCATGCTCCAGGCCCACCAGTTGACGTGCAGTGCGCCGTGGCCGCCATGCTCGCCGCCAGCGGCGAGGGAGCTCGAGCCTACGAGAGTGATAGCGAGCAGTAGGGTCGGGCCGACGACCTTGCGCACGAGTAGCTCAGCCAGCTCGGCGGCGCTCTTGCCGAGGGCACTCTCGGCCTGCTGCTCAGCTTGCTCGAGCTCGTCGCGGGCGCGTCCGAGAGCCTCGGTGGCGCTCGTACGGGCCTCGTTGACGAGACGCCGTTGTTCATCGCGTCCCTTGCCACGCAGCGCTTCGCGCTCACGTTGCGCTGCCGCCTGGGCTTCGCGCATGCGCGTCTGGTAGGCGTCTTGATCGGCCACCGTTTCGCGCTCGAGCCTGTCGGCCTCGTCGAGGGCCGTTTGGGTTTTCTCGTGCCGTTGATCCATGACGCGCAGAAAATGCCGGAACACAAAGCGATTGAGCACCGTCACAAGAACGACAAAGAGCGTGAGCTGGATGATGATAGTAAGATCGACGTCCATGGTCTCGTGCCCGCGGCGGATAGTCTCGGGGGCGCCGTATGTAGCGTGCGCACCGGGGCCACGTCAAGCGCGAGAATGCGTCGTCGCGTCCGCTTGAGTATGGGCGTCCGATCCGGCAGAGTGCCGTCCGTGCGACCCCGAACCATCGCCGTCGGCCCGCTCGCAGTGTGGGCCCTGATGCTTGGCACGTGCGCCGCGAGTGTCGGCGATTTGCGTCAGAACGTCGCCATGGTGAGCACGCTGCCGCAACCGACGCGGCCGTCTGAGCCCTCGCGGCCGCGAGGCTTCCCTCCCGTGACGCTGCTGTGGGAGCGCACGCTGCGACCCGGGACGGCGACCGCGCAGCGGCCTATAGCGGCCCCGCGGAGCGAAGAGGTCTTCCCCGCCGTCACGGCTGCCGCGCTGCCGGCGCTCGTCGCCAACGCACCCGCTGCCGAGCGGCGCTTTCATGCCGCCGCGGTGCTCGCCGTGCGGCGGGTCGTCGATCTCGATCACGACGACCCGGCCGAGCTCCTCAATCTCAACGACCAGCTCGATACCGACGAGGCGTTCGCCGCGCTCGCACCGCACTGGCAACCCGTTCTTGAGGGTGCCATCGAGCGCGCATTCCTGTTGCAGCATTTCGCTGGCGCCCTGCGACAGTTGCGCGGCGCCTTTGTCGAGGCACGCTTCGATGGTAGCACCGGGCTGTACGCCAACCTCGACACCGAGGCCTGCGACGCCGCCTATAAGAAGCTCACGACCGGCGGTGAGACCGCCATGGCGCTCGAGGTGACCGTGCCCCCCGTCGGGCGCAGGCCACTGCCATACTTTCAGGCGCTGTGTGAGAACGCCCCGAAACCGAGTGACGCGGCTGCTGCAGGCAACCCCGATGCTGCCGACGATACGAGTGATGACGATGCCGATGACGAAGGTGACGCGCCCGCAGACGCGGCGGCGGATGCCGAGGAAGCTCCCACAGGCAGTGCGCAGGCGACCAGCGAGACGCCGGCCGACGCGAGTGGCACCCTTGCGTTTCCCGCGGACCTCGGTCCGTCGAAGTTGCGCCGGCTCGTGGGCAAGCTGTACACGAAGACTTTCCGCGGGCGCACCGTACGCAAGGTCGCTGTCTTGGGCGGCTGGAAGCCGAGCGAAGGCGGACAGGCGCTGCATGCGTTTGTTGCCGCACGGTTGGGCCGCGGCGCCGGGAGCGGCTGCGTGATCGAGGAAATCAGCGTGCGCAAGCAGAACGGCCGTGGCGGCCGGCCACGCTGTGATGTGTTGCGTTCAACTCCCGTGGGCTGTGAGACTTTGCGTTGAGCCCACGCGGCAACGAGGGAATGATGACCAGACGACGAGCAGGTATGACGTGGTTGGTGGTGATGCTGGGCCTGGGGTCCGCGGCCCGTGCCGAAGAGATCCGAGCGACGCCCGTGGCGATGGACGGCGCCAGCGGCGAGGCGGGCGCGGCGGCCGAGGGCGATCGCAGTCCCATCGATGGCGTCGTCGGCCACTACGGCATCGGCTATTTCACGAGCTCCGCGCCACTCGGCCTGCGTTACTGGACCGATCGCGACACGGCGTACGACTTGGGGCTCGATGGGGCGTTCTCGAGCGGCGGCGTCGACGCCTATCGCTATGGCTTTGAGCTCGGTTATGTCAAAGCGCTCGCCCACTACCACTACTCGGTGGTCTTCTGGCGCGCGGGCGTGGGCTTTCGCTATCTCGACACCCTCGGCACGCCCTCGACCAAGGGGCGTTACGATGTCAACGGCAATGCGTTCGTTGGCGCCGAGCTCTTTCTCGGCGCGTTCGGCTTTCCGAACATCAGCCTCCAAGGCGGCTACGGTCTGCAGGCGGCCTACACCTACCAGGGCGGCTCGGCGCTCATCGTCGGTACCGTTCCGGGCGGCCTGAGCGTCATATCGTCCGGGACTTTCGGCTTTCACATCTACTTGTAGACGAGGCTTCACATGCAGATCCGAACTTGGGTGGCCCTCGGTGGCCTCAGCGTCGCGGTGGCGATGGCGGCGGCTTCGAGCTGCTCCGGCTTGCGCAATCAATGCACTGACCGCGTCGACAACGACGGGGACGGCTACGTCGACAGGGACGACCCCGCTTGTGCCATCGCCTGGGACAGCCCCCGCTACAACGCCGAGCTGGCCAATTGCACCCAGAGCGGCGTGGGGCTCGAAACCACCAACCCCGCCTGCCAGACTGACGCCAACGGCGCCGGTGTCGGCGAGTCGGACGATCCCGATTGCTTCGATCGCAAGGACAACGACGACGATGGCTTTGTCGACTGGCCCGACGACCTCGGCTGTGCCGATCGCTTTGGCGAGCACGAGGAGAACGGCGAGTGCGCCGACGGCGAGGACAACGATGGCGACCACCTCGTCGACGCGCAGGACCCGGCGTGTCGCGATGAGCTCGGTGATTACGATGCGTACCGAACTTCGGAGGCAGCCGACCCCGCGTGTGCTGACGGCTACGACAACGATGGCGATGGCAAGTCCGACTACCCGAACGACGTCGGCTGCGAGAGCTCTTACGACGCGTCCGAGCGCAATCCGCAGTGCTCTGACGGTGTCGATAACGACGGCGACGGGCGCAAGGATTTCCCCTCGGACCCGGACTGCCTGAGCGGACTGCAAGATCGCGAAGCGGCCTACGCCTGCCATGACCGCGTCGACAACGATCGCGACGGCCAAACGGACTTCCCCGCGGACATCGGTTGCGCGAGCGTCGTCGACGACGATGAGTCAAATCCGCAGTGCGCCGATGGCGCCGACAACGATGGCGACGGCAAGGTGGACTTCGGTGCGGGGGCTAACAACGATGCCGGTTGCACGAGCTTGCGCGACAACTCCGAGACCGAGCCCGCCTGCTCCGACGGTCTCGACAACGACGGTGATGGCCTTACCGACTATCCGAACGATCTCGGCTGCGAGTCACCCGAGGATGTCGCCGAGGTTGATTCCGAGTGCGCCGACGGCATCGACAACGATGGCGATGGCTTGACGGACTTTCCAAACGACCCGCAGTGCATCAACGTGAGTGGATCGAGCGAGCAGGGCACGGCCGCCTGTTCTGACGGCATCGACAACGACGGCGATGGGCTCGCCGACTACCCCACCGATCCGCAGTGCACCGGTCGCACCGACACGACCGAGTCAGCAGGGCTCGGCGACTGTGCCGACGGCATCGACAACGACGACGACGGATTCTTCGATACGACGCTGGGGACCCGCAACGACGGCGACCCCGCCTGCGATGCCGGCTATGTGTGGGAGCGTCTCGATCCGGCGTGTGACGACGGGCGCGACAATGACGGTGATGGCCGCGCCGACTATGCGGGCGTCGACCTCAACCACGATGGTGCGTTCGATCTCGCTGGCGAGCTGCCGCCCGATCCGGGCTGCCCGGACGCGTGGCACTATTCGGAGTCGCCCAAGCCGCAGTGCTCGGACGGCCTCGACAACGACGGCGACGGTACCGCTGACTGGGGTGGAGTCGACACCACCGGGGATGGGGCCGTGGATGTCCCCGCTGACGCTGGGTGCGCCAACGCCGACGCGCTTGCCGGCCAGCGTGACCGCAACGAGGCCGATCCGGCGCAGTGCGACGATGGCATCGACAACGATGGCGACCTGCTCATCGACTTTCAGCCGGAATTCCTCGTGGGGGGCGCGCCCAATCCTGCCTATCTGACGGGAGATCCTCAGTGCGAAAGCATCTTCGACAACGGGGAGGGCACCTGATGCGCGCCTACACTCCTGCCCTCAGCCTGCTCGCGCTCGCCCTTGCCGCGTGCGGTGAATCACCCACGGGCGCAGCGTTCCACCGCAGTGGCACCGAACGCTCCGCCCTCCTGCCCGTCGGCGCCTCGGCCGATGGCATCGTCGGACAGCTCACCGCGCGTGGGCGCATGGCGGCGCGCACCGACGCCGGCAGCCTGTCGAATCCGGTGAGCGTGGCGCTCACCACGGGCGGCAATCTGTGGGTCGCCGACGCCGGCAACAATCGCGTGCTCGGCTTTGCGGCCGCGGCGACGGTCGCCGATGGTATCGGCGCAGACCTGGTGCTCAACCAAGCAGATTTTCATACGACGGACTTTCGCAACATCCCGACAACGCCGATCAACCAGCAGGTGACGCCCACGTTCATCGCTGTGGACCCCGAGGATCGTCTGTATGTCGTGACGAGCAGCAATCACGTGCTCGTCTATGACGACCCGTTCACGCACGACGGCGTTGCCGACTACGAGCTCGCGGGCGTGCCGGCCGATATTCGTACCGTGCGCCCATTGTCGAACGGTACGGACCGAATCGCCGTGGTGGGCTCCACCAGCATTGTTTTCTATCTGCGCGGCAGCGCTGACCCGCTGCGGACCGCGTCGGTGCCTTCGACCGCGACATGTGGCGATTTCCGCGACGTCGCTGAAGTGACGGGCGCATTGCTGGTCGCCTGTGGCGACGGAGTGGTGCGGGCCCACAAGACCGACGCCGACTCCGGGTTCGTCATTGCCCCGGCGGAGGGCTACAGCGCCTACAGTGCAACAACGAGCGACGCGCGCATCGCGGTGCAAAGCGGCAAGCTGTTTGTGGTCGAGCCGTCGCGACATCGCATCGTCCGCTTCGACGCCCCGGCGAGCTGGTTGTCGACGCTGTTCCTTCAGGTTTTTCCGGGTACGCCCACGGTCGTCCCCACCCTCGCTGGCGACGCCGCCCACGACGCCGTCTTTGGCCAAGCGGCAGCCGACGCCTTCGCGGCCAACCGGGGTGATGCCTATGCGGTGGGCAGCTCTCGTTGTGGCGCGAACGGCTTCTACGGGCCCGCGGATATGGCCTTCTCGCAGAACTCCCTGTGGGTGGCCGACAATAGCAACCACCGTGCGCTGCGCTTTGACAGCGCCACCGGTGCGGTGGGCGCGGACACCGTCATTGCCGACGCCGTGTTGGGGCAGGCGAGCTTTGTGGGCCGTTACCCCAATCGTTTGGAGCTTGGCTCGCTCGCGTCGCCACGAGGCGTGGCCCTCGTTGATGTGGGCACCAGCGTCGCAGCGTTCGTGGTCGATTCCACAACGCACCGCGTGCTCGGCTATGACAACGTTCTAGCGCTGAGCCATGGCGATGATCCCGACTTCATGTTGGGCCAGTTGATGGCTGGAGATCCTCCTCCTTACCTCGTCAATGGCAACAGCGTGACGCCGGTCGCCGGTGGTCTCAGCTCGCCCACGCGTGTCGCCGTCTCGCCTTCGGGCGATGCCGTGTTTGTCGCCGACACGGGCAACAACCGCGTGCTGTCCTATGAGAGCATCGACGTTGGCACCTACACGGCCACGCGCGCCTATGGTGCCACCGGTATCACTTCCAGCGGCACGGCCTTTACCGCTGGCCCCACAGCCCTTGCCGTGAGCAGCACCCATCTGTTCGTTGCGGACGGGCATCGCGTGCTCGCCTTCGCGCTGGCGACGAGTGGCGATGTGCCCAACCCCATCGAGTGGACGGGGAGCTACTCAACGTGGGTCTTTGGTCAGCCGACAAGCGAGACCAACACTTGCAACTACGGCGGCGTCGGTCCCGATACTTTGTGCACGGTCACGGGTCTCGCGGTGGCGGCAGACAACAGCCGGCTGTGGATCGCTGATGGTCAGAACAATCGCGTGCTCTGGTTTGACGATCCCGTGGACAGCCTGACCTTCACGGCGGCTGAGGGTACCACCGCCGACGGTGTCGTCGGGCAGCCAGACTTTGTTTCGAGCAGCGCATGGGGGGGATTCGGGGCAAGCGGCTACCAGTATGGCTTCTCGTACACCGGGGTGACCGGCAACTGGGTCTCCGACATCGCTTTGGACGACGATGGCACCTTGTGGGCCAGCGATGCCGGCGCGAACCGCGTGCTTGGCTTTGCCGATCCGACGACGCCTCAGGGGCCGTACAGCATGCCGATTGCCACGACGGTGCTGGGACAGCCCGGCTTCAACACGTTTGGTGCTTCATCTGATATGACGATCAGCGCCCGCTCGATGAGCGGCCCCACGAACGTGGCCGTCAATGCCGCGGGCAACGTTGTGCTCGTCAGCGACGCCGGCAACTTCCGCGTGCTGCGCTATGTCGACAACCTGCCGCCGCGTGTCTCGGGCGGCGGCGACTTCGACGTCGAGCTAGGTGCCTCGCGTACGGTACAGCTCAATGTCAGCGATCCGGAGGGCACGGCCGTGACCCTGGCCTTGATCGACACCGTCGCGAACGCCAGTCTCACCGGTACGTCGGTGACGTACGCGGCCACGGCGCAGGGTCTGCGTGTTGGCGACATCATCCGCACGCCGATTCTGGCCACGGATGCAGGCACGCCGCCGAAGAGCACGACGGTGTCGCTGAGTTTCCGTATCGTGCCGCAGCGAACGAACGATCCGACGCACCTCCCGTCGACGCCACGCGGCGTTGCGGCCCCGGAGCGGGGAGGGTGTGGGTGCACGTCGACGGGCAGCGACGCGCTCGCGTGGTTGACGGTGTTGATCGTGGCGATGGGTGCGTGGCGGCGCAGGTCAACGGCGCACGCATAGCGAGGGAGCTACGCTCTACGGAACCTGCGTTGGAACGCTGTTGTCGTTCGCAGTGCGCTAGCCTCACTCTCGGACCCGACATCGCTTCGACCGACGGTCCAGAAAAGCGGTGTGTGCATGACTTTCTCCCCCACCCTCGCAGTGATGCTCGTCTCTTCTCTGGCGCTCAGTTGCGCCTCTTCTCGTGGCGGCGCGAGCCAAGGCTATCCCCTCGGGCCGACCTCGGACAAAGCGGCGCCGGGCGGTTGGCAAGAAGTACGGCTCGACGTCGTGGATGTGGCGCAAGGCGATGCCAGCGCGTTCGATGTGGCGCCACATCAAGCGCTCGGCAATGCGCTGCTGCGTCGCCTCGGCAGCGAGGGGGCGCGCCCGATCACGCTCGAGGTCAGCAAGGTGCAGGTCGCGCAGCGCGCCGGCCGCATGTCCGTGATCCTGGGGCTCGGCGCAGACTTCCGGCTCGTTGGCGACGCGGGCGAAAAGACCGTGCGGCTCGAGCACTCCGTCAACATCATGCACGGAAACCTCGGCCGCGTGGCGGATGGCTATGCGCAGCTCGTCGACGACTTGTGTGACCAACTCTTCTACCACCCGGAGGCCCTGGCGTTCTTGTCGCAACCCGGTGCGACGTCCGCCGAGGACTCGACGCTCGACGCCGGGGCAGTCGACCTCGGACCGGTCACCGACACGCGGCCCTCGAGCGACGGCGCGCAGGCCACCGGCCGCATCCTGTGGGGCAATCGCGAGACCGCAAACAGCGGCGTCGCGGCGTTCATGCTGGGTGACACCAAGATGATGATGGCGTCCTATGCCAACCGCAGCGCCAACCTGCGCTACGGTGTTGGCCAGCGCTCGGGCGCGGGCATCGCGATCATGCCGGGGACGACGTCGAGCACCACGGTGGCAGGACAAACCATCGACACGTCACAACCGACGTTCGTGGGCCTCACCTTCCAGGTCGCGTTGGAGCTCGGCTACCTCGGCGTGCACCGCAGTCCCGAGGGCTACGTTCTTGCCCCCGGCTGGAGCCTTTTGGTGGTGCCGCAGGGGCAGGGCTTTATCATGATGGGCAACCAGAACGACCAGAACATCACGCTGAACATGGTGACCGTGGGTGCGGCCCTCGAGCTCGACGTGCCCATCGGCGCTTCGCTGGGCTTCAAAGGGACGATCTTCGCCGGTGCCACGGCCACGTCGGTCACAGCCGGCGCCTACACCTACAAGTCCGGGTTTCAGCGCATCACCAACCCGTCGTTCGATTTTTACGTGCAGAGCGCCACCGGGCGCATGTCGCTGGGCATCGGCCTGAGCACCATCGCCAGCGCCGCCACCGATTCGGCGAGTCGCGAGGCCCTTACGAAGAATCCGATGCTGATCTTCACCTGGGAGGACTGGGTGGGACGCGGCATGGCCTACGCGAAACAAGACGTCGAGCTGCTCGGCATCTCGGTGCACGACAACGCCGAGGTGCTCTCCACGCCGCGCAGCGCGTTTGTCGACACGCGCTAGCCGGCGCGCCGTCGACACAACGCGACCGCTTCTGCTTATGAGCCGGGCATGTCGATTGCGCCCTCACGCGTTCGTTGCCACTTCAGACGAACGCTTGTCACAAGGGCCGCAGGCGATGGCTATGCGGAAAGGAGCTACGCGTATGTCGAGGCTTCGGGTAAACGCATTTGGAATTTCTATCGATGGTTTCGGCGCCGGTCCCGACCAAGATCTGGACAATCCGATGGGCGTCGAAGGTATGGCGCTGCACAAGTGGGTCATCGGCACGAAGACGTTTCAGAAGATGCACGCCGACTTCGCCGGAGCGCTGATCGGCGACGAGGTTGGCAGAGAAGGCGTCGACGACGACTTCGCCGCGCGCGGTTTTGAAAACGTCGGCGCCTGGATCCTCGGCCGCAACATGTTCGGGCCGCTGCGGGGCCCCTGGTCCGACGACAGCTGGAAAGGATGGTGGGGCAACAACCCGCCCTACCACGTGCCCGTTTTCGTGCTCACGCACCATGCTCGTGCGCCCATCACGATGGAGGGAGGAACGACATTCCACTTCGTCGCCGATGGCATCCATACCGCGTTGAAACGCGCGAGGGAGGCGGCGCTGGGCAAGGACGTCCGACTCGGCGGTGGAGCTGCCACCATTCGCCAGTACCTCACCGCGGGGCTGATCGACGAGCTGCACCTCGTGATCTCCCCCGTGCTCCTCGGCCGGGGCGAGCACCTTCTCGCCGGCATCGATACGGTGAGCCTCGGCTACAAGTGCACGGAGCACGCCTTCACGGACCGCGCCACCCATGTTGTCCTGACGAAATAGCCCCGCACCAGGGAGACGCGCGCGATGAAAAGCATGGTGATCCGTCGAGGCCGGCATATCGGGTCGTATGAACCCGCGGCGGCGGCACGAGGAGCGCGAGGCGACCTATCAGCTCCTCGCCGCTGACGGCGATCGCGCTCTTGCCGTTGTCCCACGCGCGCTTGAGCTTGTTGACGTACTTGCCCTCAGGGTGTGCGTCAGGCGGTCGTTCGACAGCGGCGGCTCGTCACACGTCGCGGATCTCGGCGCCCTCGTTGTAAGTCCGTTCGCCGAAGGGCCCGATCTTCTCGATCCAGGCTTGCTCCAGCGCGGCGAGCTCGTCCTTCAGGTTGAACCCAGGCTCGTCTTTGACGTCGACGACGTCGAGGATCTCGAAGACGAACGCGCCGGGGCGGTCGTCTTTCCATGCTTGCTGCAGCGCGCGATTGTAGTGCGAGCCGTTCACCAGCATGAAGCGGTGGCGGTTCAGGGAGCCATCGAGGTTCAAGCTACTGCCGAGAAGCACCTTACCTGTCACAGTGTTTTTGACCTGGAAGATGCCGGCCGGCTTTGGCCGCTCGCGGTAGGCTCGCTTCAGCTCTCGCTTTCGCTCCGAGGTGCTCGTCATGGGCTCTCTCCGCCGCGCTCCAGACGGGCCGCATGCGCGATTTGCTCGAGGACGTGCTCGCGAATGTCTTTGGGCCAGCGCGCGACCAGCGCCCCGAAGCGCTCGGTGTCGCCGGCATAGAGGGCCCGGGTCGACTCTTCATAGTTGGGGCGGTCGCCAGCCATCGCGGTCATGAACTTATTGAGCGCGTCACGGACGTGGCGGGCGCGCTCGCGGCCCGGCTCGGTCTTGATAGCCTGCTCGACCAGCCTGCGCAGCGCGGCCGAGATGCCGTTCGGCTGCGACTCCAGCCAGTCCCAGTGCCGCGGCAGGAGTGAGACCTCGCGGCTCGTGACGCCGAGGCGCGGGCGTCCCGGTCCCCGAGTGGCCGACGGCACGTGGCGCGCGAGGACGTCGTCGAGCGGGCCGCGCAAGTTGAAGTCGACCTGGCGACCGGTCGCGCTCTCGAAGACGAGAATGAGCTCCGAGGGGTCGCGGTCGAAGCGCTCTTTCAGGGTTGGGAGGATGTCGGGAAGAGGGCCCGCAGCGATGCGACGCGGACCCGCGAAGGCGGCATAGGTAGGCTCGGCATGCATGATAGCGAATTTTACCCAGGAACAAACCCGGGTCAATATTGCCAGGCAATAATTATTCGTGACCCTCGGCGCTCCTCGGCAAGATTGGCGGTGCTCGACGATGCTCTCATCGCGCGACAAAGGGTGTTCGTGTGCCAAGCTGCGTCGGGATGACGTCGCTTCCGCCGTGATGGGTGACAAGAAGCTCCACGGATACGTGACTGCCACGGCGTCAGGGTCGCCGAAAGGGCCGCGATCGTGACGACCACGCGCTCCGGCGCCGCCGGTTGCACCGTCCGCACGCCGTCCACCGACATGTTCTGGGGCGATCGCTACAGCCAGGTCATCGATCCCTTCGGGCACACCTGGGGGCTCGCGACGCACACCGAAGACGTCGACCCGAACGAGATGCAGACACGACACGCGGCGTTCGTGGCGGAGATGGCGAAAGAACATCACCGAAGCTGTTGTCTCAAGCTGTCGGCCCGCCTTCGGTCGCCTGTGCGCTCGTCTCCGTCATCACACGCGTGCGGGTCGAACGGCTGACGTGGCTGTTCCCCCAATACGTCCCTGGCACCTTATCGGGATGATCTCCACAGCTGTGCGCAGCTCGGCGAGCCGATTGCCGGCCGCACGCGATCTCGCACCTGCCACGACCCGTCGAGTCGGGGGCCCACTAGATGCTCGGCAAGTCGATCTGCGTGCTCAGGACGGCAATGCCGTCTTGATAGGCCACCATGATGGAGTGGAAACCTGCGCAAGCACCAGGCAACGGCGCGCCGAAGAAGAGCTCCATATGGGCAAGATCGACGACGAAGCTGACGCCGCCGTCACTGGCCACATAGCCGTCGGCGATGCCATCAATGCCGTAATTGCCGCCGTTGCAGTCCTGAAGATCTACGTTGAGCGCGACGTACGCGGAGGGCTCGAGGCCCGTCGCAGTGCACGTCAGAATGGTCGCGTCGAGCGTGCACAAGAGTCCACGCTCCGTATTCGGCGGCAAGGTATGATCCTCACGCCCATCATCGGAGCTCGGCGTGGCGTCCGTCGTCATGGACGGCAAGTCGATCTGCGTGCTCAGGACGGCAATGCCGTCTTGATAGGCCACCATGATGGAGTGGAAACCTGCGCAAGCACCAGGCAACGGCGCGCCGAAGAAGAGCTCCATATGGGCAAGATCGACGACGAAGCTGACGCCGCCGTCACTGGCCACATAGCCGTCGGCGATGCCATCAATGCCGTAATTGCCGCCGTTGCAGTCCTGAAGATCTACGTTGAGCGCGACGTACGCGGAGGGCTCGAGGCCGGTCGCAGTGCACGTCAGAATGGTCGCATCTACGGCGCACGAAAGCCCGCGATCGGTGGTGGGCGGCGACGAGTCATCCTCGTCCGGATGGGTGGGATCGCTGTCACCACCCTCATCGTCGTCAGTGGGTGGCTGGCTGTCTGGGAAGCAGGGCCCGAGGCTATCTCCATGGCGAAGGTGCGCCGCCACCGCATCGTCCCCAACCTCGATGGTGATCTCCGCTTCCCCTCGGGCCGCGACGTGGCAAATCGAGACGGCGTTCGCCGTGCCACGCTGTGCCGCCGACTGCGTGTTGTCTGAGGACGTGATCGATGTCAATGCGTCGCAGGAGAAGACCGTCGACGCAAGCAGCACTACCGCGAGGTGGCAGCCACGCATGTGAAACCCCCTGTCAGTGATCGCCGAAGCAAGCGATATCAACATGGAAACAAAATAATACGACAAATAGTCGTTTTACCCAAGAACATAGCACACTTCCCCGCAAACGTGCCCGCAAACGTGCCAGGCACTTCTTCGGGCAGCGGTGATCGCGACAAGGAAGCCGCGATCGTCATTGGCGCGGATTTCGTCCTCAAACGCCGAATCCTCGGGTATCTCCACAATCCTCTGCCTGTCCAGAATCAGCTTCGATGCGTCTGGCACCTTCAACCTGGCCAGCAAAGCAGGTGCGCTCGGCGCCAAGCTCACCGGAGGCGGGGGCGCCATGATCGCCCTCTGCCCCGAGCATCCGGAGAAGGTCGTCGAAGCCATCGAGAAGGCGGGCTACCAGGCCATCGTAACCAGCGTGGGATAGATACGCGATCATCGCCAATTGCCACGTCTGCCCCGCGTGATTACCTCATGCCGAACAGGAGGGGTACCACCATGCCCGAAAAGAAAGTTTCACCGATTCCCGCTGGCTACCACACCATCACGCCGCATCTCGTCTTGAACGACACCAATGCGGCCATCGCCTTCTACAAGAAGGCCTTTGGCGCCGAGGAGCTGTCGCGCATGCCGGGCCCGGACGGCGGTGTCGTGCACGCCGAGCTGAGCCTCGGCGACTCGCGCCTGATGCTCGCCGACGAGATGCCGCCAATGCCTGGGCAGCCAGGCATCTACAAGGCCCCGAAAAACGCCGGGCTCACAACCGCCGTCATGTTCCTCTACGTCCGCGACGTGGACAGCGCGTTCAAGCGAGCCGTCGACGCCGGTTGCACCGTCCGCACGCCGCCCACCGACATGTTCTGGGGCGATCGGCACAGCCAGGTGATCGATCCCTTCGGTCACACCTGGGGAATTGCGACACACGTGGAGGACGTTGGTCCGGACGAGATGCAGAAGCGACATGCAGCGTTCATGGCGGAGATGGCGAAACAGGGAGCGACGACCTAGACCCAATGCCGATCGGTTAGCGTAGCGCGCCCGTTTTGCCCCTCGCTGCGACGCGTCCTCGGTGGGCTCGCTCGTCTCCGCTGGGAGGCTTCGTCGGCGCACGTCACTCGCGTTCCACCACCTGTGGGCGCTGCGCGCTCCGGGGCGCGAAGGCGTGTGTTCCTCTCGTCCGACCAGATGCAACGGGTGCAATTCCCGGCAGTCGCAGCGAGTCACAGCGCTGCGCCCTTCGAGACGCCGCCGCCTGAACCGCGTGCCTGAGGAGGCTTGCGACGCAAGCCGTCTCGAAGGCCGCGCTCTACTGCGGTTCTGCGACGGCTTCCCAAGGCTCGACCTGGTGTCGCCGCCGGCCCCAATGAGATCCACTTGCGTCGCGACCGCCGGGATCCGGATCTCTGCCCCGCCGAAAACTGGCACAGGTGATCGGCTGAGCGGAAGCTGAGGCTGGTGGGATTGAAGTGGGGGCCGGTGCCTGGAACGCACGCGACCCCCGAGGTCAGCTGCAGCGCCAGCATGGTACGGCTGGGACGCAGTGTCCAGTTCTTGATCCCGCTGAGGCCAGCTGAGGATCTGGGAGCTCGAATGTGCCGGCTGTGGCCGCTTCTTCCGCATCCACCCGCACTGCTATCGAGGTCACCGCTACTGCGGTGATGTCTGCCGAGCTCAGGCGCGCAACGAGTCCAGGAGGCAAGCCCGGCGCCGGCATCGGCACTCACCAGAGGGCCGCGCTGATCACCGCGATGCCGAGCGTGCGCGCCGCAAGGGTCGACGCGGTCGCGTGGGGGATCATGGTTCCAAGAACTTGACCAATGCTGCACAGATCACCTGCGCAACCCAGGAGACCTGTGATGCGACCGAACCCGTTCAGAGTTTATCTGCAACCCGAGGGCGACGGCTCGTTGACCAGCGTGCGCCTCTTCGGCTCGGTGGTGACGGCTCTGCCCCCGTGCGAGATGGGTCGGTGGATCCGCCAGCTCGCGACGTGGAGCGACTCGCCCGTCGAGCTTGCATTGCCTGTGGAGATTGGCACGGCCGGGTGGTTCGAGCTGTGGACGTACGCCGTCTCCGACATCCCCGCGCGCCACCTGCAGCTGCGCTTCCGACTGCACCGGCCTGACCGTAAGCGAGGTCAGCGTCATGTCGGCTAAGGACCCGACCGAGGACCGCCAATCCGAACAGATGGCCGAGGTGCTTCGGCTCGCCCTGCTCGACGGATTGAGCGCGCGCGCCATCTCCAAGCGCCTGGGGCTCTCGCGCAACACCGTGCGACGCATGCTCGGCCGCGCGCCGAGGCGCGAGCTGCGTGCCCCGCCACGACGTGAGTCCATGCTGACGCCGTACGAGAAGCAAATCCGGCAGTGGCTCGACGACGCCCCCGAGCTCAAGGCCCCGGCCGTGCTCGAGCGCCTGCGACCGCACGGCTACACCGGCGGCGTCACCATCGTTCGCGCGCTCCTGCGCCGCATCCGCCCACGAACGACTCGCGAGCCCTTCCTCACTCTCGACTTCGCGCCCGCCGAGGTGATGCAAGTCGACTGGGCAGACTTCGGCTTTGCGATCCCTGGCTGCCCGCGCCGGGTCAGCGCGCTGGTGATGACGCTGTGCTACTCGCGCTACCTCTACCTCGAGCTCACGCTCAGCCAGGCATTCGGCACGTTCCTGCGCGGCTTCGAGCGCGGCCTGAAGTTCTTCGGCGGCACCACCTACATCGACGTCTTCGACAACATGCGCACCGTGGTGACCTCGGGCTCAGGCGCCAACGCCGCCTTCAACAGGAAGTTCCTCGCCTACGCCCAGTCGCGCGGCTTCGCCGTGCGGGCCTGCAATGCTGCTAGCGGCCACGAGAAGGGGCGAGTCGAAAGGCCGATCGGATTCGTGCGCGAGCGCTTCTGGCCGGGGCGGCGCTTTGCGAGCCTCCTCGACCTCAATCGACAGGCCACCGCGTGGCGCGACGAGTTTGCCAACAACCGCATCCACGAGGTCACCGGCAAGGTGCCAGCTCTGGTGTTCAAGCACGACGAGCAACGGCTGCTCAAGCCGCTGCCCGAGACGCCGTTCGAGACCGACGACATCGAGAGCACCGGCGTCACCAAGCAATTCCGTGTGCGCTTCGACCGCAACACCTACTCGGTGCCGCCACGACTCGTTGGCCAGACGGTGGTGGTGCGCGCCAGCGATGATGCCGTGGCGGTCTATCTGGGCCCGAAGCAGGTGGCATGGCACCCGCGCTGCTGGGAGATCGGCAAGGACATCGAGGCACCATCACACCGAGAGCGGGCGATCGAAGCCAAGCCGCGCGTCGCGGGGGCGCTTCCTGCTGGATTGGTGGCCCTGGGCGAGGTGGGGGCGCAGTACTTCAAGGTGCTACGCGCCACGACGCGCTCGATCCACCGCGACACGGTGCGGCTGACGTTCTTGAGTGAGCTGTTTGGTGAGAAGCACACCGCCTCGGCCATCGCCGAGGTGATGCAGACAGGTCATGTCGGCGCCGAGTACGTCGAGTATGTGCTGCGCCACAAGCGCGGCCTCAAACCCACCGTCGTACCCGTGCGTCTCGGCAACCCCGAGCTCGATGGCCTGAGCTTCGGCGAGCCCGACCTCTCTGTCTACGACGCTCTCGTGCCACCCAAGATGACGCTCGACCCTGGTGAGCCATCCGATCCCGAGGAGATGGACCGATGAAGGATGACGACAAGCTGGCGTTGCTGCTCGACAAGCTCCGGTGGCTGCGATTGCCCGGGATGGTGGACGCCATCGCGGCCGTCTTGAGGCTCGCGGCAAAGGACAATCTCAGCGCTCTCGAGGTCATCGACCGCCTCGCCGACGAGGAGACGCACAGTCGCTTGCGCCGCTCGGTGGACAGACGCATCTCGGCGGCGCGATTCCCGGAGGTCAACACCATCGAGGGCTTCGACTTCGACTACGACCCGTGCCGCAAGAAGCTGCGCAGTCGCTACCTGGCGCGCGCGCTCGCCTATGCGGCGTGTCAGGCACGCAAGCGCGTCGTGGTGATCTCGGCGCCGAAGTTGCTCAATGAGCTGCACGGTGCCGAGCTTCATGGTGCGCTCGAGCGCGTCGCCCGCCGCTACGTGCGCGCCGACTTGCTCATGATCGATGACTTTGCCGTGTTGGCGATGGACCCGGCGCAGGCCAAGCTCGCCTTCCAGGTGATTTCGGAGCGCTACGACTACCGGCGCTCGACGATGATCACGACCAACCGACCGTTCAAGGACTGGCCGAAGGTGTTTCCCGATGCGCTCAACGCCCAGGTGATAGCGGAGCGATTGACGGAGCGCTCGGAGCACTTCGTGCTGGATGGCAAGGGCTACGGTACGCGCGGGGGCAACAAGACGGCAGACTGAGCGCACACGACCAGGCCCTCGACGGGGAGGCTCTCGACTCCCGCCTCCGCCGCGTCAGCGAGCGGGCTCAGCCCAGCGCAGCTCTCGCGCGCTGTCGGTTCGGGCGAACGACCGCTTGCATACCAGCGGGTGGATCACTGGCCTCCGCTGATGCCGCTGAAAATGGATCCCGCTGACAACGGCGGCGACAACCTGGCGCTCAGCGATGACGCACCGCTCTTGTGACGCACCCAACGCCTACGGCCTCGCCAAAGGCCTCTGAGACAGGGCCCGAACCAGGCCTTTTCTAGCCAGATCAATGTCTTGTTCGGCCCCCTTGCGAGCCTGGGTGATGCTCTCAGTCTTCTTCGTGTCGAGATCGAGGACACTTGCCAAGCTCAGTCTTGAGCCCAGGGCCGCGGCGGTGAACGACGTCAGGTATTCACGGAGCATCTTGTTGAAGTGCTTGACCTGTGCGTCCGCATCTCCGTGGGGCGGCAACGCATGGTGTGTGGCGACAAACACGCGAATCTCGTTTGTTAGCTGTTGCACATCCTCGGCCTTCTCGATGTAAACGGAAAAAACCTGCAACGTTCGTTGGGGGATCTGGTCAATGATGTCGGGGTCCGAGAGCACCGCGCGAATCGCATCAAGGTGGATGCGTGCGAGCTTCAGGCTGATTTGCCCTTCTGGAGCGGCCTCCACGACGCCGATGGCGTCAGTGCCCCAGTTCCCGTTTCGCTCAGCCTCAAGGTAAGCGAGCTCAAGTCGTTGGAGAACCACATCGGCAGTTGCTCGATCGGAATCGCACCGGGCGAAGAACATGCCAAGGAACCCGCTCACCACGATGAGCAAAGCGTCCTTGGTCAGCCCCGCTCGATTCTCTTTCATCCATTTCTTCATGAGGGGTGTCCGTTGCTAGGGGTAGGAGGACTAGATCGCGTTATCCTTGCGGAACAACCAGAACGAGTTTGGTGGCCAGGTCACGACGGTGCCTGTCTTCTCTTGGCCGACTGTGCGGGCCGTGACGAGCAAGCCGAACGCAGAACCCATCTGCGGCAGCAAGGCGTAGTCGCCCATCACGTCTCCCGGAGGCGGCAACGAGTCCGCATAGTCTGCGCCGTGCCTCACAATCGTGAAGCTGAGGAAGAAGGGCGTCATGTCATCGGGCAATGGCAGCATCAGCTCGAATCCAGGTCGCATGCGCGGCACGGGAAGCAGATCGGGTTTGCATGGAGCTGCTATGAGTGCTTCGCGGTACGCGTCAATACGCTCAAAGGGCAGGCCGAAGCTGCGATTTTCTGAGGCCGCGCCTTGCTTATCCGTCAGGTGGATTTCCCCGGACGCGTGCAGCGAGACCTTGTTGAAGTCGAAGGAGGAAACCCGAAAGTCGTCAAAGCGAATCGGTGTGCGTACCCCTGGAGTCGTGGCAATCTTGGCGGTGCAGTACGGCTCGCCATCCCGCCTTGCGACGTGGAAATAGAACGAATTGTCCCTTCCAACCATGACGCTCATGAAGTGGTATCGACCACCACCGTAGGAAAAGACGATCCGTGCAATCTTGTCTTTGGCCATGCGGGCGTTTCACTGGTTCGGCATCCTTCCGGGACATGCCGTCATCGTCAAGAAGGCACGCGGCGTGGGTCGCTGGCGTCAGCTCACCCGCCCTTCAACGCCGCCCACCTCGCCTCTACCAGCGGCCCAACTTGCGGCCCAACTTCGGTGCCCAACTTCGGTGCCAGCCACGTATCCCCGAGCCCATGACCGCGGCCATCGCGAGCGGCTGTGTCGCTACCTCGTGCGGCCGCCACTGGGCAACGACCGGCTCAAACGACTCGAAGATGGTCGCTACAGCATTCGCCTGAAGACCGCTTGGAAGGACGGCACGAGCATTGTGCTCACCGGGGTCGAGCTGGTGGGGCGCGTGGCCGCGCTCATCCCACCGTCGCGGGTACACACACTCAGGTACTATGGCGTCTTCGCGCCTCACGCGAATTCCGATGCGGTTGCTGCACGGGCGTTGGGGATGACTGCTACTCCTTCGGCTCAAGTGCCGAGATGGGCAAGAATCGAAGCATGACGTTGCTGAAGTATTCGCTCTCGAATAGCATCCCAACAGACCGAGCGTGTTTCCAGGCGCAGGAATTCTCCTTGTAGGGTTTGAATGCTCCCAGGTCCTTGCCAAGAAGACTCTGCCACGCGTCGCGTGTTATCGAGCACTTCGGACACTGTATCTCTATGCGATAGAGCTGGTCCTTGTAGAAGCATGTCGACACGTTCACCGGCTGTAGATCCGGACGAAGCTTCATGCCCGTTGCGGAGTAGCACTTGACGTCCACGTGGAAGCTCGATTTTGGGGCGACTTCCTGTGGCTTCAGAAACGACCAGCGGGCAAGGAAATCCTTCTGTGTGGTCTTCCACTGAATTCCGGGAAGTCCGGTACCAAGGAAGTCCCGATCTTCCCACTCGCCCTTGCAGGCGTCCTGAAGTGGCGGCAGCGCCTCGACGAGGCTCTTGACGATGAACCGAGTCATCGTCGGTGTCGAGTTGTACGGCGTGAGTTCGATGAGGAAGGTTTCTGCCTTGCTGAGTTGTTCGACAAAGTCGACGACAGTGTCGCCCACCGGCGGGCGGAAGAAGATGGAGTCGCTGCTCGTTGCGTTGCCCCACGTTGACTTCACTGCGGCCTGCTTGTCCAGTCGGTAGGTCACCGGTGTCGCGTCGCCAGCGGCCGCCATTCCAGTGACCATGTATGCATCGAGGACCTTCTCCTTGCATCGGATGATGAGCTTCGGCACAACTTTCTTGTCCGGCCATCCGGTGATCTCGCTCTCTGCAGACAGCGACAGGAAGACGTTGGCGGTGTCGTCGATCGGTGACGTTTCGGTCTTGAGCTGCCAACCGGCAGCCGCAGCGTCCTTGGTGGGCACCTTTGCGCCATGCTCCGCGGCGACAGCGTCGTAGCAGGCGAGGCGGTCGGTGGACGCTGCGAGTCGCGCGCACTTCAAGATCGCCACATCCGAGGCCGCAGGGGACTTCGTTTTTGCCGTGGGCGGCGCTGCGACGATTAGCACTACTGAACAAAGCGCAAACATCGGTGCCCCTTGCTGCCGCGGTTGATTCCGTACTCGGTGGACACCTCAAACCCGGCCACTGATCGACACCCAAAAACCGGCCATAGGGGCTGAGGTCCGAGACAGGCATGTACTTACTAGGCTTGCGCCTGGACCCGCAAGTGCTTCATGCGCCAACTTCGTGGGCCGAACTTGAGCCAACTTCGGTGCCAGCCACGTATCCAGGGAAGAATCGTAGACGTTCCGCCACGCGGGCTTAGGATGAGCTCAAACTGTCGGCCCGCCTTCGGTCGCCTGTGCGCTCGTCTCCGTCATCACACGCGTGCGGGTCGAACGGCTGACGTGGCTGTTCCAGCTCAGCATGGTCCGGGAGATGGTGCTCTTGCCGGGCAACGCGGTGAGCACACCCACCTCAGTCTGGGCGACGAGCGCCTCGATCTCTTCGACGAGCTTGTGACGCCGCACCTCGTGCGCTGCGGCCTTCTCGGCCATCTCCGTACGGCCCGTGGCGGCACGCTCGAGCTCCGTGTTGATGCTCGCGAGCGCGGCGGTCATGTCCTTCAGGTCCGTGTGGCCGAGCTCGCCGAGGCGCGCAAGCAGCTTGCGGCCGAAGACCGTGGCCTTGTACGGCCCCAGCGCCGTGGCGTCGGCGGCGCGCACACTGCCAAAGAGCGAGACGTAGGGCTCCTTCATCGCGTCCTTGCCGCCAGCGAGGTAGGCGCGGCCCGAGAGCTCGGTGACCACGGCGTCCCAGCGGGCATCGCACACCCGCACCTTGGCTGCTGCTGCGAGCTGCGCCGCGCGTGTCGTGTCGCGCGCGTCCCGTTCGGCGCGAAGCTTCTCGGCGACCGGCTGCCACGGTTTCACGAGGGCGGCCGTCTCTGGCATCGCCGACAGGCTCGCCACGACGCCGGTGGTGTAGTCCATCATGCGCTCGAGAGATGCGTTGTCCGGAATCTGGTACGACATGGTCATTCCCCTTTTCGCTGGTGTTGCACGCGTGGCCCCCACGGCCGCGGGCACTCGGGACCATGGCCCGAGGTCGGGTAGCGGTCAAGCGCCTGATTCAGCATCACTCGGCAGATCCGAGTAGCGGGGATGGAGCTACACCGAGGTCACTTGAGAGGCCCGAGTAGCGGGGATGGCGCTACACCGAGGGCACTCGGCAGGCCCGAGTAGCGGGGATGGCGCTGCATCGGGGTCACTTGGGAGACCCGAGCGAGGGGGATGGAGCTGCATCTCAGCGTGCGGAGTTGCTGCTCCGCACCATTTTTCGCCAGCCAACTCGGTGCTCCAACTCGGTGCCAGCCATGTATCTCGGCCATGTATCTCGCGCCTATCCGCTGGCGCAGGTCGATGCGCTGCTAGTGCGCTATCGCGCCTGACGGTAGGTGGGGCAAGGGCCCGCCGAAATAGGATTTCTTCGGGCCATGTTGCTACTATGAGCACGTGCCGCGGAAGTGCTCAGACGGCCCGGAGAGGACACCAACGTGATGGAGAATGCACGCGACGAGGTACGTCTATTGGCGCAGGTCTTGGTGAGCGCGCATTTGAACCTCGCGCAGGGCCTGATGGTGGCAGCCTTGCGCCGACCAGAAGGTCCCGAAGACACGCTGTCGCAGGAGACGCTCATGCGCGTGAAGAACCTCGCTGCGAGTAACCTTCTCGGGGCAATCGACGCGACCCTCGCGCAGTATGGCGAAGCGCCGCTGCTACTCCAGGTGCAGTCTGCGGTGAGGAGTTGGGCAAAGCACCCCTTCGAAGCGCCACGAGACGAGCACCTCGCCGACATCATCGAACTGTTTCCCGCGAAACCACGGGACCCGTAGCAGTGCAGCGACGCGCCCTCTTGTCATCCGATATCCACGCGATGGCGCCCACTACGCCGGCACGAATCCTGATGTTTTCCTCGTCGTGCGCCACGTCGCTGCCGATGCCCGTTCACCCTGGTGCGCACATGTCGAACGGGCTACCCTGTCCTACCAAGGAGCTGTGACGATGGACCGCGAGGTGGCCAGGGAGAAACTGCTGAACGCGATCGTGTTCTTCGTCACGAACACGCGCAATTGCTACAAGCTCAAGCTCTTCAAGCTGCTCTTCTACTTTGACTTCGGCATCTACCGCCAGACGGGAAGGTCGGTCACCGGGCTGCGGTACTTCGCTTGGCCCCTCGGCCCCGTGCCCAACGACCTCGTCGACGAGCTCAAGGCCCCGCGTCCCGACTTCGCCCGCGCCGTCTTCGTCCACGAGGAGGGGGCAGCAGATCCGGACCTTCCCGGACCTCGATTGATGATCAGGGGGCGAAAGAAGTTCGACGAGACGGTGTTCACGCAACGAGAGTTGGACATGCTCGAACACCTCGCGGACGTCTTCAGGGACGCCACAGCGTCGATGATGACTGAGGCCACCCATCTTGCTGGCGAGCCGTGGCACCACGTCTTCAAGGTCGAGCGAAGACCGCAAGCAGAGATCCCATACAGGCTGGCGCTGGACGAAAAGCCCGGATCGATTACAGCCGAGCAGGCGGACCAAATCGAAAGGGAGGAGCGTGAAGCGGTAGCGCTCTTTCAATGGTAGACGACGATCTCAGGGCCGGTTGCGTCTGGCGAGGCCCAATCGATTTCGGCGATGGCAAGGGGCCAACACCGAAGTACTACGTTGTAATTGGCGAGTGCGAGACCGGTGACTACAAGGTGTCGGTCGCGATTACGACTTCTCAGCCTCGGTACCACAACATGGGGGCCTCACCTTGCGGCTGTCCAGCGGAGGGCTGCTTCCGGATCGACGAAGGACAAGAGCCCTGCTTCGACAAGCGGACGTGGGTCCAACTAGACGGCAATCAGCGTGAGGTAAAGAAGCCCGACTTCGCTGAGCTGGAGAAGAGGGGTCACGAGTGCGTCGGCCGACTAGCTCCCGAGCGCACACGGGGCCTGTTGAAGTGCGCGCAGCAGTCGCGTGACATTAACGGTCGCAACAAGGCCAGAATCGCGGCAACGTACAAAAAGCTGCTGAAAGAGATCAAAGGCCAAGGGGGGAGAACAAGGCCGGTTCAGAACCAAACGGCGCCGGCGCAGACTCCGCTCCAGAGGCTCTATCGCAGCCATTGCGAGAAGTGCCGTGCCGGCGTTGCATCAATGTTGGAGATTGCCGAAGGCGAGTTCGAGGCCCTCGTCTCCGGCTCGAAGGTGCCCCCCCGAGTCTCGAAGATGTCGAAGCTGGTTTTGAGGTGACGTCGGCCGAATGCGACTGCGCCACAAACAACCCGCCGGCCTCTTAAGAATCGCCGAAACACCACCCTCTCGTATCGTCCAAGATTTCGGCTTGATGCGACGGTTCGGCGGGTCGTGGGGTCGAGCGGCACATAGCAAATACGCGCGTCATCCTTCCGTTGTCCGCTCCTACTTCCAACTTCGGTGCCAACCACGTATCCACGCGTCGAGCCACTGTCCGCGCTTCTTCAAGAGCTTGACGGTTCGCTCGCACACCGACCACGCCACGGCGGCGAGCTCGCTCTGTGTCCAGACGCCATCGGCCACCAGAGCGTGCAGATGGGGCGCAAGTCCCAAGCCCGAGTTGAAGCGCTGCGGTACGCACACCGCCCCCGCCTCGATGCGAGCGTTCTCGGGCAGCGTGAGCTCGCGGCGAGCTACCTAGCGAAGGTGCGCGAAGACTGCGTGCACAAAGATGCGGACCACGTCGGGACGGTGATGACCCACTGGCGCACGGGGACGTCCGGGATGACGTTGGTGCACAGGTGCGTCGACACGTCGAGCATGCGTCGGGCCCCACAGCTCGAGCACAGCCCCGACCTGCTCTTGCAGCTACACGCGACGAGGCGCTCGAAGCCACACGTCGGGCAGCGCACGCGAACCGCACCCTTTTCGATGATACCGCAAGCAAGAAAGCCCTCGACCTCACGTCGTACGAGCTTCGGGACCGTCCGGTCGCCCTTCTCCGCGGACGTCAAGAACGCCGGCAGGTGCTCGGCGACCGCCTGGTACAGCACCGTCTTCTCGGGCTCTCGCCGACCCACACGAGCAGCTTGGTTGAGAGCGGGCACGCGACGGCTGGCGTTGGCCTCGCGCGCGAGCTCCCGCGTGCGAATGCACCGCTTGGGATTCCGAGGCAGCGGTACTAGAAACCACCGCGTTGTCGTCGAACAGCCGTCGGCCTCGGTGGGACGTGCGACGGTCGGCGGCAGGTCGGCGCCAAACGCGCCCGCAAGCTGCCCCGCCACCTACCAGAGCGCCTCAGCTCACGTCACCGTTCGGCCCAGCATGAGATCGATGCCAGAGAAGAGGTGTTGGAGACGCTTGCGCGTCACGCTCCCCACGCGCTCGCTCAGGACCGACCGGTCCACCGTCACGAGCTGCGAGACATTCGCCACCGAGTCCTTCTCGAGCCCCGTGTCTTTGGGGCGCAAGAGCACGTTCCCCGGTGCGTCAGCCCACACGAGATTGCTCGTAAGAGGCACACAGACGACGGTGGCGAGACGACTGCGGTTGAACGCGTCGCCCTGCACGACAACGACTGGCCGTTTGAACCCCGGCGCCGAGCCGCCGGGCTCACCGAGATCGGCCCACCAGACGTCGCCCTGGGAAATCACCACTGCTCGCCCCGCAGGAGTCTGTGCGCGGCGCTCGCAACGAATGCATCGGCGCGCGTCTCGGCGCGTGCGGCAATGGCATCGAGCGCCTCCGTCACCTCGTCGGCGTCGTGGCGCATGAGGTATTCGCTCACCGCATCGCGATAGATCTCGCTGCGGCTCTTCTTCAGTCGTCGCGCGAACCGCTCGGCACGTTCAAAGAGCGGGTCGGGAAGCGATATCGCTGTCTTCATACTTGCAGTATAACTAGGACCGTGTCTGACGGCAATCGCAGGGCAGACGTGCGCACAAAGCGCCCCGAGAGGCTGGGGGCTCTCAACCGGCCGCCGCACGCCACAGGTCCCCTGCGAGCGCGTCCCAGGCGCGCTCGGGGTCGTAGAAGCGACGCAGAAAGAGGTCGTTCTTCGTCGCGAAGAGCCGCTCGGCCGCGCGATCGACGATGGGCGTGAGCATCCGCTCGTGCGCACAGGAAAAGCCCGAGACCTCGTCGACCCGTCCCGTCGTGCGAAAGCTCACGCAGCTGCAGTCGTTCACGCAGCGACCTTCGAGTGCGCAGTCGCGACACGCCTGAGGCCGCCGCTTCGACGAGGCCACGACCGCCGCCCGCCGCTGGCGCAAAAGACCGCCGCGCACGTCGCCGAGAGCCATCGTACCCGCCTCCATGCCGCGGGCCGTGACGAATTGAGCGCAGGGAAAGATGCTGCCGTCCGGTCCAATAGCAAGCTCATCCCCGAGGTCACAGACCTCGCGCGCCCGCCCCCCGTGAACGTGGCTGCGGATGCGCTCGTCGAAGAGATTGAGATGGAGCGTCTTGCCGCGGCAAAACATGCCTTCATAGAGAACGGACAGCTCTTGGTAGGCCCGGCGTAACGTGCCAAAGCTCGCGTCATCCCACGCGCCCGTGTGATCAGGCACGAGAGAGACAAAGCGCACGCCCCGCGAGGCCAAGAGCTCTACCGTCTCGGGAACTTGTGCCGCGCTCTGCGGCGCCACCACTGAGATAGTGACGAGATACGGGTTGAGAGCCAGAAGAGCGTCGAGGTTTTTCTCCACGGCGAAAAATGAGCCCGTGCCGCCGACGAAGGGTCTCGCCGCGTCGTGCGTCGCGGTGGCGCCGTCGATACTGAGCACGATGTGAAAGCGCTCTTCGATGAGGAGCCGCGCCCGCGCCGCATCGAGCACGGTGCCGTTGGTATTGACGGCGAAGCGCACCTTCAGCCCGTCGCGCTCCTTTTGCCGTTGTCGCACGAGCGTCACAGCCTCTTGGAGGAGCGCGGGTTCGAGCAGCGGTTCGCCACCCGAAAAGGTGACGGCAAGTCTGTTGCCGACGAGCTCGGCGAAGATGAGCTCAATCGCGGCGTGCAGCGTCTCGCGTGACATCGGCCGCGCCGCCTTCGCCCCAGCGTAGCAGTAGCGACAGCGCAGATTGCAGTCTTGCGTCAAATGGAGCGAGACGCGCATCGACTCCTCTAAATGACGCCCGCGGCGGCCAGCTCGTCGAGAAAGGCCCCGATGTCGGAGCGCAGCTCGTCGAGGCGCGCCTCGTAGTCGCCGTCGACGTCGAGGGCGTAGAGATAGCTTTGCGCATCGAGAATGAGGAAGTACGGTCCCGTGCCGGCTCGCCAGCTCTCGAGCTGCACCTGCGCGTCGGCGGATGGCACCGAAGCCGAGCCGGCCTCCTCGATGTCGATGAGCTCATACCCCACTCGCTTCTGCGCGTCGTAGCCGTCCGCCTCGAAGGCGACGGCGTCCAGCGCAAAGGTGTACGGCGCCGTGATCGTCAAACCGCGTGCGACGAACGCTTCGTGCAGGAGCGGCAGCGCGTCGGTCTCACTCAAATAGTAGTAGTGGCCTTCAAAAGGTATCGAGCCGGCTGTCGCGGGAGGAACGATGTAGTCGCAGGCGGCAAGCCCGAATGGGGCGCTGCCGAGCGCCAATGCGCGCAGGAGCTTCGCCGTCCTGCTCGACGTCGAGCGCGGCGCGGTCAATAGGGGTCGGACATCGAGAGGTGCGTGTGGATAGGACGGCGCGCGGTAGCGCCGTAGCGGCTCGACGCGAAGGCGATTGCGACTCACGCGCAGCTCCTCGTGTGCAGTGGCATATCGGACTCAATTGCCAGTGTACACCCCGCAAGAGCCTCTCGACCCACGAAAGTTGCGGCACGATCGGCGGGCGCCGACCGTACCAGCGCACAAACCGCACGCCGGGTTGCGAGCACGGAGCGACGACGGTCGTTTCGGCCATTTGCCCGCGGCGTTGTCTGGGCCGAGCCCTCAGGGCAACGCGCCCCAGAACAAGCGGCTGGCGCCCCATCGGCGAACAGTCGATAGTCGTGGCCGACGCCCGACGACGCGGAGGGTAGCATGGCATTTACGAGTCACCCGCACAGCCGCACGACGTGCGCGTGGGAACGCCGGCAGGTGCTCGGCGACGGCTCGGTACAGCACCGTCTTCTCTGGGTCTTGCCGACGATAGACGACCGGCGCGGCGTATGGTGCTGGAGCGAGCATCGCGGCTCGCTGTGGCGAGGATCATGCCAGGCGCACACGATGGCTGAAGGCCTGGGCCGACGCCGCAGTGACCAACCTTCGGCGATGCCGTCGCGCGACCGTGTGTCAGCTTGGGACACAGAGTGAGATGTCTTGGCGCAGCGTCACGCTTCCCTATCCCCGGATTGGTCGACGCACGACGTCCAAGGTCGTCTCTGAGCCATTCGCGCGGCGCACTCGCAGTCGCACGACGCTGCCCTCGGGACCACGAATGCGTTGGATCACTTCGTTGAAGTCCAGCGTCTTGACCGGTGTGTCATCGATGGCGAGAATGGCGTCTCCCTGCACGAGGCCGGCTTCCATGGCACCACCACCGGGGATGAGTGGGCCGACCCGCACAACGTTGCTCTCCGGAGCGAGGGCTGCGCCGATGCCGACGAGCTCGTGCTGCGGGGTCTCCTCGGGCCCGAGCGGTGTCAACGCGACGTCGCTCAGATCGAGCTCTTCGCCCTCGATGATTGCGAGACCGGAAACCAGCCGATGGTGGTGTCCGGCGGCACCGACACGGATGGACCGAAGTCCCGGGGCAAGCCCGCTCAGCGAGAAGGTGCCGTCGAGCGCAGCTCTTGTCTCCGCGAGCACCGGGACGGGCAGCCCCTCGCCGCCGTCCGACCCCTCGATGGTGATGTGCGCCTGCGCCAGTGGTGTGCCCGAGGAGGCATCGACGACGCGACCATGCACGGCGCCCCCCGCCCGCAGTTGCAGGGCGATACGCGTGTCGAGGTCCGCCTCGACCTCCGCCCACACGGCTGACGACGGCGCGAATCCGCTGGTGAGCGCGCGGACACGGTAGCGGCCGGGTTGCAGTGGCCCGAGTGCGAAGCGACCGTGCGGATCGAAGAACGACTGCGCCATGATGGGCATCTCGTCCAGTGCGCTGTGCGCCACCGACAGCACGATCACGAAGCCTGCCACCGGTCGATCCGTGACCTCGTCGCGCACCGTGCCAATGATGCTGCCGCCGGGCGCGCCGAGTCGGAGCACGGCGTTGGTGCTGCCGGCCGTAACCACCAGCTCCGATGAAGGCACCATCCCGGCGAAGGTGGCGACGAGCGCGTAGTCGCCGCTGCCGAGCCCCGTGAGCGCGAAGCGCCCTTCCTCGTCGCTGTCGCAATTCCACCACGACCGCTCGTCGGCGAAAGGGTCGCCTGCGGCGCGATGGGCCGTGACGCGCGCGCCCGGCACGGGGTTGTCGTCCGCGTCGAGCACGCGTCCGGAGAGCGTAAGAAGCGTAAGCACGCTTTCGTCACAGGCGAGCTCGAGCACGACCTCGTGGCCGGGCGCGCTGGACGCATCGAGGCGCTTGTGGGCGGGCGCGTAGCCGGGATGGCTGGCTTCGATGACCGTGTCTTCGGGGGCTCGAAATTCGAAGCGTCCGCCGGCGTCGGCGACGTAGTCTATGACGGGCGGGGCGAGCGAAGACATGGCCGCAGCGGGGAGAAAGAGACGCGCGCTCGCGTGGGCGAGCGGGCGGCCGTCACTGTCGGTGACGCGTGCGAGGTAGCGCATCTCCTGTTCGAGATAGAGGACGATCCCCTCGATGTGTTGGCCGAGCTCCGCCGTCAAGCGCACGGGGCTTGCCCCCCACGCGGGCGCATAGGGCAAGTAGCCGTCGGCCATGACGGTGGCGAGCGTGTACTCTCCCGCTTCGCGAGTGCTGAAACGAAAGGCGCCATCGGCTTCGCTCACGCAACCGTGCGAGGTGCCGTCGCGCGAAAATGTGAGATCGACGCCGGCAAGACCACGCCCGCTGGCGGCGGACTTCACATGTCCCGAGAAGGTCGCGAGGGTTGCCCCCGACGTGCGGACGGCCGCAGCGCCCGACATTCGTAGGGGGCGCACCGCACTGGAAGGACGATGGGGTAGCAGCGTCGTGCCGTCGCTCGCGGCGCTCGTAGGCGGTTGCGTCGGTGCGGCGTCCCGTTGGACTGCCCGGCGGTGGAGGGCGACAGCGAGCAGCACAAGCATGACGAGGCCGAGCGATATGGCGGTGCGTACCTGGCGTCGGGTCATGCGCGCATCCTATCGTCAGGTCAGTGCCGCGTGCATCCAAAAGGTTGCCCGAGCCAATCTGCGGTCATTCCCTGCATGGGGCGGCAGCGAGCCCGTAGCCCGAGGAGCCGGGTGCGGCAATTCCGCACGTCTCCCGACCCGCCACGCCACGCGACTGTGCTTTGATTTCCGCAACGAAAAGTTGTAAGACACCGGCAAACCCGTGCGACGCGGTCTGGAGGTAGCTCAAGGATGCTTAAGGAATTGGCAGCGTTCTTCCGCGAGGGCGGCCCGTTCATGTACTTGAACCTGGTGTTCATGACGTTCGCTCTGGCGACGATCACCGAACGGGTGCTGATGCTCATGTTTCGTCTCAATCTGGATTCGCGTGCTTTTATGGCGCAGATCCAAAAACTCATCATGAGCAACAACGTCGATCGCGCCATCAAGCTGTGCGCCTCGGCGCCCAATGCCGCCCTCTCACACGTCATTCGAGCGGGCCTCACGCGCGCGAACCGCGGCCAGCGCGAGATCAGTCGCGCACTCGAAGAATCGGTCCTCGAGGTGACGCCGCGTATCTCCAAGCGCGTCGCCACGCTGTGGTCGATCGCTAACATCGCGACACTCGTCGGCCTCATCGGTACCATCACGGGTCTTATCGCCACGTTCAAAGCACTCGGTGCGGCGAGTGCTGAAATGAAGCAGATCATGTTGTCGCGCGGTATCTCCGAGGCCATGAACAACACGGCCTTCGGTCTGATGATCGCCGTCATGTGCATCGTTGCGCATATGATCCTGCACAACAAGTCGAAGGCCATCGTCGACGAGATCGAGTTCCACGCCCTGCGCCTGGAGAGCATGCTCACGCAGCGTGGTGCTGGCGAAGTCAATCCGCTCGACCGGGCCTAGCGCATGCGCCGAAAAGTCCGCGACGAAGATGAGATCGGCGAGCTGAACATCGTTCCGTACCTGGACATCGTCACCAACCTGGTCATGTTCATCCTGGTATCGATGGTCGGTCTCATCAGTCTCGGCGTGCTGGATGTCGGTACGCCCAAGATCGGTGCGCCCGACACGGCGAGCGCTGCGGCGCCCGCGCCATCCGATACGCCGCCGCTCACCTTGACCGTCGCCATCAGCGACAAGGGCTTTTTTGTGGCCGGCACAGGTGGCGTGTTGCCCGGTGACACCGGGACGACCACCAACGTCGATACCGAGCGCCCCCCGACGGTGCCACGCAAGAATGGCCTATACGACTACGCTGCTCTCGGCGAGCTGTTGGCGATGATCAAAGTGAAGTTCCCCAACGAGACGCGCGTGATCTTGTTGGCCGAGGACGATATCGCTTACGATTTTGTCATCCAGACCATGGACGCGTGTCGGGAGCGCAAGGGAGCCGGCGAAGGCGGCGGTAACCAGACGCTGTTTCCGAACGTGTGGCTCTCGACGTTGCGGGGTTGAGCATGACTGCGCCGACCGACGTGAGTATGACGGAGGACGAAGCGTACGCTGCCGAGCGCGAGAGCCGACACTATCGCAAGGAGCGACGCAAGGCGCGTGAGCGCGCCGGCGAAATCAAGGAGCTGAACATCACCGCGATGATGGACATGATGACCATCATCCTCGTGTTCCTGCTCAAGTCGTACACGGCCTCGTCCATCAACGTGCAGATGGGCGAGGAATTGACCTTGCCCCAGTCGACGACGCAACTGCAGCCAAAAGAAAATATCATGATCACGCTGTCGGTCAGCGAGCTGTCGGTCAATGATAAGAAGGTGCTGCCGGTGGTCAACGGGGTCATCGCGCCGGAGTATCGGGCCGATGAAGACGCGAACAATCCGCTCCTGCTTCCACTGCTCGATCAGCTCGAGCAGGAAGTCGAGAAGGCGAAGTACATCGCCAAGTACAACCCGGCCGCACCCTTTACCGGTCAGGTCAACATCGTGGCTGACAGACGTATTCCCTATCGCACGATTCTCGCCGTGCTCTACACCGCGGGTCAGGCGGAGCTCGGGCAGTACAAGCTGATGGCCATGAAGAACGAATAGGTCGGAGGTCTTCGTGTCCAACGGCGAACGATGGGGCTCGCGCGTCGGGCTGGTGCTAGCCATGGCCGGCAACGCGGTCGGCTTGGGCAACTTCCTACGTTTTCCCGCGCAGGCAGCACAGCACGGCGGCGGCGCCTTTCTCATCCCCTACCTCGTGTCGTTCGTGCTGATGGGGATCCCGCTCCTGTGGGTGGAATGGGCGATTGGTCGCCACGGTGGTCGCTACGGCCACCACTCTGCGCCCGGCATGCTCGACCGCCTTGGACCCTACCCGTGGCTCAAGTACGTCGGCGTCTTCGGCTTGTTTGCGAACCTCACCATCGCCGCCTACTACTGCTACATCGAGTCATGGACGCTTGCCTACGTGTGGCATTCGCTCGTCGGCACCTTCCGCGCCATCGCCCCAACCGAGTTCTTTCCCGCCTACCTCGGCGTGACGGCGGACTCGATCTGGGCGTTTCCGCACGAGGCGTTCTTTTGGTTCATACTGACGCTGGCGCTCAACTTGTGGATCCTCTCGCGTGGCCTTGCCAAGGGCGTCGAGCTCGCGGCGAAAATTGGCATGCCGCTCTTGCTCTTGTTTGCCGTGATCTTGGCGATTCGCGCTTTCATGCTCGAGCCCGGCACTGCCGACGTCGTGCAGAGCCCGTTCGTCGGCCTCAATTTTGTCTGGGAGCCCAAGCCCTCGGGCCTGCTCGATCCGGCCACGTGGCTTGCGGCGGCGGGACAGATCTTCTTTACGTTGTCCGTCGGCATGGGATCGATTCACTGCTACGCGTCCTATGTCGCCGAGCGCGACGACATCGCGCTCAACGCGGCCTCAGCAGGCTGGATGAATGAATTCGTCGAGGTGGTGCTCGGCGGCTCTATCCTCATTCCCATCGCGACCGCATATCTTGGCCTCGAGGCGGTGCAGGCGGCCACGGCCGGCGGCAGTGGCTTCTCACTGGGCTTTCTCACCCTGCCAACCCTGTTCGAGAAGTGGGGCTGGTTTGGACCGCTCGCCGGGGCCATGTGGTTTGGCCTGCTCTTTTTCGCCGGCATCACCTCGTCGCTCGCCATGGGGCAGCCCATCATGGCGTTCTTCGAGGACGAGTTCAAAGTTCGCCGTGTGTCTGCCGCGCTGCTCTTCGGTGGGGCGACGTTCGTGCTGGGCGTGCTGTGCGTCTGGCTCTATCCGGGTGGCGCATTCGACGAGTTCGATTTCTGGAGCGGCACCTTTGCGCTGGTGCTCTTTGCCCTGGGCGAGGTGTTCATCTTCGCCTGGATCTTCGGCATGAAAAAGGGCTGGGACGAGATCACGCGCGGCGCCGACATGCAGGTGCCAGTCGCTTTTCGCTACATCATCCAGTTCGTCACGCCGGTCTTCATCTTGGTCGTCTTTGTCGGTGCACTCATCAAGCCCGTGGGCGAGTGGTCGGCGGCCTGTACCTCGCTGTTCGCGGGCGATGGCTGGCCTTGGGCACCCGATAGCGTCGTCGGGCGCCTGTTGCACGTCGGCGATGGTGGCTACGCATGGACTGGCGCCGACGGGACTTTGACGCACGCTTTCGTGCAGGACATGTCACGTGCGGTGCTGCTCGCGGTGTTTGCTGGCTTCGCCGCGCTCGTGTGGATCGCGTGGCGCCGGCGCGCAAGGAGCACGACATGACCTGGTCGGCTTGGGCTATGTTGGCGGGAACCTGGGCCGTCATCGTCTATTTCACGGTGCGCTTTTTCATCAAGGTCGTGAAGGC
>CAYHNK010000001.1:47020-72851 GCA_964357695.1 uncultured Bdellovibrionales bacterium | reverse complement strand
GAGCAAAAGCGTCTACAGGGCGAGCGCGACAAGGTGGAGGCGGCGCGCGAGGCGCTCGCCGCGACGCGCAAAAAACTCGACGACGATCAACGTGCCCTCGCTCAGGCGAAGGCCGAGGCGCAAAAGCGTGCCGTCGCGCAGCAGACGCCCCCCGTCGCGGCGCTCATCGCCCCCAAGCGCACGCCGGTGGCGGTGGCCCAAGTGGGTAACGAACGCCCCGCGGCGGTGGCGGCGACGCCCAAGAACGCCCGCCTGCTCGGCGTCAGCTCACGACGCGAGGGGAAAGAAGCGGGCATCCTGCTCGCCCTCGAAGGGTCGCCAGAGTACGAGGTGGAGCGCATCGACGACCCACCGCGTCTGGTCATCGACATCAAGGGTACCGACAGGGCCGTACGGCGTACGAGCTACAGTATTAGTGACCGCTACATCTCCCGCGTGCGCTTAGGCGATCACGACGATGCCGTACGTGCGGTGGTGGATTTGAGTCGCGACGACGGTGAGCACGAGGTACGGCGCACCACGGGGGGATTGTGGGTCGGTGTCCATGCGAGCACCGCAGCCGAGCCGCCACGCGCTCCAGCGCCCATACCGACGCCGAGTCCTGCGCTCGCCCGCGCCGACGTGTGTGCCGTCTCCGGCGTGCGCTTTGAGGGCGACTCAAACAAGGCACGCGTGATCTTGGGCGCGAGCGCGAGCTGTCAGCCACGCATCGATGACCGATCGAGCAAGAGCTGGGTGCTTGAGCTCGGCGACGCGACGTTACCCAAAGCCCTCGAGCGCAGTCTCGATACCACCGCGTATGGCAGCGTTGTGCGCATGGTGTCGGCCTATCAGGCCTCGAGCGACCCGGCGATGATCAACGTGGTTGTCGCGCTCCAAGGCAAGGCGACACAGAAGGTGTCGCGTCGCGGCGGTGAGCTCATCTGGGAGATCCAAGGGGAGAAGGACGCGCCGGCGATCGCGAGCACGAGCGCCCCGCAGACGGCTGGCTTTGCGGCGGAGGCGGCCACGGTCGCGCGCACGATCGCGCCGGTCCAGACAGACGCCGCGGAGGCGTCGCGCAAGCGTCGTATCACCATCGACCTCAAGGACGCTGAGATCGTCAACGTGCTGCGGCTCATCTCGGAAGTGTCTGGCGAGAACATCGTTACGAGCGACGACATCAAGGGCAAGATCACCTTGCGCCTGCGTAACGTCCCCTGGGACACGGCGCTCGAGACCATTCTGCACACCAAGGGCTACGGCAAGGTGCGTTACGGCAACATTCTGCGCATCGCGCCGGCCGAGCAAATCAACAAGGAGAAAGAGCTCGAGGTCGCACACAAGCGCAACCAGATCGAGGCCGAAGAAACGGTCATCAAGATGGTGACGGTCAACTATGCCTCGGCCAAGGAAATCGAGACGCAGCTCAAGGCGATGCTCACCGGCCGTGGCACCATCCAGATCGACGAGCGCACCAACACCATCATCCTCGAGGAAGTGACGTCGAACATCGACCGCGTGGTCGAGCTGACGCGCCGACTCGACCGGCAGACGCCGCAGGTGCTCATCGAGGCCCGCATTGTCGAAGCCTCGAGCAACAATCTGCAAGAGCTCGGCATTCAGTGGGGCGGTACGGGACAGGCTACGAGCCGCACCGGCAATCCCACGGGGTTGCAGTTCCCGGGCAACATCGTCGCTTCAGGTGGCGCCGACGACGCGCGCGCCAATGTCACAACCGGTACGGGGAGTCCCGGCCGCTACGCCGTGAACTTGCCCGCCCCGGTCGGTGCGGGACTCGGCGGCAGTCTCGGCTTTATCTTCGGCTCGGCGGGAGGCAGCCAGCTCTTGAATCTTCGGCTTTCGGCGCTCGAGGAGAACGGCAGCGGCCGTATCATCAGCTCGCCGCGCATCACCACCCTCGACAATCGAACCGCGAAGATCTCGCAGGGCGTCGACATTCCCATCACGGTCGTCTCCGCGGCCGGCGCCAACACGCGCTTTATCCCCGCCAACCTCGAGCTCGAGGTCAAGCCGCATGTGACCAACGACGGCAGCGTGCTGCTGCAGATCAAGACCTCCAAGAACGAGCCCGACTTTGCCAACACGGGCGCGAGCGGCGCCCCGACCATTTTGAAAAAGAGCGCCGAGACCGAAGTGCTGGTCAAAGACGGCGACACCACGGTCATCGGTGGCATCTACACGCGCTCGACCTCCGAGAGCTACGACGGCGTGCCGTTCTTCTCGAAGATCCCGGTCATCGGCTGGCTCTTTAAGAAAAAGCGCACCGAGGACAAGCGCGCCGAGCTGCTCGTCTTCATCACGCCGCGCATCATCAATCGCGAGGCCTCCATCATGCAGAGCATGGCCATCGAGCGAAACGCACCGGTGGAAAAATCCCCGTGAGCTTGCGCTTGCTCACCGCTGGCGAGTCCCACGGTCCGGGGCTCACCGCCATCATCGAAGGGCTGCCGGCGGGGCTACGTGTGACCGCGGACGCCATCGATGTCGATCTCGGCCGCCGTCAGCAGGGCTATGGTCGTGGCGGTCGCATGCGCATCGAGCAGGACGCCGTCGAGCTGCGCTCGGGCGTGCGCCTGGGCAAGACCACCGGCGCTCCTGTGGCCATGCTGGTCGGCAATCGGGACTACGACAACTGGCGCGAGGCGATGCAACCCGAGCCGGCAAGCGACGAGCAAGCAGTGCCAGACATCGCGCTCTTTCGTCCTCGCCCAGGTCATGCGGATCTGGCCGGCGCGCAAAAGCTGCTCACCCACGACGTGCGTAACGTACTCGAGCGCGCGAGTGCGCGTCACACCACCATGCGTGTCGCCGCCGGCAGTGTCGCCAAGCGCTTGCTCGATGTCCTCGGCATTCGGGTCGTCGGACACGTCTTGGCCATCGGCGGTGTCTCATCGGAGCCGCAACGAGATGATTTGGCCACGCTCGCCGCGCGTGCCGAGGCCTCCGAAGTGCGTTGTGCCGACGCCGTCGCGAGCCGCGCGATGATGGCGCGCATCGACGAGACGCGCCGTGCCGGTGATTCACTGGGTGGCTTGGTCGAGGTCCTGGCTGTGGGCGTACCGCCGGGCCTTGGGCACTTCTCCGAATGGGATCGGCGTCTCGATGGTCGCTTGGCACAGGCCGTGATGAGCGTGCCGGCCATCAAGGCGGTGGAAATCGGTGATGGCTTTGCCGCGGCGGCCCTGCCCGGGTCACGCGTGCATGATCCCATAGAATATGATGCCGAGGGCAGGCGTTTTCGGCGCCCCACCAATCATGCGGGCGGCATCGAAGGCGGTATGTCCAACGGTGAGCCGGTGGTCGTGCGTGCCGCGATGAAGCCCATTCCGACCTTGGCGCGGCCGCTGGCGTCCGTCGACCTGCGCGATCATAGCATCGTCGATGCAGGCAAGGAGCGCACCGATGCGGTGGCCGTGCCCGCCTGTGCGGTCGTGTGTGAGGCAGTCGTCGCTTGGGAGCTCGCCTGCGCCGTGATGGAACGCTTCGGTGGTGATACCATCGAGGAGCTAGAAGAGCGCGTGCGCCGCTATCGCGAGGCGCTCGCGGCGCTCTAGGAGGTGTTGGTGTCGCTCGTACCGCCCGTCAGTCGTCGCGCAAGTCGCGCTGTGGCCCATGCCGCCGCAGAGTCGACGCCCGAGCGGCGCCACATCGCGCTCATCGGCCTGATGGGCTGTGGCAAGACGAGCGTCGGTCGGCGTCTGGCCGAGCGCGCGGGCATGACGTTCGTTGATCTCGACGAGCTCATCGTCTCGCGCCAGGGCCAGTCGATCACCGAGATCTTTCGCGCTGGCGGCGAAGTGGCCTTTCGTGCCTTCGAGCGCGCCGCCCTGCGTGAGGTCCTCGAGCAGCGCGCACCGACGCTCATCGCCGCGGGTGGCGGGACGTTTGTCGACGGCACCATGCGCTCCTGGCTCTTGGGCGCCGCGCGGGTGGTCTTTCTCAAGGCCAGCCCGAAGACGCTACTCGGTCGCATTGGTGAGGGGGATGAGCGCTTGCGTCGACCGCTGCTCTCCGGACCCGATCCGATGGCCGCGATCGAGCGACTCCTTGCCACGCGGGCCGCCGCCTATGAGCAGGCCGACTTCGCCGTCGGTACCGACGGCTGCACCATCGATGAGGTGGTCGACGAGCTCGTGCGCACCCTGCGACTCGGATCGTTGCCGGAGCGTCCGGGTCGACGCCTGCGTCCACCGCACGACGAGCCCGCTGCGCGTCAGGTGGCGCCGCGTGAGGGCAAGCGACCCGAGGGCTCGGCGAGCTCGGTGGACGTCGCCGGTGGCAGCTACGTCGTCGAGCTGCACGACGAGGCGGGCGCGTGGCTGATCGAGCGTATTGCGGCACTCTTGCCCCAGGGCCGTCTCGCCATTCTTACGGACGACAACGTCGCGCCGCTGCACGCGCAGCCGTTGCTGCAAGATCTGCTCGCCCAAGGACGTCAGGTGACGCTGCATCGCGTGGCCCCCGGCGAAGGCTCTAAGAGCCTGACCGTTGCCTCGCGCATCTACGATGAGCTCTCGACGGCGGGGCTCGATCGGCACGACGCGCTGCTCGCGGTGGGGGGTGGCGTCGTTGGAGATCTCGGCGGCTTTGTGGCCTCGACCTACATGCGCGGCATCGGCCTCTTGCAAATCCCCACCACCACGCTCGCGGCCGTCGATGCCAGCGTGGGTGGCAAGACCGCGCTCAACACGCCGCGCGGCAAGAACCTCGTCGGCACCTTCTATCGTCCCCGCGGGGTGCTCGTGTCGCTCGCCCATCTGGCGACGCAAAACCCGCGCCTGCACGTGGCCGGGCTCATCGAGGCCTTCAAGATGGCACTGGCTCTCGATGCTGACGTGTTTGCGACCTTCGAGCGCGATGCCCGAGCCCTGCGTGATCGCGTACGCGAGCCGCTGCTCTTGGCGCTGCGCGAGGCCATTGGTCTCAAGGCCCAAGTGGTCTCAGCCGATGAGCACGAGCAGGGCCTGCGCGCGGTGCTCAATCTCGGCCACACCATCGGTCATGCCATCGAGGCCGGCGAAGGCTTTCGTCTCTTGCACGGCGAGGCGGTGGCGCTCGGCATGGTAGCCGAGCTGGAGTGGGCCGAGAGCGAGAAGCTCAGCCAGGGCGTGCTCGGGCGGCTCATTGCGTTGCTCGAAGCGCTTGAGCTACCGACCGACTGGCGCAGCTACCGCGTCGATCTCGACGCCATGCGTCTCGACAAGAAGAAGCGCGGCGCGTCGGTGCGCCTGCCGATCGTCACGCAGGTCGGTGCACATACGTTTCAGGATGTGCCGCAGACAACACTGGTGAGCTTTGTGCAGCAGGGGAGTCAACGATGAAGAGGCTACTCGTTCTTATCGCGATGTTGATGGTCCTTGGTGCGTGCACGACAGATACCAGCGGCACGGGCCTCGAGATACTCAGTGCCCCAGCGTTTGAGCCCGATTGTTCACTTTCGCCCACTGCAGCAGCTTACTATCCAAGCGGCTCATACGACCCCGCCTATCCAGTGTACGCACCGGCGTATGCACTGCCGCTGCTACTGCGCAACAACCTCGAGAGCAACGAGAGGGACAATCCCGCCACGGGGTTCGAGGATGTGCCGTTGAATCGCGAGACGAACAACATTCAGGTCAGCGGCTACGAGACCTGTTGGTACCGCGGAGACGATCCACGGGTGACGCCGATCGATGCATTTCAGGATGGCGAGCTCATTCCGTGCTCGAGCTTGCCAGCAGACCAGCGCGCGTTCGTCGGCGCGACTGCCCTCGTCGAAGCGGACCTCGGTGAGTCCGCAACGAGCGTCCTAATGCTGCGCCCCCAAGCACTTCGCGCCGGGGGCATGTTCGGACCGAACTTCGATGCGCAAAGCATTCCGTACTACATTCCGGGCTTCTGGCTCGAAGACCCTGCGGACCCAGCACGGGATACTTCGTCGTGGGGTACATACCCGACCGATACACGCCACTTTAGAGTGTACGTCCAGGTTCGTGCCGTGGGCACGCTGCAGTCAGGACGCGCCATTCACTCGAACTGGTTCGTGTTTCCTGTGGATCTTTGCGTGGGGTGCCAAATCGGTGTGTGCGGCATCCCAGTCTCGATGGCTTGCGACGATGCGGGGACGATATTCGCCGCCCAGGGTGAAATCGTCGACAGGGTGACCTCGTGTCTCGTGAGTCAGAACGTGAATGTGGTGTGCACCGGCTACAGCGAATGCCCGTAATTTCAGAGTCGGTCGCGCGGGGACCGGAACCCCTGGGGAGGACCCGCGAAGCGGGCGGGACCCATGGGGTGAGGACCGGAACAGCGACCGACGGCAACATGGCGACACGGCGGCGTGCCACTGCTTGACTCTGCTGGCACAACGCCCTACGCCTTGCCCCTGTGGCACCGCTGTCTTGGGATACGCCGACGATGGCGGAGCTGCTGTGGAAGCAAGGCCACAGGGACGAGGCGCTGCGCGTCTATCGCAGCGTCGTGATGCAGTACCCCGAGGACGCCACCGCGCGGGCGCGGTTGGCTGAGCTTCTGGGCCCGACGGCGGGCGCACAAGGAGAGACGATGAGCTTTCGCGACCACATTCAACAGATCGTCGACGCCGTCCCGGGAGCTATGGCCTGCACGGTGATGGGCTTTGACGGCATCGCCATCGACAGCCACGAGCGCGAGGGGGGCAGCGTCGACTTGCCAACCTTGCTCACCGAGTACGCTGGTGCGGCCATCCAACTCAAGCGGGGCGCGGCGCAACAGCCGGAGACCGGCTCGGTCGACGAGGTGATGGTGGCAGGCTCACACATGATTGCGATTTTGCGCCTGCTCACCGAAGAGTACTTCCTCGCGGTCGTGTTGCGACCCACGGCGCTCGTCGGCAAAGCGCGCTACCTCATGCGCATGCACGCTCCGGCGCTCATCCAAGAGCTGTCGTAGTCGATGGCCGCTCGCATCGCCGTCGTCCACGGGCCCAACCTCAATCTGCTCGGGGAGCGCGAGCCCGCGGTATACGGCACGACAACGCTGGCCGAAATCAACGAGCGCCTCGTGCAGCTCGGCCACGAGCTCGGGGTCGAGGTGCAGACGTTCCAGAGCAATCACGAAGGCGAGCTGGTCGATCACATTCAGAGCCTCAAGGGCTCGGCGCGTGGCGTGCTGATCAATGCGGCCGCGTACACGCACACCTCGGTCGCCCTGCGCGACGCGCTGGCCGCCGTTGGCCTACCGTTCGTCGAGGTGCATCTGTCGAATTTGCATCGGCGCGAGTCGTTTCGTCGCCGTTCGCTGCTCGCCGATGCCGCGGTGGGGGTCATCACGGGCTTCGGACCGTTGTCCTATGAGTTGGGGCTCAGAGCTCTGGCTCAAATCATTTGATCGCGCAAACCCGCAACCTATGCCGCCGTGCGTCGATACTGACGTTCGTGCCTCATCAGAGGCGAACGTCACCTAGGAGAATAGCAATGGCCACAGTACAAGGTACGAGTGCGATCCAGAGTGTGAGCTCACAGCCAGTCGCGGTGCACGCCGTCGCCGGAAACGCGGCGCTCAATGCCCAACCGACCCCCGCGATGGTCGTCGCGAGCGCGGCGGACCTGTCGGCCGCAGGGCGCATGGTGGCAGGTGAGCAGAATGCGATCATCAAGGTGCACGTGCTGGGTCGGCCACACACCCATCGGGGCGGCCGTCCGATCCCGCGCTATCCCGTGCCGCGATATCCGGTGCCGCGCTACCCCCGGCCCATGCCGATTCCGATTCCTGTCCCCGTTCCGGGCCCCGGTCGGTACCCGACGGTCTCGGCGCTCATCTACGGGTTGCGCGTGCAGCCGAACGACGGGGCACGCTACGCACTGCTCGGCAACAACGCCGGCTATCATTCGTTCTGGGTCAGTGAGGCCCGCGAAGTCTTGAGCACCTTCCACGACGAGAACATGCGGCTTGCGGCCTTGCGCCAGCTGGCACCGCGCATCGTCGATCGGCGCAATCAGTACAGCCTCGCCGACAGCTTTTTCTGGCCGCAAAACAAGGCCGAGGCGCTCGCTACCTTGGCGCGTTTCCCCTACTAGTTGCGCGTTCTGGAGTCGCGCACGGCTGTGATTGGCGCCGTTGCCCTCATCGGCGCCGCGCTGCTGCTCGCCGCATTGTGGTGGCTGCTCGTCGTCGTACGGCGACGGGTGCGTCGTGGCCGTGCCGGCCAGCCGCTGCGGCTGCGCGATCCGGTGGTCCTCGTCCACGGCTTTATGGGCTTTGGCGAACGTCGGGGCAGGCTCTTGCGGCCACGCTATTTTCGCGGCGTCGGCAAGCACCTCGAACAGCTCGGCGTCACGGTCTACGCCCCGCATTTGGAGGCCGCGGCCAGCGTCGAGGTGCGCGCGCAAACGCTGCGGCGCTATCTCGATGGCCTCGATGACCGTCGCGTACATTTAATCGCCCACAGCATGGGCGGACTCGATGCCCGCTACGGTATTGCCCATCTTGGCCTGCATGCGCGTGTCGCCTCGCTCGTCACCATCGGTACGCCACACCACGGCACGCCGCTCGCGGAGCTTGCGACCTCGCTCATGGGCGAGCGCCTGGGGCTGCCACAGATCTGGCGTCTGATGGGCCTCGGCGTCGACGCGCTCTTCGATCTGACGCCCGAAAGTCTCGGACGCTTCAACGCGCAGACGCCCAATCGCCGCGGTGTCTTCTACGGCTCGGTGGTTGCACATGTGCGCGCCGACGCGCCGAGCCTTCATCCCCTCCTGCGAACCACGTGGCGCTATCTCGCCGAGCGCAGCGGCGACAACGACGGCGTCGTGCCCACGAGCTCGCAGCGCTGGGGCCGTGTCGTGCGTCGCATCGAGGCAGATCACTGGGCGGAAATCGGCTGGTCGCGCGGGCTCGATGCCCCGGCGCTCTATGAGGATCTCGTACGCGAGCTGCGCGGGCTGGGGTTGTGATGGACCAGCACTCGTGGGCACTCGCCGCCATCTTCGCTTCCGCGCTCTTGCATGCCACCTGGAATGCGCTGCTCAAAGCGACCCGCGACCAAGGTGCGGCGAGCGTGCTCATCGTGACCATCGCCGGCGCGTTAACGGGGCTCCTGGCGCTCGTCGTCGGACCGGCCGCCGTGCCCACCGCGGGCTGGCCGTACATCGCCATCTCTGGCGTGGTCGAAGGCATCTACTTTGTTTCTTTGGCCGCCGCGCTCGCCCACCTGCCGCTCGGAACTGCCTATGGCCTCAGTCGAGGCGCCGGGCTGCTCATCATTTGGCCGTTTTCCATCGCGCTCTTTGGCGAGCACTTAGATCTGCGCACGGCCGTCGGGGCCGCCGCGCTTTCCTTGGGTCTGCTCATCCTCATCGAGCGCGGCAACTCGCGTCGCGGGCTCGTCGCGGCCGTCGTCTGTGCGCTGAGTGTGGCTGCCTATCCGCTCGCCTACAAGCAGGCGCTCGTCGTTGGCGTGCCGCCGTATCCGCTCTTTGCGCTGTCCTTGACGTTGTCGCTGCCGGTGCAGCTGGTGCTCTTGCGCACGCGTCGTCTGACTCGCCTGCGCGCGGCCATGCGACAGACCCCGTGGCGCATTGGCGTAGCTGGTGTGCTCTGTGCAGCGTCTTTTCTGCTCTTTCTCGTGGCGCTCGAGGTGTCGGGTCCCGGACGCATCACCGCGCTGCGCAACACCTCGGTCATCTTCGCCTGGCTTCTCGGTGCGCTCGCGAGCGGCACGTGGACGCGTCGCAGCGCTGTTTCGGCGGTGGCCATCGCCATCGGTGCAGTGCTGCTGTCCTGGTAGGCTCTTTGCCGCACGGATTGCGGCGCGTCGGGTGAGGCGATATGCCAAGAGGATCATGAGGGTCAGCATGCACGCGCTCCTGGTTGGTATCGTTCTTGCGCCCATCACGTTGCTTGCCGACGGCGAGGCCGTCGACACGAGTGATCTCGCGGGTCTGCTCGACGAGCCGATCGTCTCGACAGCCTCGTTGACGGCGGAGAGCGCGCGTCTTGCGCCGGGCACGTCGTGGACCATCACTGCCGACGATTTACGTCGCTTCGGTGTGGCGACGCTCGCTGACGCGCTCAACTTCCTATCGTTGGGCATGATCACCGAGCGCCGGGTGGACTTTGCCGAGGCCGGCTCGCGTGGGGTCTTGCTCACCGGAGACTACGGCAGCCACATGTTGATGCTGCTCGACGGGCATGCACTCAACGAGCAATGGGACAGCGCCATCTACTTTGATCGCACGGCCGCCATCCCCTTCGACATCATCGACCACCTCGAGATCGTGCTCGGTCCCGGCTCGGTGCTCTATGGCTCGAACGCCATGCTGGGGGTCATCAACATCATCACCAAGCGCGGAAGCGATCTGCGTGGCGTTCGGGCAAGCCTCGAGGCGCAAGGGATCTCCGGCCTGCGCGCGGGGGTGAGCGTTGGCCACGCCTTCACGGTGCTCGGCATCGGCGGCGATGCGCTGCTCGGCCTCGAGTATTACGGCGCCCAAGGGCCAGCGCTCACCATGGGGCCGCAAGACTACGGCGCCGATGGCGTGACCGGCGAGCCACGTCGCTTTACGGCGAATCCGAATGGCGACGGCATCTGGGGTGGCACGCTCGACCAAGGGAGATTCGTGCAGGCGCCGAGTGGCTACCTGCGCGCCTCCTGGGGCGATTGGGCGCTCGATCTACGCGCCGCCTCGGCCAAGCGGGGCGAGGCCTTCGCGCTCTACACCAACTTCAACGACCCGCACGGCTATGAGCGCGACCGCTGGCTCTCGGGCGATGTGCGCTATCAGCACGCGGTGGCGAGCGTGGGCGAGATCGACTTGCGCCTGTACGGCGACGCCTATGACTACTTCGAGCACAACCCGACGCGCGCTGCCGAGCAGTGTCTCGACGGGCAAGTCGAGGGCTGCACGTTTCGTCTCGTTGGCCGTTCGCAGTGGGGTGGGCTCGAGGCACGCACCACCCTCGATTGGCTCTCGGACGGGCGCCTGGTGACGCTCGTCGGGGTCGATGGCCGCTTGCGCCACTCGTCATCGACCGAGCACTATGTCGACTTCGTCTCTCGCATCGCCGAGGAGACGAGCGCCTACGCCCGCTCGGAGCGCGCCATCGGCGCTTACCTTGAGCAGCGTGCGCAGCCGTTCGCGTGGCTCGGCCTCAACGTGGGCGCGCGCTATGACGACGATCAGCGCTTTGGCCACCACGTGTCACCCCGCGCGGCGCTGACGCTGTCACCGTGGAGCGACGGTGTCATCAAGGCGGTCGTTTCGGAAGCCTTCCGCGCGCCGAATGCATTTGAGCGCTACTACTTCGATCCCACCTCGTGGCTCGTGGCCGATGAGCTGCGACCCGAGATCGTGCGCTCAGCTGAGCTCTCCGTCGAGCAACGCGTGGGCGCGCATCGGCTGCTCGTTGGTGGCTTCTACTCGCGCTGGACGGATCTTGTTGCTTTGGCGACGCTGACGCCCGATGAGCTCGACGCGGCTATTGCGAATGGACAGCTCGAGGCGGCCGTGGACGAGGCCTATCAATACCGCAATATCGCCTCGATGACCTCGTACGGCGGCAACGCGGCGATCAGCGGCGCGCTGCTCGAGCGTCGCCTGCGCTACGTGGCCACGGTCACGGTTGCGCACACGCGCGCCAATGACGGCGAGACGACGCAGCGCCTGCCGGTGGCCGCCGAGCTGTTTGGCAACGCGCGGCTGTCCTATGAGCTGGGCGGGCGTCTGCCTACGGTGGCCGTCGTGGGACGCTACGTGGCCGCGCGGCGCGTCGACTTCTCCGATTTTGAGCCCTGGCCCAAGGCACCGGCGCAGACTGAGCTGAGACTCACACTCACCGGTGCGGTGCCAGGCATCGAGGCATGGTCCTATCGCGTTAGTGGCAACTACGCCTTCGCGGATGTGACGCCCTACGCGGTCGGTCCCCTGGCGTCGGCGCAGGGAGACTACACGGCACAGGAAATGGCACCGGTCGACCGCATGACCTTCCTCGTCGGCTTGCAGTACGACCGGGCGTTCTGAGCGGCAGTCGACGGCGGTGCGCTACTCCCAGCCGAGCTCAATCACTGTGGCGTCGTCTCCACGCCAAGCCATGGTGGTAAAGCTCGCCTGACAGTTGTGCGCACCCGCAAGCTCAGCCATGCGCTCGAAGAATCCCATCGTTTGGTGGCACGCGGCCTCTTCGGCCGCCGCACTCATGCCGTAGGCGACACGCACCCGAGCGCGCTTGGCGACGAGCTGCAAGATGTCGACCGCCGGGAAGTCGAAGAAATCACTGCGGTAGACTTTGAAGCGCATCAGCGTCGCACGCGGGTCACCTTCGACGATGAGGTTGCGCAAAGTGAGCTTGGCCATCGCATCGATGCTCGCGCGACCGAAGGCACGCACCGCCGCGAGGTTGCCCTGCGCGATCTCCGCAAGAATCGCGAGCCCGAAACGCTCAAACGTGGCCATCGGATACCAGCCGCCCGGGCGGATCGTCTCGTGCAGATGCGCAAGATCTTCAGGAAGAAGGTGCGTGCTCCAGTCGATGTTCTTGTGGGCGCGCAGCATGCGCACGTAGTCGACAAACAAGGTCCCTTTGACGTTTCCGTGCAGCGCCGCCACCATGGGTCTGTTTACTCGACGGTGACGCTTTTGGCCAAGTTGCGCGGCTGATCGACGTCGGTGCCACGTTGATCGGCGACGTGGTAGGCGAGCAGCTGAAGTGGGACAGTGGCGACGAGCGGCACAAGCACCGGATCGACCCGCGGCACGTAAATCACTTTTTCGGCGAGTGCGGCGACGCGCTTGTCGCCCTCGCTGGCGATGGCAATGACGTAGCCGTCGCGGGCGCGCACCTCCTGGATGTTGCTGAGCACCTTGTCATACAGCGGGCCCTCGGTGGCGACGACGACGACCGGCAAGCCCTCTTCGATGAGGGCGATCGGACCATGCTTCATCTCGCCGGCGGCGTAGCCCTCGGCGTGAATGTAGGAAATTTCCTTGAGCTTGAGTGCCCCCTCGAGCGCCACCGGGTGTCCGTAGCCACGGCCCAAAAAGAGCGCCGAACGCGCGTGCAGAATGCTGCGGGCGACCTCGAGGATTGTGGGCTCTTGCTCAAGAATGTACGAGACCTCGAGCGGAATTTGGCGCAGGCCGAGGAGCAGCTCACGCGCTCGTGTGTCACTGAGACCGCGGCGCCGTGCTGTGCCGATGGCGAGCAGATAGAGCGCGACGATTTGCGTGACGAAGGCTTTCGTCGAGGCGACGCCGATTTCGGGCCCAGCGTGGGTGTAGAGCACGTGGTCGCTCTCGCGGGCGATGGACGAGTCGAGGACGTTGACGACCGATAGGACGGGTGAGCCCTTGCGCTTGGCTTCCTTGATGGACGCGAGCGTATCTGCCGTCTCGCCCGATTGACTGACGGCGAGCACCAGCGTGTCCTCACCCAAGAGCGGATTGCGGTAGCGCAGCTCGCTCGCCACCTCCACCTCGCAGCCGATGCGCGCCAAATCCTCGAAGGCGAGGCGGCCGACGAGACTCGCATGCCAGCTCGTGCCGCAGGCGGAGAAGAGAATGCGGCTCGTGCGGGCACAGAGCTCGAGCATCTCGGCAGGCAGCACCACGTCGGTATCATCGCTGCTGATGCGTCCGCGCAAGGTGTCGACGATGGCGCGCGGCTGCTCGCAGATCTCCTTGTGCATGAAATGCTTGTGGCCACCTTTTTCGGCCATGACAGGCGACCAGTCGATGGTGCGTGGCGGTCGCGACACGGGTGTGCCGTCGACCTTCGTGACTGTGTAACGACCCGGCTGCACCGTGGCGATGTCACCCTCTTCGAGGATGACCACCTCGCGGGTGTGGCTCAGCAAGGCCGGAATATCGGAGGCGATCATGCCGCCACCGTCGCACACGCCGAGCACGAGCGGCGAGGCGTTCTTGGCGACGACGATGGTTTCGGGCTCGCGGCTGGAGATGACGGCGATGGCGTAGGTACCATGAACCTTCGTGAGCGCTTCGCGCACGCGCTCGGTGAGGGTCGCGGCGTTGCTGAGGGAGACGAGGTGGGCGATGATCTCGGTGTCGGTCTCGCTCTCAAAGCGCCGCCCACGCGCGGTCAGCTCCTCGCGCAGCGCCATGTAGTTTTCGATGATACCGTTGTGCACGACAACGACATCGTCGACGCGATGGGGGTGCGCATTCTCGTCCGAGGGCTTGCCGTGTGTTGCCCAGCGCGTGTGGCCAATGGCGACGTTGCCAGCGAGCGGCTCGCGGCTCAGGAGCTCGACGAGCGCGCCGAGCTTGCCCTTGCGTCGCTGCACGAGCAGCTTGCCTTCGTGCACCGTGGCGACGCCGGCCGAGTCGTAGCCGCGGTACTCGAGCTTACGCAGACCCTCGATGACAAAGTCGCACGCGCGCGCCGAGCCGACGTATCCAACGATGCCGCACATGGTCTAGCGTCCCTTCTCCGGGCTCGGACGCTTGCGCGCACGCAGCTTCTCCGCATACCCCTCACGATTGCTCTGACGAGCACGTCCGAAAGCGAGCGCGTTCGGCGGCACGTCTTTGGTCATGGTGGAGCCCGCGGCCACGTAGCTGCGGGCACCGATGCGCAGGGGCGCGACGAGCGTCGAGTTGGAGCCGACGAAGGCCTCGGCGCCGATGACGGTGCGATGCTTCACGGGGCCGCCATCGTAGTTGCAGGTGATGGTGCCGGCGCCGATGTTGCTTGCGACGCCAATGTCCGCATCGCCCAAGTAGGCCAGGTGGTTGGCCTTGGCGCCCTTGCGCAGTCGCGATTTCTTCACCTCGACGAAGTTGCCCACGCGCACCTCGGCATCGAGCTCGGTTCCGGGGCGCAGGCGCGCAAACGGACCGACGCGGGCGCCGACCCCAACCGCGGCGTCTTCGAGGTGGCAGAACGATTCGATGAGCGCACCCTTGGCGACGGTGCTGTCTTGAATCACCGTGGGACCCTCGATGTGCACACCGTCGCCGACCTTCACGTGTCCGCGCAGCTGCACGCCCACGCCGACCAAGACGTCGCGACCGAGGGTGACGTTGGCGCCGACGAACGTCCCGTGTGGATCGAGGAAGGTGACGCCGCGGGCTTGGTGCTGCGCGATGATACGTGCCCGCGCGATGGCATCAGCCTCGGCGAGCTCGGCGCGGGTGTTGACGCCGCGCACCTCGTTGAGATCGACGACGCGCAGACCAACGGCGCCCCCTTCACGTGCGGCCATGGCGACGATGTCGGTGAGATAGATTTCGCCCTGGGCGTTCGTGCGTCCGACGCCCTTGAGCGTGCGACGCAACAGCTCGCTCGTTGCGAGGTAGACGCCGACGTTGATCTCGCGGATCTGCTTCTCGTGCGTGCTCGCATCCTTGTGCTCCACAATGCGCGCCACCTGACCCCGCTCGCGCACGACGCGACCGTAGCCGGTCGGATCGGGCACCTCGGCGGAAAGAAAGGCGAGTGCTTTGCTGTGCGCCGCTTTCCCCAGGCGGGAGAGCGTCTCGGCCGTCAGGAGCGGCACGTCGCCGTACAAGATGAGCACCTGACCTTCGAGCTTTGGCATGGCGGCAAGGCCCGTGGTCACCGCGTCGCCCGTGCCGAGCTGCTCTTGTTGCACGGCAAAGACGAGCGGCGCCTTGGGGAAGGCCGCTTCGAGCCAGGCGCGCACACGCTCGCCTCGGGGGCTGACAACGACGACGATCGGATTGCACCGGCGCGCGAGCGCAAGCCGCACGACGTGCGCGACGAGAGGTAGCTCGCCGACAGGATGCAGCACTTTCGGCAGTGCCGAGCGCATGCGCGTGCCTTCACCGGCGGCCAGAATGATGGCGGCAGTTGACTTGGCCATGGGCGAGGGCTGTAGCGATGGGGTCGGTCGCTGTCAAGCCACGACAGCCACACCGCAGACGCCGCCATGACGTGCACCCGATACGTTGCGCTCCCCTTCACGGCGGCCAACAACACGTACGGGCTCAACTACCGCGAGCGCGCTCTCAACTTCGGTGTGTCCAAGCGCTTGCAGCTGTAGCTATTGCATCCTCGTTCGACGGCGACGCCTGCGTCTCGCTGACGCGCGGCACGCCATCACAACGCCGACGTGTCCACGGCCGATGGGCTCTGTGTGTCGAGTGCGGCCCCGCCGTTGCCGAGCTTGCCGTTGCTATCGCTTCCCCAGCAGTGAGCCACGCCATCAGCGGTCAAACCGCAGGTATGGGAGGCGCCCCCGCTCAACTCGACGAAAACCCTATTGCCGGGGATGACCGAGAGGTCCACGGCGGAGGGGCTCTGCGTGCTGAGCGCGGCCCCGCCGTTGCCGAGCTGGCCGCCGTCATCGTAACCCCAGCAGTAGGTTGCGCCGTCCGTGGTGAGACCGCAGTTGTGGCTCCAACCCGCGGTCAAGCGATCGAACACCTTGCTGCCGGAGATGACCGCGATGTCCACGGCCGACGGACTCTGCGTGCTGAGCGAGGTGCCGCCGTTGCCGAGTTGGCCGAAGCTATCGCTACCCCAGCAGTAGGCGACCCCATCGACTGTCAGCCCGCAACTGTCGTAGAACCCGCCGGTCAACTGTACGAAAGCCTTGTCGCCGGGGATGGCCGAGGTGTCTACGGCCGACGGGCTCTGCATGTCGAGTGCGGCCCCGCCGTTGCCGAGCTCGCCGTCGTAGTCGTACCCCCAACAGTGGGGCACGCCGTCAGCCGTCACGCCGCAGGTGTGAGCCCCACCCGCAATCAATTGCACGAACACCTTGCTGCCGGGGATGACCGAGGTGTCCACAGCCGACGGGCTCTGCTTGCTGAGTGAGGTGCCGCCATTGCCGAGCTCGCCGTTGCCGTCGGATCCCCAGCAGTAGGCGACGCTGTCAGTGGTCAGGCCGCAGGTGTGGTAGTATCCGGCGGTCAACTGCGCAAACGTCTTGCTGCCGGGGATGACCGACGTGTCCACGGCCGAGGGGCTCTGTGTGTCGAGTGCGCCGCCGCCGTCACCAAGCTGGCCGGTGATATCGTTGCCCCAGCAGTAGGCGACGCTGTCAGTGGTCAGGCCGCAGGTGTGGTTCCAACCGGTGGTCAGCTGCGCAAACGCCTTGCTGCCGGGGATGACCGAGAGGTCCACGGCCGAGGGGCTCTGTGTGTCGAGTGCGCCGCCGCCGTTGCCGAGTGCACCGCTCGAATCGTCGCCCCAGCAGTAGCCCACGCCAGCACCTGTCAGGCCGCAGGTGTGCTGGCCGCCGGCGACGATGCTGACGAAGCCGGCTTGGGCCGCACAGGTATCGCCAACCTCATCGCAAAGGCTTGGCCCGCACGGGTCGCCCGCGTGGGTGCACACCCCACCGGCGCACGTGTCCACACCGTTGCAGAATAGCCCATCGTCACACGCGGCGCTGTTATTCGGATGCGTGCACGAACCGTTGCCATCACAGACGTCAGCGGTGCAGACGTTGGCGTCCGCGGTGCAGGGCGTAGCGAGCGGTACGTTGCACGTGTCGCTCGTTTCATCGCAGGCACTTGCGCATTCTGGGCCGCCTACGCACGGATCGCCCGCGTGGGTGCACACCCCGGCGACACAGGCGTCCGCGCCGTTGCAGAACAACCCGTCGTCACACTCGGGGCTGTTCTGACACAACCTGGTGCACGTCGAGGGCTGGCCCCAGCAGGCAAAGCTTGGCTCGACGACGCACGCTGGCGAGCAACCGTCGCCGCTTCGGCGATTGCCGTCATCACAGGCTTCGCTGGCTTCGCGCACGCGGTTGCCGCACTGTTGGCTTGACCAGGCCGTGCGCCCTGTGCAGCCGTCCACGGGCAGCGATGCGCCAGCAAGGAGCAGGGCGAAGTGCCATCGGCGGACGCGGGCGCGCATTTCCAGAGGATGCCACACTCCGCATCGTGCACCAATCGACGGACAAGCCGCGCCGCGGACGCCTACGCTGCCTTGCGCCGGCGGCCGAGCAGGGCCATCGCGCCAAGCAGGCCGAGTAGGCCTCCCAGCGTGCTGCCGCTCTGGTTGCAGCCGCCGTCACTCTTGCGCTTGTGCGGTGTCGTCGTGCCTCCGGTACCGGGCAGGTTGAGCTCGGCGTTGACCGTGGTGAGAGCGTTGACCGTCACGATGCAGGTGCCGGTGCCAGAGCAGCCGCCGCCGCTCCAGCCCGCAAACTCCGAGTCCGCGTTGGGCGTGGCGGTGAGCGTGACCGTCGTGCCGTCCGCGAAGTTAGCATTGCAGACGGCGCCGCAGTCGATGCCGGCGGGAGCGCTTGTGACGTTGCCTGTGCCGGTGCCGCTCATCGTCACGACGAGGGGGGAGGTGCCCGCGGGCGCGCCCCCGAAGGTGGCGGTGACGACTTGGTCGGCGGTCATCGTGACCTCGCAGGTGTTGGTGCCAAGGCAGCCGGGGACACTCCAGCCTGCGATCGTGAAGCCGATGTCGGGCACGGCGGTGAGGGTCACCACGGCGCCGTCGGCAAAGTGCGCGCTGCAGCTCGCGCCGCAATCGATACCGGAGGGGCTCGAGACGATCGAGCCGGTGCCCGCGCCGAGCGGGTCGGCGTTGACCGCGAGGACGCGACCGAGCGCGTATTGCGCCGCGATGACACCACGGCCGCCGCCGAGCACGCCGGTGCTGATGGTGCGAGGATTGGCGATGTAGGTGTCGCTGCCCACCGTCACGTCTGCGGCGACGCCGACGTACTGACCCGGGGTGACGTCGGAGAGCGACTGTCCCGTGCCGCTCATGAGCGAGAAGGTTTGCGTGTAGCCGCCCGGCCCGGTGACCTCGACAGTGCCGATGTTGCCGGCGGGTAGGCCATCGACGGTGACGTCGAGACTACCCCACATGGGCGTTGCGGCGATGGCGAACGTCGCGGTCACCGACTGTGCAGCGCTCATCGAGATGGCGCAGTTGCCGGTGCCTGAGCAGCCACCGCCACTCCAGCCCGCAAACGTCGAGCCCGGGTCGGCCGCGGCCGCCAGCGTCACCAGCGTGCCCGCGGTGTAGCTCTGGCTGCAGGTGGCGCCGCACGACAGACCGACTGGATCGCTGGTCACCGAGCCAGCGCCGGCGCCGGACTTGCTCACCGTCAGCGCATACGCAGCCGGATTGCCGCCGTTGGCGACGAAGTGTTGCTCGGGGCCGTAGTAGGTGGCGCCGCCGGACGGCGTGTAACGCGCGCGCCAGTAGACGTTGCCAGTGTAGCCGCTGGAGTCGAACTGCACGTCAGTCCACACCTCGTAGCTGCTGCTCGTATCGGGGAGGCTGTACGAGTAGATGACGCCGTCGCCCGCTGGCGGGTTGTAGACCCCCGGGTCGCTGCCCATCTCGAACTCCACCAGACCCGCCTTGTAGAAGTTGAAGACGCTGGCGGTCAGGCGGTAGGCGTTGGCGTAGATCGTGCCCGACGTCAGGTGTTGCGCGCTCGGCGCCGGGTAGTTGACGAGGGCGCGATATGGCGCGGTCACCCACGCTTCGACGACGCGGTAGTCGCTGCTCGTGTTGACGCCCACCTTCAACTTGTCGGTGGCGGGCCCAGCCATGCCCAAGAGCGCGCGATTGAGTTGCACGGGCACGCGGATCTCGAAGGCCCAGCCGCTCGGCACGATGGCGTAGCCGAAATCGAGACCGCCGTAGGTGCCGGCGCCTGGCGTCTGTAAGCAGTGGATGTTCGGGTCACTCGTGACCACCGTGCCGTCCGAGAGGCGCGTCGACTGGCAGACGACCGGGTTCTGCGCGCTGATGGCGAGCTCCGCGCCTGGCGGTAGCTGGAAGTTGAAGTCGATGACCTCGCCACCGGCGCACGGGTTACCGACGACTGCCGACACCGCGTGCACGTAGCTGATGTCGCCGGTGCGTGGGAACGAGGTGTCCATGGTGCCCCAGTAGCCGGCGTAGCTCGTCACCGCGGTCTCTGGATTCCAGGTGATGCAGGCGAGGCCGGGGGCGAAATCGAAGCCGCCGTCGAACCACTGGCTTTGGGCCTGGGCTCGTGTGGCGAAAGTGCTGGTGGCGAGCAAGAGGGCAAACATCGACGTCAGTGTGCGCATGGTCAGTGACTCCTGTTCCGGCTTGGACGACGGATCTGTTGGCGAATTCAAAACTGCTTCGCAATATCGCCGTGTCGGAAGTATGTACACCACATCGCGCCTGAGCGCCACATCCGCTACACTGCCAGCGTGCTGTCAGTCGTTGCCATCGCGTGCCTGCTCAGTCTCGCGCCACCGTTTGCCCCCGCCGACCGGGCGCTGCTCGAGCGCGTCGAGGGGCAACGCCACGACGCCCGGGTGTTTGAGCGGTCACGTGTGAGTGCGCAGCTCTCGGCCAGCGCGCCCATCGATGTGCTGCACTACGACTTTGCCCTCGCCTTCGATACCGCCGCGGGAACGCTCTCCGGCGTGGCGCAGGTACGCTTGCGTGTGCGCGTGGCCGGTCTCACCGCTGTGACCCTCGATCTCGACGAGGCCATGGCCGTCGATGAGGTGCGCGTCGATGGTACGCTCGCCACGTTCACGCACGTGGGCGAGGTGCTTCACATCGAGCTCCCCACGGCGCTCGGTGCCGGCGCCGAGCCGGCGCTCGCGATTGCCTACGGCGGCACGCCGGGTCGCGCCTCGTACGACACGGGCATCACCATCACGCCGACCATCGTCTGGAGCATCAATGAGCCCGTGGGGGCGCGCACCTGGCTGCCGTGTGTCGACGACCCAGCCGACAAGGCGACGATGACCATGACGGCGCGCCTGCCCATCGCCATGACCGCGGTCTCAAACGGTGTGCTCCTCGGCACGCCCATGGATCACGGCGACGGCACGCGCAGCACGACGTGGGAAGAGAGCGCACCGATTGCCACCTACCTCATAGCGCTCACCGCGCGCGTCTATGACACTTGGGAGGATGAGGCCGACGGCGTGCCGCTGTTTTTCTATGCCTATCCCGAGGACCGCGGTCGCGCCGCCGCCGGCTGGAGCGGGTCCGGGCCCATGATGCAGGCCTTTGCCGAGCTTTTTGGCCCCTATCCCTTTGGCCGCTACGGCATGATCGAGGCGCCGCTCAACGGTGGCATGGAGCACCAAGAGATCACGACGATGGGCCCGGTGACCCTCGACGTCGGTGGTAGTGGTCTGCGCAACTTCTTTGTGTCGCACGAGCTGGCGCACCAATGGTGGGGGGATTTCGTCACCCCGGAGAGCTGGGACGACATCTGGCTCAACGAGGGCTTTGCGAGCTACAGCGAGGCGCTCTTTTGGGAGTGGGCCGCGCGTGCCGGTCTCATCGACGAGCACGATCCCGCCGCGGCGCTCGCCGCCTACGTCGAAGGGATCCGACGCTACTACCTGAGCGTGCATCCGGGTGGCACCGACGCCTCGACCCTCGTTGCCCCCGACGATCTCTTTGGCAGCACGGTCTACGACAAGGGCGCGCTCGTTTTGCACATGCTGCGCTTTGTGCTCGGGGACGAGGCGTTCTTCGCCATGTTGCGCGCGTATGCCATCGAGCACGCCTACGGCAACGTCACCACCGCGGCGTTGCAGCAGGCAGCGGAGACGGTCTACGGCGCGTCGCTCGAGTGGTTCTTCGATGAATGGGTTTACGCGGCGGGCATGCCGGCACTCGGCGTCACCTGGCGCACGGTGCACACGAGCAACGACAGCACGGTGACGTTCGACGCGATGCAGCTCCAGCACGGCACGCAATTCACCCTGCCCGTCGACGTGCGTTTCGTCACCGACGCGGGGTTGGTCACCGAGCGGTTGTGGCTACGACCCGAGGGCTTCGACCCGCCCAGCATCACGGTGGCGGGTCGCGTGACCGGCGTCGACATCGATCCCGACGGTTGGCTGCTCATGGACGTCGTGACGTTCTACGATCGCCGCGTCGGTGACGGTTGCGACTGTTCGGGCACACACGGGGCGCCGCTGTGGGCCGTCGTCGTGCTGCTCGGCTGGCTTAGTTCTCGCTCGTTACGAGCGTCTTGTACATCTCGCGCGCCTGCTCACCGTCCTCGGGCGGATGGTACTCGTTCGAGTGCTTGACGAGGACGCGATCGGAGTGAAAGAGCTTGCCATCGTAGCGCCCTTCGACGACCACGCCCTGACCCTCACGGAACATCTGCGGCGGTGCGCCCTTCGATTGCACGGTGACGGCCGGGCCGCCTGGATCGGGCTGCATGCCGACGACAAAGCTCAGATCGAGCGTCGCCGGGTCCCAGTGCACCGTGCCACTTTGCACCATGCCGCCAAGCCGAATGGTCGCCCCCTGGGCGGACGCTGACTTTTCCAAGAGCTGCGCAGGATCCCAGTAGTAGACGAGATTCTTCTCGATGCCGCCAAAGGCAACGACCGAGAGCGCCCCCGCCGCGACGGCGATGGCACCGACGGCGACCAGACGCTTTTTGACTTTCGAGCTCATGAACGTTCATCCTCCCCGGTGGCGCGCAGCTCGTCATCGGCGAGACGACGTTGGCGCCAGAGATATAGTGTGTAGCCGACGAGCGCTGTCCAGGTCACGGCGTACGCCGCCCACACATATTCCCAGCCGCCTTCGATGACACCTTGGGTCATGGCGTCCCTCCCATCGCCGGCGCGAGAGCCGGTGGTTCCATGAGCTCGACCCGCTGACGTGTGCGGGCGATGCGGTAGCGCTGGCGTGTAAACCAGAGGAAGAAAAAGAGCAGCGCGAAGGCGTTCAGGCGCAGCGCGAGCTTCATCATCGGGTCTGGAATGGTATTGGGGCTCGATTGCAGCTGATGCAAAGAGTTCCACCACCGTACCGAGAACCACACGATAGGGATATCGACGTAGACGATGATCGCGACGACCGACGCCCAGGTCGCGCGCTTCTCCGGCGCATCGACAAAGCGGCGCAGCGCCAGATAGCCGACAAAAGCGAAGAACATGATCGCCGCGGTGGTCAGGCGCGGGTCCCACGTCCACCAGACGCCCCACGTCGGCCGACCCCAGATGGAGCCGGTGATGAGCAGCATGCCGTTGAGCACGACGCCGACCTCGGCACTCGATTCAGCAATGGCATCCGCGGCCCAGCTCGACTTAAAGAGATAGACGAGACTCGCGACGAGCGTCGTCGTGTAGGCGATGAGCGCCACCCACGCCGCGGGCACGTGCACGTAGATGATGCGATAGACGTCGCCCATGTCCCGCTCGGGGGGAGCGATGGCGAGGCCGACAACACCGCCGATGATGAGCAGGCCGAAGGCCATCGCCGGCAGCCCGAAATCCAACACGCGTCGCATGGAGCTTACTCCTCGATGACGCGGCCAAAGAGCAGGCCGCACAGGATCCAATACACTACGTTGAAGGCGCCGAGCAGCATGGTCCAGCTCACGAGCTCGCCCATCGGATCGCCGGTGAGCACGAGCGAGGTCGCTTTGACCGCCGCCAAGAGGCCCGGAATGAGAATGGGGAAGAGCAGGAGTGGCAAGAGCACGTCGCGTGCGCGCGCTTGCACGGCGATGGCGGCATACAGGGTTCCGGGGGCGCTAATCGCCGCGGTGCCGAGCAGCAACGTCGAGAACAGCGGGCCCATGCCGGCGCGAATGGTCGTGCCATAGAGCGCGATCGACACCGGCACGAGCACGAGCGCGAGGGCCATCAGAAAGAGCATGTTGACGATCGACTTGCCAAGGTAGATGGCGCGCGGATCGAGCGCGAGCAGTCGCAGACCCTCGAGTGCCGCGTTCTCCGCCTCGACGCGCTGCGATTCGCCGAGCGACATGACGCTCGCCAGCATGATGGCGAGCCAGAGGTAGCCGGGCGCGTTCTGCTCGAGGATGGCGTGATGCGGCCCGACGGCGAAGCTAAACAGGAGCAGCGTGAGCACGGCGAAGAAGATGGTGGCGTTGATGCGCGCTCGCCCGCGCCATTCGAGCAAGAAGTCCTTGGCGATAATGCCGAAGGTGGCGCGCAAGAGACCCAGGCGCGGTCGCTCACGCTCGGTCGTCGTCGACGGGGTGCGTGCAACCGACATGCTGGCGGCGGTGTTCTCGGCGGCGTTGTTCATGCGGCAATCGGTTGCGGCGCGCGCATCTGGCGACCCGCGGAAAGCTCGAGGTGCAAATCGCACAGCGCCAGACCGCGGTCGACGTCGTGCGTGGCGATAATCAGCGTGCGGCCGGCGCGGTGCTGCTCGCGGATGACGTCCTCCATGAGTGTCACGCCGCGGGGGTCGAGCTGCCCGAACGGCTCGTCGAGCAAGATGAGATCGGGTTGTCGCAAGATCATGCGCGCCAGACACAGCCGTCGCTTCATGCCGGCCGAGTAGGTGCGCACGGGTCGATGGGCATGGGGTGTCAGACCCACGCGCTCGAGCGCGGCTTCCCGCGCGGCACGATCAGCACTGGCCGTGAGTCTTTGCACCATGCGCAGGTTTTCGTGGGCCGACAGATCTTCGTAGAGATAGCTCGCATGCGTCATCAGACTCAGCCGAGGGCGCACGCGCTCGAGATCGTCGCCGACCGGCGCGCCAAAGAGGTCGATGGTGCCGTAGGTAGGACGCATGGCGGTGCCGAGGATACGCAACAGCGTCGTCTTGCCGGCGCCGTTCTCCCCGGTGAGCAGCACGGCGCTACCCTGCGGGATGTCGACGCTGAGTCTTGCAAGCGCCCATCGACGACCGTAGCGCTTGGAAACGTCACGGACGCGAATGGCCAACTGGGTGTTGCCGCTACTCACAGCCCCGGCGGATTAGCATTCGCGGGGCGGTTGGGCAATAGTGCGGTTTATGGATGAGCAGATCCAACGCTGGCTAGAGCGCGATCCTGACCCCGCAACCCGCAAGGAGCTCGGCGAGCTGGTGGCGCGCAACGACACAGCGGAGATCGCGCAACGCTTTCGCGGTCGCCTGGAGTTTGGCACCGCCGGCCTGCGTGGCGTGCTCGGCGCCGGGCCCATGTGTATGAATCGTCTCGTCGTGCGCGAGACGACGGCCGGGCTCGGGAGCTATCTGCAAGAGCAGATCGAGGACGCCCGCAAGCGTGGGGTGGTCATCGGCTACGATGGTCGGCACGGCTCGAAGACGTTTGCCGAAGACGCTGCCGCGGTGCTGGCGGCACTCGGCCTGCGCGTTCATCTCTACGACCGTCTGGTGCCGACCCCGCTCGTTGCTTTCGCCGTGCGCAAGCTCGGCGCCGCCGCTGGCGTCATGGTGACGGCCAGCCACAACCCCCCGGCCTACAACGGCTACAAGGTTTATTGGCAACACGGCGCGCAGATCATCGCGCCCCACGATCGGGGTATCGCCAGCGCCATCGTGCTCGCGGCCGAGACCGAGATCCCGTGGCTCAATCCCGACGAGGCGCGCCGGCGCGGGCTCATCGAGGCTCTCGGTGACGCGATGATCGAGGCCTATCTCGACGGCGTGGCGAGTCTGTCCATTCACAAGAAGGGCAAGCGTCGCGCGGGGATGCGCATCGCCTACACGCCGCTGCACGGCGTCGGTGCGGTGATTGCGGAGCGGGCCCTTGCGCAAGCGGGCTTTGCGAGCGTGCACACCGTCGCCAGCCAGCGCGAGCCCGACGGGGACTTTCCCACGGTGAGCTTTCCCAACCCCGAGGAGCCGGGCGCCATGGACGCGGTGCTGGCGCTGGCCCGCGAGGTGGATGCCGTGCTCGCTGTCGCCAACGACCCGGATGCGGACCGCTTGTGCGCCGCGGTGCGGCGAGCGCCCGGAGACTATCGGGTGCTCACCGGTGATCAGTTGGGGGTGCTGCTCGGCGCCGATCGCCTCGCGAAAGCGCCGCGACGAGCTGTGGTCGCGAGCACCATCGTCTCCTCCCGCTTGCTCGGGGTCATCGCTGCTGCCGAGGGTGTCGCCTACGAGGAAACCCTCACCGGGCTCAAGTGGATCGCCGAGGCGGGCTTTCGCCGTGAGGCAC
>CAYHNK010000001.1:13141-47010 GCA_964357695.1 uncultured Bdellovibrionales bacterium | reverse complement strand
TGATCGATTTCTCTTTGGCTACGAGGAAGCGCTCGGCTACGCCATCGGCGGGCTCGTGCGCGACAAAGACGGCATCAGCGCCCTCGTCGCCCTGTGCGAGCTTGCGGCGCACTGCGCCAATCGCGGCGAGACCTTGCTCGACCGGCTCGAGGCCATTTACCGTCGTCACGGTCTGTACCTTACGGCGCAGCGCTCGATCCCGTTGCCCCCGGATACCGAGGCGCCGGGTATCGGTGCCAAGCTGCGCATGAGCACACCGAAGATGATCGCCGGTCGTAGAGTTGCCGCCGTCACCGATGTCATCGCCAGCGAGCGCACATACGCCGACGGGCGCACCGAAGCCCTGACGCTGCCGAAGAGCGATGTGCTCGTCTACTTGCTCGAGGACGACGCGCGGGTGGTCGTGCGTCCCTCGGGCACCGAGCCCAAGGTGAAATGCTACTACGAGGTGCATGAGCACGTCGCCGAGAGCGAGCAGCTCAAGGTCGCGTGTGCGCGTGCCGAGACGTCGCTCGCACAGCTCATCTTGCAGCATCAGCGCGAGCTCACCGGGTAGGTTCATGATTGCCCCTTGCGCGCTGAATTGGTAGTTTTATGGTATGCAAACTACCATTGATGCGGCTGGGCGTTTGGTGATCCCCAAGACCATTCGTGACCAGGCGGCGCTGCGTGCCGATTCGCCGGTGGAAGTCATCTTTCGTGATGGGCACATCGAGATCGCGCCGGCGCCACGCGCCGTGGCCGTGGTCAAAAAGGGCCGCATGAAGATCGCCCGGGCACGCGATACGTCAGAGGCGCTCACAACTGGTACCGTACGGCAGACGCAGCAGCGCGTGCGCGAGCGCTGAGGTGATTGCCCTCGACACGAGCGTCATCGTCGCGGCGCTGCTCGAATGGCACGAGGCCCACGCTTCCTGCTTTGCAGCGGTCAATCAGGCACTCGGCGCGGCCCCTGCGGTGATCGTGCCCGTACCCGCGCTGATCGAAGCCTACTCGGTGATGACGCGTCTACCCGCGCCCCATCGCCTGAGCCCGGCTGACGCCAACAGCACTCTCGCGTCGTTGCGCGCCCAGGTGTCACTCGCGAGCATGGAAGACAACGCGGTGTGGTCGAGCCTCGAGACCTGGAGCACGTCCGGAATCGCAGGAGGCCGCACCTACGACGCGCATATCCTGGCCTGCGCGCGCCGTGCCCGCGCGACGGCCATTCTGACGCTCAACGCGAGCGACTTCACGGCCCTCGCGCCGAGCGACATTGCGGTCGTGACACCGAGTCAGCGGTGAGGCGTCGCCGGATGTGGTTCCCGGCCGTCGGGTTGCTCCCACCGCCGCGCCCTTCGAGACGCCGCCGCCCGAACCGCGTGCCTGAGGAGGCTTGCGCAGCAAGCCGTCTCGAAGGCCGCGCTTGACTACAGTTGTGCGGCGGCTCCTCAGGGACGCGGCTCTGTTCAGCCCGATTTTACGGATCTGCACCCGGCGTCGCCGCTTGCTGTTGCATCATGATGGCATTACCATACCATCATGGTGCGCTCACAAATCCAGCTCACCGAGTCGCAGCACGCACGCCTGCGCGCCTGGGCGGATCGACTGGGCATATCGGTCGCGGAGGCCGTGCGGCGCTGCGTCGACGAGCGCCTCGCCAAGGACGACGTCACCCCGAGCCGATCCGAGCAACTGCGCGCGGCCCTGGCCGTGTGTGGCGCGCATGTCGATCCGGAAGGTCGCGACGACGTTGCTGCTAACCATGACCTTCATCTTGGCCGCGCGTTCGCTCGGTGAAAACCTTCGTCGACACGTCAGGGTTCTACGCGCTTCTCGTCGCTACGGAGCAGCGCCACCGCGAGGTCACGACGGCGTTTCGTACGCTTGTCGAGAAGGGTAGCGACCTTTGCACGAGCTCGTACGTGCTTGTCGAAACGATCGCCCTCTTGCAGCACCGCATTGGCCTCGCGCCGGTGCGCGACCTGCACCGCGCATTCGTCCCCCTGCTCGACGTGCGTTGGGTCGACGAGGTGTTGCACAGCAGGGCGATCGCGCGGCTCACCCGAGAAGACCGCCGTCAGCTGAGTCTCGTCGACTGCGTGAGCCTCGAGCTGTTGCGTAGCGAGCAGATCGACACCGTGCTCAGTCTCGACCCGCACCTCGGCGAGGAGGGTGCCGCGCTCTTGCCCGCGCCCGCAAGCGATCGCCGCTGAGCGACAAGTCGCGCACGTCTGCGTGGCGGCGCGCGCGCACCTGGGGTAGATTTCCCGGCATGCGCACACGGTCAATCGTCCCCCGGTTACTTGTCGCAGTGCTCACGTTCACCGCCTGCAAATCCGAGCCACAGCTCAACGGCCAGTCGCTGCTCTGCTCGCGCGATGCGACCTGCCCGGACGGCTTTCGTTGCTACCAGGGTGGTTGCATCATCAACAGCGCCCCCGAGCTTGTTGCCACTGCGACGCAAGTGCTCGCGCTGGGCGACACGCTGACGCTCACCGCTGTGGCGAGCGACGCCGAAGGTGACGCGCTCACCTTCCAATGGACGCAGCAGGACGGACCGGAGACGCTGCTTGCCACGCCGCTTGCCGACGCCACCTTGCTCGCCACCCCCACGATGGTCGGCGGCTTCGCTTTCGAGATCATGGCCAACGACGGCTACGTCGATAGCGCCCCGCGCACCGTTTACGTGAACGTCATCGATGTGCCCGTCGCTGGGGACGTGATCTATGTGTCAAAGCTCGGCGACGAAGAGGCCGGCTGTGGCACGCTCACGCGCCCGTGTCTCACCATCGTGGCGGGCCTTGCCGCCCGTGCCACGGTCACGGTGCCGCTGCTCGTCGCCAACGGCGAGGGCACGGCCTACAGCGAGTGCCTCAATCTCACCGACGAGGCTCTGGTCATCGGCGGCTTCGACGAAGACACCTGGGCCTACGATGCCGCGAGCGACGACACGGAAGTGTCTTGCACCGTCTCGGGTGGCCATCTCATCACCGCCGCCGCGACGCTGCGCAATCTCATGCTGAGCTCGAATGTCGCCAGCCCGGCGGCGCTCGAGCAGACGCTGCTCATCACCAATGCCTCGCCGATGATCGAGGACGTGCTCATCCAATCGCCCTCGTGCGCTGGCTGCATTGCCGTCGCTGTGCACAACAACGGCGGCTCGCCTGCGCTCACGCGAAGCAACGTGCGGGCCGCACCGCTCGTCGAGTTCGACTACCCCGACTACTTCATCGGCGTACTCTCGCGCGGCGGCTCCCCGGTGATCACTGGGGAGCGAGTCGGCCCCGACATCGTGCGCGGTCGCCTGTTACTCAACGCGCCGACAAATTACGTCGCCATCGGTGTGCTCGGCCTGCGCAGCAACGTCACGCTGCAAGACGCTTATATCGCCGGTGGCGCCGCGCCGCATCTTTACGCCGCCGCCTTCATGGAAGGGGCACCGGTCGTTGATGGCTCCGACGTCTCACTCGCCGGCTTTAACACCCGCGTCATGTACGGTCTCGCGTACAAGACCTGCAACGCCGCCACCTGGGACTGCGTCTGTTACGACTGGCCCGGCGGCTGCCCGGCGGCGCTTACCGCACTCGCCATGCCCAATGCCACCGCCACCAACACCCCGACCTTCGACGGCAACGCGGTGACGCTCAGCGGCGCGGCGGAGCAGGCGGGACTGCTCGTGTGCCTGGGCGCCGGACTCTACGTGCAGACCGACAGTGACAACATCACGAGCAACATCTCTGGCAACTCGGTGACCATCGGTGACAACTTCACCCTCGCTGCCGCGGGCATCATCGGCGGCTCGCCAACGCGCCCGGCTGGCGTCACGCTCGCCAGCAACGTCCTCACGCTCGGCACCGGCACCACCGACGGGCTCTGCGAGCAGCTCAACCGGCGCACCATCCCGGAGTTTCCGAGCGGTGCGGTGGGCCTCTATCTTGGCAACACCCTCGACGCGACGATGCAGGACAATGAGATTCGCGTCGCCGGCCACGATTTCTTTACCGTCGGCTTTAATCTTGAGAAGCACGAGAGCGCCACGGTCGAAGGCAATCGCTTCGATGTCGGCGCCGATGCGCCAACGGTCGAGGGGGTGATCCTCGTCGGCGCAACAGTCGTCGACAGCACCAACCCCGATGTCGGCGCCGAGTCGAGCTTTGCGCGCAACGAGATCATCGTCCGCCGCGGCGCGCCGCTGAGCGTCGGCCTCAGCGTCAGCGGTCTGGCACACTCCTACATCGACAACAACTTCATCTTCGGCGGCCGTACGCCTTACAGCGTTGGCTTGCAGCTCGAGCCCTCGACGCTCGAAGCCGCGTGGCCCGCGGTGCGGCACAACACCATCCACGGCGGCGGCGATGGCGCGGACGGACTCACGAGCGCGGCGGTACGGCTCATCGGTCAAGACCCGGCCGTCGATGGTGCGCAGGCCGCAAGCGGCCTCTTTGAGAACAACCTGCTCGATGGCGGCTTTGCCCAGGGGCGGCGCTTTGTCTTCGACAACATCAAGGACCGGAGCTTTGTCGCCGCGGCCACGGGCAACATCGCGCAGTTCGACCAAGACATCCCCGGTCCACAACCGACGACGCCGATGATCGGCACCAAGGCTGAAATCAGTGGTGCCATCGGCAACGCAGTACTGACCGACTTCTTCTACGTCGTGCTGCCGAATACAGGCGAGGTCGCCTACGTGGAGCCGGACGCCGGTGTCACCTACTTGACCATTCCCGGGTCGTTCCAAATCGGTCAGCGCATTGTCGCGTCGTGGGCGGGCGACGACAGCACGCGCTACGACCGCGCCCTGCTCGTGGCCACCGAGGACAGTGTCTCGGTGGGGCGCTCCTCAGCGGGTCGCGGCTACCTGCAAAGCGTCGATGCCTACTCCACGGTGACTGCGAGCGGCGCGACGGTGACACCGACCCAGCTCGTGCTCGCCGACACCGAGCCGGACAAGAACAACGAGAGCGAGATCATCATCCTCGCCGAAGACGGCACCGGCACGAAGGCGCTGTGGCGCATGATGCCGGACGGGGTGGGGAGCTACGGGGCACCTGCGGCGTGGGTGCCGACGGTCGGTGGCGGTGCGACGCTTGTCGCGGCGCCGCTCTACATTGGCCGAGGTCTGGATCCAACGAACTTCATCCTCCTCGACGACGCCTTCCAGTTGCACCTGTGGGGCGTGGGGGCCAGTGGCGCGACGGTGAGTCTCGATTTGGCGACGGCGCTTGGTTTGAGCTCGCCGTTCCCGGAGGTTCAGCAGCTTTTCGGTACGGACTTCGTAGACGTCGCTGGCGCCACTACAAGGCAGGATGTCGTTAGCATCATCGGCGCTACGCTGAGGGTTTGGCGCAACCTGAATGCGCAGGGAGGCCTGGGATCTCCTGTTGTCGTGAATGGGCCTGCCTGCTCAGGCAACGCGGTGTCCGCCGCCGTTGGCTCCTTGGATGCAGGCACATCAAATCAGGCCGAAATGGTTGTTGCGTGTGCAAATGGTGACCTAGAGATCTACTCCTACTTCACTGGGACCAATGAGTTGTACGTGACGGCAGCGGGAGCGTATCCGACCGGCAGCGAAGTATCGGGCATGGCCATAACATCATCGAGTCGCATCCTGTCCGCCGATGCCGCCCACAACACCGTGCACTTGTACGACGTAACGGGGTCACCGTTGTCCATTTCGAACGACACCGCCCTCTCGCTCACCCCCAACGTCGCCCAACGCCACCTGGGAACTTGGGTTGAATCCGACACGATGAGTGGAGTGGTTGCATCGCCCGCCGTCGAGCTCTATGCGCCCGCCGACCCACCCGCCTGCGGCCTGGCGCTGCACGCCAATCGCGCCACGAGCTACGACTTGCATCTCACCGGTACGACGCAAGCTGACAACGCCTGCATCGATGCCGACATGGCGCTCACGCCTCCTGTTACCACCGACTTCGACGGCGAGACCCGCGACGCGACGCCGGATGCCGGCGCGGATGAGGTGCCGTAGACGAGTCGACCGCAGCTAAGATACGATCGTTCGAGGCCATGTGATGCACATTGCAGTGCTGTTACCACTCATCGGGGCGATGCAAGCCTCGGGCACGACGGCAATCATCGCCTTGGACGCCTCGCCGCTCACTGCCACGGTGACGACGACGCTGGCGCAGCGTCGTTCTGACGCTGGCGACAAAGTCATCGCCGCGCGGGCGCTGTCGCAGCTTCTAGGCGGGCCGACGACGGAACGAGACATCGATGATGACGCCGTGATGCGCATGTTGGCGGATGCGCGCCAGCGAGAAGCCTATTTTGACACGGCAGGTGCGCGAGCCATGCGTCAGCAAATCGGCTCGCTCTTGTCCCGCGCTGTGCGACCGAGCGTTGTGCTTCGCCAAGCCACCGCGAGTGCTGCGTTCGACGAGGCCGCGGCGCTCCTTGCTGCGGGTGACGCCAATGCCGCGCAAAGCGCCCTCGAGCGCGCGCTGTTTCTGCACGGCGACCGGCTTCCCGACGAGAAGCGCTACCCGCCGCAGTTTCGTGACCTTCTCGCGCGTCGGCTGCACGCCCTGCAAAGCGTCGCCCGCACAAACCTGACTATCGTTGCGGACCGCGGCGGTAACCTATTCGCGTGGGGCGCAGCACTCGGACACACGGACGGAGCGCTGACGGTGAGCCTCGTGCCGGGCACCTATCGGCTCTGGCTGCAATGGGACGACGGCTCGTCGCGCCCCTATGACGTCGTGGTGGGCAAGGAGCGACAGTCCGTGCGTATCGACGCAGGGTTGGATCAACGCCTATCCGTGCAGCGCGATGCGGTTGTGCTCGCGTGCGCGCAAGACTGTCCCGATCTCCTCGCGCGCCTGGCTCGTCGCGTCGGCGCAGACACGGCCCACGGCATCGGCGCCCTCCGTGTGGCCGGCTATTTTCGCGAGCTTGCGGTCCACTCCGAAAGCATCGAGACAACGGAGCGAACGACTGACGCCGACGGGCGCGAGGTCGCGAACGTGGACGCCGCCGCCAGTGGGCTGGGCTACGCGCGCTTCGAGCTCGGCTACCTACTTCCGTTCGGGGGTGCGCAGCTCGTACAGCATCGTCCCGTCGCGGGGGCTGTCTATGCCGCGATCCAGGCGAGCTTGCTCGGCAGCTACCTCTACCACCGCGACCTGTTTCTCTCGGCGCGTGCGGGAGGGCTCGACCGCAGTCAGGAAACCTACCGTCAGCGTGCCAACGTGTCGCTCGCGCTCTTTGGTGTCGCCGTTGGCGCCGCCGTGGTTGAGGCCCTTGCCGTAGGTTACTTCGCCGCCGAAGCCGATGAGTCTCGCTGAGCGCACGTGCGCACGCGCACCACGTCGCAAATTGGAGCACGTGCCGTCTCATTTTGACACGCGCGCAGCCCCGCGCACGAGACGATGGGCTCGCCGCGCCCCTTGCGCTTGGCATTCGACGTGCATAAGTGGCCTGGGCTATACGGGCGAGTGCCGACTCGCGGTGCGGTCCTACATACGCACGGAGGTGAAGGGTCATGACCCGACAACGACCACTGGGTTGCTTCGTACTCGTCCTGCTTTCCACGGCCTGCTTGAATCAGTCTCCTGAATATCGCCACGCCCAGTGCGTTCCGGGCGACGCGGCCAAGCAATGCAGCGGCAATCTCCTGTGTCTCGACGACAACCAGTGTCACGAAGTCTGCGCGACGCACGACAACTGCAGCGATCCGCTGCAACAGTGCATCTCCAACATCTGTCACGGTGGCGAGACGCCAAGCGCGGAGGCCACGCCCCCGAGTGGCGCCGCCATCAGCGGCAATACGCCCATCGTGCTGACCTTTAGCCAGGGCATGGACGAGACGTCGGTGCGCATCTCGGGCGTCTTGGCGCCGGAATCGGACGGCGGCGCGTGGACCGCCCGCACTCGCGGTTATGACCGACTGGTCATCGCGCCCACTGGCGCGTGGATTGAAGGCCACGAGCGCGCCCTAGTCATCGACGCCAACAGCATCGACCATCGGGCGGCAACAACCCTGCGTCTCTCGTATACCGTCGACTCTACGCCGCCGGTGACTCTCGCGAGCACGCCCGCCGGTTCCTACGACAGCGCCCTCGAAATTACCTTGCTCTGCGACGACGGAGACGGCGCTGGCTGTGGCGAGACACGCTACAGCGTCGATGGCTCCGAGCCCGACGAGAGCTCTCGGCTCTACGAGGGTCCACTCGCGGTGACGCGCGACACAATCCTTCAGTACTTCTCCGTGGACGGCGCCGGCAATCGTGAGCCGATCCAGGTGCAGGACTACATCGTCGACACGATCCCCCCGCGCGTCGTCGCGTACTACCCGTACGCCAACGCTGACCGAGTCCCGGCGGGGGAGCCAGTGCGCGTGACATTCAGTGAAGACATCGATCTGAGCAGCGTGTTGTCCGACGGCATTGCGCTCGGCGACGTGACCGGCGAGGTGAGCTACGACGACGCCACGTTCACGCTAGTCTTCACGCCCACCTCACACGTCGCGTCCAACGTGCGCCTTCAAGCCACCGTGCGCGGTCGCATCGCGGACCACGCCGGCAACGTGCTCGGTAGTGATCTTGCGTGGAGCTTCTCGACGGCAGCCTTCCCCCGCGCCACCACTGTGCCGATGCTCACCACCGGTGCAATCCACGACGGCGTGACGACCGCCACCAACGCGGCAGGGGATGTGCTTGCGGTGTGGACGGCCGATACCGGGACGCGACAAGAGCTCCTCGGGGCGATCTTCGACGCGGCGAGTGCCAGTTGGTTGCCGGAGATGACGATTGCGGCGCCGGTCCGGGACCCGACACTCTATGCAAACAGCTATTCGGGCTCGCCGAAATCGCATGTCGTCGCTGCGGCGGGTGAAACGTTCGCCGTGACGTGGGCACAGAAGCTTGACGGCACGACCAACGTGTATGCCGCGATCGTAACCGCAGGAAATATTGCGAGGTCGACCCTTGCCACCAATGCCGACTCCCCGGCGGTGGCATCGAACGGCACCGGTTTTTGCGCCGCTTGGCGCTACACGGCTGGAACCTACTCGGACGTGGTCGCGTCAGTCTACAGCGCGGGCGTGTGGGGCACGAAGGCGACGCTCGACTCGGCCGCGCTCAACGAGCACGCATCGTCCCCCGCGGTGGCGTCCAACGGCAGCGGCTATGCCGTCGTGTGGAAGCAGGGCACGAAGCCGTACGGCGCGGTGCGTGCGACATCCACTTGGGCCGCTGCCACCGCGCTGCTCGACGCGTCCGTGACGCGCTACGCTATCGGGCCTCTGGGAATTATCTCGAACGGCAGTGGCTATCTCGCCACGTGGACCCAGGCGGACACGTCGTCCGCGTCGAGCCCGTATCGCGTCTACGCCGCGACGCACGCGAGTGCCAGCTGGACCGCGGCGACGGTGGCACTGTCGACGACTGCCGTGACGTGGAGTGAGACTCCGCAAGTCGACAGCGATGGGGTGGGCTACGCGGTCGTATGGGTGAGCGGCGCAGATATCTACGCTGCGACCTACATCAGCACTTGGTCGGGGGGGAGTGTCGCTATCGATCCGGTCTTGCTCGTCGGTGCCGCAACCACACCTCGCGTAGCGTCCGATGGCTCCGACTACACGCTCGTATGGCGGCAGACCAACGGATCGACATCTAGCGTGCACGCGTCGACGTACAGCGGAGGCATTTGGTCGGACGGCGCGACGCCGTTGAACGCGACCGGTTTGGGCGGCGCTGCGGGCTCGCCGAGTATTGCTGCCAACGCCGATGGCTATGCGATCGCGTGGCCAGACCAGGATGGCGATGTCACACGAGTCTACGGCACGACTGGATCTGGCGGGAGTTGGAGTGGCGTTGCCAGCGTCGTCGCTGGTTCTCACGACGTAGCCGGTACTCCCCACGTGCTACCTGGCGGAGCAGGATACGTCGCAATGTGGGCACAGTCGGGTGTCCACGGCGAATACCAGTCACTCTGGGGGAGCACGCACGCAGTAGAGTGGTTGCAGGCGACAGATCTTATCTCCGGCGTGCATTCGCAAAGCGTCCGAGCCGCCCGGGTTGCGGGTGATGCCGTGGGGAACGTGTTCGTTTCGGCGGAAGAGAGCTACGTCTGGTACACACTTGCCGCGGCGTACGCGACCGGGCGGTGGTCCCAAGCGCCTTCCAAGGAAGTCTTCAACGTACACAGCTACGTCTCCTGGCCGAAGGGCTTCGCGTTTGCTGGTTTCAGATACCTGGACACCGGCACAAGAGCGGTCACGATCACGTCCTTCGCGAACCAAACGTGGACGGACACCAATGTTGGGAGTGCCAGCGACATCCTGGTGGGTGCAGCGCCCGAGCTCGCGGCAATGCAAGACGCTCTTGCCGTCACATGGGTGCGTTCGGACCCGGACCTCGTCGATCTAGATGTGGCCACAGCCACGTACGAGAACGGCTCGTGGCGAACCGACGGCATGGCACTCGACGCCGAGCTGGGTCAAGCCACCGTGCGCTACCCGCACATCACGTCCAATGGTCTCGGGTATGCAGTTGCGTGGACCAGTTGGAGCGGTGGCGCTTGGAGCGTCTACGCTTCGGTCTACGACGATGGCGCATGGACGACGTTCCCCGCGGCGTTGAACGCCGTCAACGTTGTCCCTGGCGTTGATACGAGCTGGGAGCTACCGCGAATAGTCTCTAACGGCGACGGCTACGCCGTCGCCTGGAGTCAGTACGACGGCACCTGGTACAGCGTCTACGTCGCCACGTACACGAACGGCGCCTGGCAGATCGCCACGCAGCCCCTCGATTCACCGGCGCTCGCGGGGAGCGCCTGGCCTGTACAACTGACCTCGAACGGAGGTGGCTACGCCGCGGCATGGTTGCAGACCGTGGGCGTGCGGACCGATGCCTACGCCGCCACGTGGTCTGACGGAGTGTGGTCGCCCGCCGTCCAGCTCAGCTCGGCGAACGTCGCCGGCAGCGTGCAGTGCGGCGACCCAGGATGCAGCACGCTCGCCAGCGTTGGTGCGGGCGGGGGCTACGCGCTGGTCTGGACGCAATCGGACGGTCTGACCACGAACACCTACGCCTCGGTCTTCGAAGACGGCGTGTGGTCGAGCGCGGACGTGCCACTTGCGCCCAGTCTCGGTGGGGACGCCTACGGCCCCGTTCAGCTCGCATCTAACGACGAGGGCTACGCTGCCGTCTGGCAGCAAGACCAAAACAGCTCGTCCAACATCTACGCCAGTATCTACAGCGCGGGCGCGTGGACGCCTGGCTTCGTGCTCAACGATTCGCCAAGCAACGAGCCCGCCACCTCGCCGTCCGTCACCGCCATCGGCAGCCAGTACGCCGCCGTGTGGCTCCAGCACGATCCTGCCACCGACGCCGCCGTGCAGCGGGTGTGGGCGGTGATGGGGTTCTGAATCGGGAGATGCACGCGAGGCGTTTGTGGCCGGCGCCTGGCGCCCGTCCGCTTCGAGGGTGTATGCTACTTCCAATGGTCGGCATGGCAGAAATCCGCGCCTTCAATGACCGCTTGGTGAGAGACTACCACCCCCTCAGAGTTGTGCTCTTTGGATCGTACGCTCGGGGGACAGCAACCGACGACTCGGATGTCGACCTTCTGGTCGTCATGCCGTACGGTGGCAAGGCTGCCGATGTGGCGGTAGACATTCGTCTAAAGCTCAGGCCCCCGTTTCCTCTCGACCTCGTGGTCCGCAGGCCGGACCAGATCCGAGAGCGCATCGCTATGGGCGACTCCTTTCTGCGCGAGGTCGTCGCCTCGGGGACGATTCTCTATGAAGCCGTTGACCGCTGAGTGGGTCGGCAAAGCTGAAGGCGATTTCTCGACGCTAGAGCGCGAGTGTCGCGTACGCAAGAACCCAAACTACGACGGCGTGTGTTTTCACGCTGCGCAATGCGCGGAGAAATATCTCAAGGCCCGCCTGTGCGAAGGAGGGATCGACTTTCCCAAGACGCACGACCTCGTAGCGCTACTGGAATTGGTGCTGAGGCTCGAACCACCGTGGGAAATTTTTCGCAAGGACCTCGCCATTCTTACCGAATACGCAGTTTCCATACGGTATCCCGGGGAGATGGCGGATCGCGAATCAGCCGTAGCCGCTCGCCGATCGTGCAAGTCGTTTCGCGCGACGGCGCGGGGAGCCATCGGGCTCTGACGCGGCCGCTTGCCATCCGCACGGGCGCTGCGTCATGCTTCCCGTTGAGATGATTCCCTCTCCACAACATCGGCCGCGAACAGAGACGGCGGGCGACCCTACACAAGCTGTTGGTTCCTACGATCGTGGCCACCTCGCGCGACTTCGTCGGCACGAGCGCATGCTGGAGGAGTTGCAGCAACGGCGGCGGCAGCGCGAGAGAGAGATCGCGCAGGCCCTGGCGTCCGAATTCGGTGTTCGTCGGGTGCTGATCTTTGGCAGCTTGGCGCACGCAGATCTCGAGGTCTTCGTGTCAAAGCTCGAGGCGATGGTCGAGCTTGCGGACACGCGTTGTGGCTCCGACGAATGACGCGTCAGCGCTTGCGCCGTCCACACTCACCCAGCTACCGCAACGGCTTCACGCCGCCCTTGCGCCGAATGCCCACGCCGACCCGGAAAATGTCCGGCATGTTGAGGCGGCCGTCCCGCGTGCGATAGAGCACCGCCAGCTCGACCAGATCGTCGATGAGGGCGTCGGCGCTGCCGCTGCGAAAGGGATCGTTGGTGAACCGGCGCGGTGGCAGCTTGCTCCCGACCGCATCCTTCATCCGTCCCAGGCAATCGGGGGTCCACTGGCGTGATAGCTCCGCGGTCTCAATCGGCACCACGGTGCCTCGCGCGGCCTCGAGCAGCGGGCGGACCCACGGGTAGTCCTCGGTGATCTCGGCGACGCGAACTTCGGAGGCCTTCACGACGCCCTGCTGGATTGCTCGATGGTGCAACGCCAGGGCGTGTCCGTCGTACCTCTCGGCGGCGTCCTCGGCGGCGCTCTTGAACGCGAGTAGGTAGCTGCGCGGACTTACCCTACCTTTGGCGTCCGCAAGATGCAGCGGTACCCAGGTGTAGGTGAAGCCCCGCCTTGAGCCGCCTCCCATCGTGTCATCGGCAAGCAGCTCGATGAGCTGCCGTTGGTGCTTTGCGGAGCGCGAAATCGCGAAAGGCGGAAGATAGACGTTGTCTCGCTCGTCCCAGTCGACCCCGAAGCGGCTCCGCGTCTCGTCTCGCAGCTCCTGGCCAAACTCGGGTGTATTGCCCAGATGCATGAGCACCAGACTGTACAGATCACTCGAGCTCCACTCGAGCAGCACCTTGGAGTGTCGCAGCTTCGAGGAGTCGGCGAATCGCCAGACCGCGTCGTCTTCCTCCAGGTCGGGACGGATGAACAGCTTGGCGCGAATCGAGCGCCGGCTACGCAGACGCAGCGTGAGCTGCAGCGCTCCCGTCGTGAGCGAGCGAACCATTCCCCAGTCGTTCGCCAACCGATCGAAGGCGTCAAAGAGCACGAGCAGCACGCGATTGCGTGACACAAGCTCGTTGTCACACGCGGTGAGAAGATCGTTGGCCTCATTGCGGTGGGCGATCACCCAGCCTACGGCTCCTCGCCAGTCAGAGGATTCGAACGGCACGGGGCGATCGACGGCGCGCAACGCGTGGCGCAAGACTACAGCGAGCCACACGGCTGAAGCGTCGATGCCGGTTTCGACGAGTGAGGCAAGCGTTTCGGGGTTCGGAAATTCCGCTTGCGTGTCGTCGAGACCAAATCCGACGCGGGCGACGACGCCCCCCAACGCAGAGCCCTGAATCTGATCCGCGACGAACCTGCGGTGCTCATCACTCGCAAGTACCGCTGTCCACCAACTCTTGCCGGCGCCGCGCATTCCGACCACAACGCTGGCGTCGAGGTGAAGCGCCTTGGCATGTCGCTCGGGAACGTACACGCGATTCAGCTGGGGGGGGTCGAGCGTCTCGTGTGCGGCGAGCACCGGGATGCTCGCGAGCGCCTTGCGGGCAGCACGCGGATCGAAGACGGGCGTCATGGAGCTCCCTGCAAGCCCAGGCGCGCGGTCGCGTCCGTCAGAAACGCACCGAACGCTGCCTCGATCACGGGCCACGGCGGACGCTGATCACGACGGACAAGATCTAGGCTGCGCAGGCCACCGTCGAAGTAGATCGTCAGTGGGTAGTGCGGCGCGTCGAGATCATCGCGCACGAAGGTCTGCGCCTCCGCCGCGCTGCTGGCCGCCCTCGACTCGTCGTCGTACAGCGCCGACCACGTCTCGTACGACGTCTCGACGTACGCGTCGAGCGCGCCCTCTGTCTTGTCGAGCTGCGCGGCGACCATCTTGAGCCGCCAGCGGAGATCGTCGTCGGGCATGCCGTACACGACGCCCTTCGAGCGTGCGAGATGCTCGAGCAGTAGCCGGTATGACTCCCAGCTCTGTGGCTCGTCTCGCGCAAAGAGAAAGACCTCCGCTCCAAGCTGCGTGACCGCCGCGGCGCCGATGTCGTGCAATCCCGCCCGTGCGTCGAGCAGCACCACATCCGGCGGCTCGAGCTGCTCAGAGAAGAGGCGCACGAGGGTCGAAAGTCGCTGGGCCAGCCCTTCCTCTTCACCTTCCGGCGACAGGCCGGGAAGAAACACGCGGCCGACTTTCGTCACGTACTCGCGAGTCTTGCCGCCGAATGCCGGCATCACCTGAACGTGGCCCGACGTGTCGTCCGAAACAGGACTGGGCGCCAGATAGTCGGTGAGCGCACCCACGTCGGGTGCGGACACCCGGCCGTCAACCAGCCAGTCGATGAGCCCATAGTCGGGCAGCTCGTTGAGCAGCACGCTTCCTAGACCCGGGGCCTCGAGATCGAGGTCCACGGCCACGACGCGCCGTCCCTGGCGCGCCAAGTGCCACGCCAGCACCGCGAGTGCGGTACTACGTCCGACGCCGCCTTTGAGGCTGAAGGCCGTGGCCAGCGGAATCCGTGGCACAACGATCGCTGGGTGCCGCAGCCAGTCTTGATTCGTGAGCAAACGATCCACGAGCCAGACGCCCTCATACTCGGCGAGGCGGACACGATCGGGTGAGGCGACGACATCGGTCGCGTCGATGAGATCCGAAGCCCGCAAGAGAACCCTACGATGGCCCGGGCTGTAGGCTTCGAGCTTTTTGTCCAGCTCGGCCCCGAGTTGCGCCCACTCGTCAGCGCCGAGCGCGTCGTCCGGTAGCACCGCCGTGATTTGTCCTCCGACGTCTCGCACCATGGTAATGCTCGTCTCGCGTCTCGCGAGCTGACGGCGAATCGCGGCGATCGCGATACCCAGGGCGTCGTCAAAACGAACCATGCTCAGCCCTCCTCACGAGCCCCATGCAGCTGGAGACTGCCGAGGATCCTGCTGGCCGCACGGCGGTGGTGCTCGAGCGCGTCCGGTCCCACCGCATCGTCGCCTTCGTAGCGCTGACGGATCGACCAGTCGTCAAATGGCCGCAGGGCCTTCAACACCGCTGCGAGCCTTGGGTAGCGCTTCTGCAAACCCTGCACCGGGGCGATATCCCACAATCGATCGATGTGCTCCTTGTACTGCGTCACGAGCTGGCCGTCCGATGCGCTACCGGTCAAGCACACGAGCGCGCTTTTAATGGCACATTCGGCGGCGAGGCCGTAGAGCTGGTCCGCGTTGGCAACTCTGTCCTCGCGGCGAAGTAGCTCGCCGTCGCGGTAGTGGCGCATTGCAGCCTCGTCGTAGACTTCGGTCATTGCTGACTCCAATTACCACCGACCGGAGTGCCGCAACAATGGCCAGCACGTTTGGCTGCGACGTCCGATGTGGCTTGGGTCTGACGGGGGGAGCGCAACGGCGCAGCACGCCACCAGCCCAGGCGACGCTCTCGTGCGGCGAGCCGCTGTGCACAACCCACGAGCGGTGCTACGAGGGGCGGTGCGTCGACAACGTCGCGCGCGACGCCGCCCCTGATGCCGGTGCGGATGAGGTGCCATAGAGGCCCCTTGGCGCGGATCCGCGGCGTGACGTTCTCGTGTGCCGCCACCACTCCCTACGCGAATACTCGTTGACTCTGGACGCGCGCTGTCGCCATCATGAGCAGCGTGCGCGACCCCGTCGACAAACAGAAGATCCTCGTGCTCATCGAGCGCCTCGGAGCGCAATCGCGCGGCCCGGGGCGCGTGTACCTGACAGGAGGCGCAACGGCCCTGCTGATGGGCTGGCGGCACACAACGCTCGATGTCGATCTCAAGCTCGATCCCGAGCCTGCCGGGATTTTTGACAGTATTCGTCGACTCAAGGACGAGCTTCAGGTGAACATCGAGCTGGCCGCGCCTGATCAGTTCCTGCCGCCGCTGCCCGGGTGGAAAGAACGCAGCGTGCTCATCGCAGTGCATGCCAGCGTCGAATTCTATCACTACGATTTGTACAGCCAGGCCCTCGCAAAAATCGAGCGCGGCCATCAGCAGGACGCACTCGACGTGCGGGAGATGCTGGGACGCGGCATCGTCGACCCCCGCGAGCTTCTGCGCCTCGCCCACGCGATCGAAGCCGACCTCGTACGCTACCCCGCCGTCGATGCCGATACGCTGTATGCAAAGGTCGACGAGGCGCTGCGCGCGGCGACACGATCGCCGGACGACAACGGGGGCGCCAAGTGATGTCCTTTTCGCCCCAGCTTCCCGGAGCCGACCTCGTGCGGCAGGGACTTGACGACTTGGCCGCACGGCGACTGTCTCAAGAGGCGCTGCTCGTAGCGATCGGTGCACCGCGACTTCGCCGTCTCATGAGCGAGCCCGCGCTCGATGGCGACCGGCCCGTTGAGCCCGAGCTCGCGTTGTATCGCGAGATCTGTCGGCAGAGTCCCGACGACGCGCATTCGCGCTACAACGCGCTCATCCGTCGCCTCGTGAGCTTCGAGCATGCCTTGGAGCTCGAGGCTGCGTCAGCGCGGCGGCGCGGCCTTCGATAGCCTCGGCGCAATGACGAGGCTATAGTCCCCACTGCGATGGCCACTTTCAGGGAGCGAGCCGACGCGCGGCGTCGATGCTATACGGGTGGCGTGGCGGCCCTGACCTTCAACGCTTTTCGGCGCTACACGATTCGTCAGTGTCACTCTCGTGACGCGGCAACGCCCGCAGGCTCCGGCACAGCTCATACAGCTCGAACGCCTCGTGCAAGCGCGCGGTGACTCCAGCAGGCGTTAGATCGAGCTTGCCATCGAGGCGACGTCCTGCGGCGAGATCCGAGATCGCACTCGCTTCGCGCAGGCGCGCCCACACCGCTTCCCGACTGCCGTCGACGCGGCTCATCGATCCAGATCCCTCAAGCGCTCGACGTCGAACACGTCCTGGGGCCTTCCGGCACGAAGCTTCATGTCGATGAGCGCATCGCGTGAAACAACCCAGATAAGACCGCGCTCGGTGGCGATGTGCTCGCGCGACTGCCAGGCGGCTGCGAGATCGTCGTTCACGAGGATGAGGTCCAACGTCAAAACGTCGCGCCTGTGGATCTTTGTGAGCCGCCGCAGCTCCATGCCATCGCGAAAGACCATGGGACGCGCTTCGAAGGTGAAGCCGCACGCGTTCGCTACGGGCACGATGGCGTCGAGCGCCTCTTGCCGCACGAGCAAGTCGATGTCCTTGGTAGCGCGCGGCGCGCCCCACACGGCCACAGCCAAACCTCCGGCCAGGGCGTACTCCACCCCGGCCTGCTCTAGCGAGGCGATGAGACGATCGAGCTCGTCGCTGAGCACGAGTGACATGTCATCGACTATGGCGGCGACGCTCCAACGCGTCAAGCCAAGCGTCTCGCAGTCTTGCAGCCACCGGCCTTCTGTCCTACACATCACATCGCCTCACCCAACCCTCATCGTATCACGGAGTTGCCATGTCGCTCGTTGCACTTCGTCGTCTTGATCGCCTGCTGCTGGCCGTATCCGCGCTGCCCCTTGGTTTTGCGCTCGGTTGCTGCGAGCAACAGGCGTTGCCGGCTCCGGGTACGCTCGAAATTGCGGACGGTGGTCGCGTCACGGTGATCGACATCGTCAAGGGTGACGAGCTGGTCGTCGAGGTCGGCAGGGGACAAGCGCGCGTGCGCCTCGTGGGTCTGCACGCGTTCGATCCCAGGAGTCCCGATCCAGCGCTCGGGGCACTCGGGGAGGTGGCATCGCAGGCCGTGCGTGCACGGCTTGTCGGCAAGCCCATCGTCGTGCACCTCGAGCATCCGCCGCGCGACACCTACGGCCGCTATCTCGCCTACGCCGAGCAAGACGGCACCGACGTCAACCGCGCGCTGCTCGATCTAGGTCTGGCCATGCTCTACGACGAATATCCGTTTGGACGCGAAGCGCTCTACCGCCAGGTGGAGCAGGCCGCTCGGGCGCGTCAGCTCGGCCTGTGGGTCAAGCCCAACGCTGTGGCCGTGGCGGACGGCCTCAAGCGCCAGTGGGCCGAAGCACGCACGCGCCACACGAAGTAGACTCACCAACCCGCGACCCCGACTGCACTGCGCACTATGGGATCGCGCCGATTCGCGGTATGTTCCGCCCATGACTGATTTGGATGTACTCGCGCACGCCGAAACTCCGGTGGGCACGATCTATCTTGGCCGGCGTCCCCTCTTGGGAAAGTCTGGCTGGGGCTACGAGATTCAGATCGATGCGCGCCTGTTGATGAGCAGTGTCAACACCGTATCCGAGAGGCGCTTGTCGACGACCGCACTGTCTTTGCACCGCGGCGGCGCGCCCCTGCGGGTGCTCGTGGGCGGCCTCGGGCTCGGCTATACCGCGTGGGCCGCGCTCGACGACAGACGCGTGTCGCACGTGCGTGTCGTCGAGAAGATGGACTTCGTCATCGACTGGATGAAGCGGGGTCTTTTGCCGTTGTCCGCAAAGCTCAACGCGAACGAGCGCGTGGAGATCGCGCAAGGGGACGTCTACGACGATCTCTTGGGTCCCGCATCTGACACCTATGATCTCATCCTCGTGGATGTCGATCACGCGCCGGACGACCGCTTGTCTGAGGCGAGCGCGCCGTTCTACACCGTCGAAGGACAGCGCCGGGTGGCACATCACTTGAAGCCGGGTGGCATCTTGGCGGTGTGGTCGGCCTTTGACAACGACGAGTTTGCCGCGGTGTTGGGCGAGGCGTATCCCGAAGCCCTGCGCGAAGACGTGCACTGGGACAATGAAGAGATCCCCGACGCACCTTTTCACAACGTGCTGTTTTTCGCGCGAGCGCCGCGCACTCCCACCCAGATCCAGTGATGCGCGCCACGCCCCGCACGGGCACGGACAGGCGTCTCTTCGACCGAGAAGCCCGCCTGGCGCAGGCGCACCGCAAAGGCTGGGTCTTGCGCCGCTGACCACACGGCCAGCACGCCGAGAGGACGCAGGGCGCGGTGTGCCGACGTGAGGCCGACGAGGCTGTAGAGACCCTCGTTGCCGGGATGCGTGACCGCTGTGGGTCCGTTGTCGACATCCAAGAGGATGGCGTCGTAGCTCTCACGGGCGGCCGCGATCAGCACGCCGACGTCCGCGACCTCGACGCGTACTCGCGGATCGGCCAACGGCTTGCCTGCCACGTGGCCGAGCACACCGGTGTTCCAGCGCACGACCGCCGGCACGAGCTCGGCGACGATCACCGACGCCTCAGCCGGGACGAGACGCAGCACCTGCGCGAGTGTAAATCCCAGGCCCAGCCCGCCGATGAGGATGCGCGGGGTGCGGGCGCCGAGTGAGCGACACGCGAGCTGTGCGAGGGCATCTTCCGAGGCGTGCAAGCGGCTGTTCATGAGCTCGGCTTGCGCGACGCGGATGGAATACTCCTCGCCGCGACGATAGAGGCCCAGCGTCGCACCGCTATCGGGGACCGTCGCCTCGTCGAGCAAGACCCAAGGCTTCATGCGTGACGCGTTTGCCGCAGGGCCTCAAAGAGCGCCACGCCGGCAGCAGTCGATAAATTGAGCGAGCGTAGCTTTGGGTTGGCCTGGGGGATTTTTACGCGCCGCTCGGGACCGGCCCACTCGTGCAGCCAGGGCGGTGCACCGGCTGTCTCCTTGCCAAAGACCAAACCGTCTTCGTCACGAAACTCGACGTCCCACAGACCGCGCTCGGCCTGCGTCGAAAAGAGAAAATAGCGCTGCGGCGCGAGCGGGCTGGCGACCAATGCCTCCCAGCTCGGGTGCTCGTGCACATCGAGACTCTTCCAGTAGTCCATGCCGCTGCGACGCAAGTGGCGATCGGTGATGGTAAAGCCGAGCGGATGGATGAGATGCAGCCGGGCGTACGACATGGCGCAGCTGCGACCCACGTTGCCGGTGTTCTGCGGAATGTCAGGCTGAAAGAGGACGACGTGCAGCACGCCCGATCACCGACAGGCGTACTGCCAGACGAGCTCGGGGCTGTCGATGGGCCCGTCGGCCTGGCGGGTCGTGAGCATGCCGGTCATCGCCATGTAGCTGTCCGTGCGCGCGATCGAAGCGTTGCCGATGCCCCAGTAGATGTCGTTGGGCAGGCCCGGCAGGCCACCGACCTCGAGCGCTGGGAGGGGCATCGTGCCGATGGCGCCCTGGAGCAGCTCGGGTAGCTTCTCGCGCATCAGACGCGCCACGAGCTCGCTGACCTCGCCCGTGTAGCCGGCTGCGACATCGTCGATCTCGACGATTTGCACCACCGCTTCGGCGTTCGGATCGATTTGCAGCACGAGCTCACTGCGCGCCGAGTCGATATCGATGCTGCCGCCCATGACGAGTGAGAAGTAAGCGGTGACATGGAACGGCACCGGATCGCTCACCAGATCCCCGAGGACACTCGCAAGATCCAGCGTCGCCGAAACGAGCACATCGCCCATGCCCACTTGCACTTCGTAGCCATCGCGGCCCGGCATGACGACCGGCGGCAGCGCGGTGGCGATCGACAGCTCGGTGCCCGCAGGCGCCACATCGGCCAACATGTCCGAGAGGTCGAGATCGAACGCGCCACCGTACCAGAGTCCCCACATGAGCTGATTGAGCGCATCATCTTGCACACCAACGCCGAAGTCGTAGACCTCGCCGGTGAAATTCGCGAGCGTGCCGCCCTTGCGCAAGGAGCCTCGGGCGCTCTCGGGGATGCTGTCCCCGCGCCGCGACGGGAAGAACTGGAGTCCGAGACCCATCCAGCCAAAGCCGCTCGCCGGGCTCGTCGTCGGGCAAACCGCGGGGTGGCTCAGGCCGCCCGCGGGACCACAGAAAGCGATGGTGTCCAACGTCGTGGCGATGTTCAGCTGAATGTCGAGCGGCGCCGGCGGCTGCACACACGCGGCGACGGTCAACCCGCCCAAGGCCTGCGCGAGGATTGGGGGCACCTGGTTCGTGAGTGCATCGCGCACGAGGCCCTCGACCGCACCGATGGCGTAGTCGGTGGCGAAATTCGCGGCCGCATCACACACGCCGTCGAGCGCGCCGCAATCCGGGTTGAGGTAGGCGCCGTCGATATTGAAGTTGATGTCTTTGAAGGTCACTTGCGGCTGGCCACCCACGAGCGTCACGCCGAAGGTGCCGCCGAAGTCGAGGCGATTAAAGCCCATCCAAGCATCGAGCGTGATGTCATGCATCTCGTAACTGCAACCCCAGGCGCATTCTTTTTCCGCAGCCCACACGCGCATCGGGAAGGCGAACTGACCCATGTGCGCGGCGAGCTGCACGCCGCCGTCGACGATGCGCACCGAGTCGATGACCGGCGCGTTCCAGATGACATGGTCGGCGACGTACGGCGAGCGCCACACGGTAAACCCGGTGTCGAGGCCGCTCGAGAAGGTCAAAAAGCAGTCGAGGTTGGCGCATGGATCGGTGAGCAAGTCGTACACTAACACCTTGCCCGGGTAGACGAGCGCATTGAAGTCCAGGCCGGCGAACACCGCGTTGACGATGGAGGCCATGTCATCGAGGCTCGCGCGATCGCCGTCGTCGATGACCGACTGGTTGAGCTGGGTCAGCGTCGCGGCGCCCACCCGACCCGTGGCGGTGGGATGCAGTGCGCCGTCGTAGTACTCGGGGCCGCGAAGGTACGCTTGACCGAGCGCACCGACGTTGCCGCAGGCGTCTTCGGCATGGCCGTCAACGAGGTTGACGCCCCAGCGACTCGTCTGTGCCACCTCGAACGTGGCGCTCATCTGTCGACCATCGACCGTCTGCACGACACCCGCGATGTCGAGGCTCACGATCGGCGTACCACCGTCGGTGACCTCGCCGGTGAGCGTCACCGTGTCGTCGTCGAAACCGCCCGCTTGCAGCATGGCGCCGCGCGCGGGGCTGGTGAGCGTGATGGAAGGAGGGGTGGAGTCGAGCAGCACGGTGGCGACAAACGGGCGAATGTCGCTGCCGGGGGCGACTGGGCTGGTCAGCTCGAGGGTGATGTCGAACGTGCCCTCACCGGCAAGAACGAAGCGACCACGGCCATCGCGCGTGATCTCGGTTGACGGCACGCTGCGCAGGTCCACGGTGGCGTTGTCGGCCAGGTTGCCGTAGGCATCGTAAACTTCGTAGTCGAGCGGCAGGCCGAGGGTCTGCGAGTAACAGTCACGATCGAGGAGATCGACGGTCCAGCTGACCGCAGGACCGGCCTCCACCGTCATCGTCGCGCCCACGAGATCGATGAGCGTGCTGTCGGCCGTGCGACAGTAGGCCCGGTAGCTGCCGGCGGCGGTGGGCGTGAACGTCGCCGACCCACCACTGACGACGATGTCGCCTGCGGCCGGGCTCACGGTGACGAGCACGGCGGTCTGCGGCAGGAAGAGACTCGTGCCCTCGCGCACAAAGCAATTGACCTGGGCGACTTCGCCGGCACGCACGGTGTCGGCGCCGAACAGCGTCACCATCGCCGGGCCATTGCCACTCGGCGTCACGCCACTGCCGTCGTGATCGGCACCGTCGATCGGATCAGAGTAGCTCGCAGCGCCACCGTCGCCACCACCCAAGCAACCGCCGACGAGCGCCAGCTGGGCCGCAGTGACAAAGCGCGCGGCTCGTGCGAGCACTTGTTTGGCAGTGTTGTTCGTTCGTTGTGGCATCGCGCCAATCTCCCGGTGCGAGTTTCTTGGTTCGAGTTTCGGCCAAAAGGCGTCGGCGTTGCGCTTTTTGGCGATCGCTCTTGCCGCACTGCGTTGTTATTGCATGACTACTTCTGTCCGCCGAGCAGACGTTGGTACACCTTGGCGAGATCCGGGTCCATGTTCTTGAACGCCTCGCTGCCCCCCGGCGTCGCGGGCTTGCCTGCCTTGAAGCCGGCGACGTCGATGGTGCCGACGGGGGATGGCAGGCGCACGATGTTGGGCCAGAACACGGTCTCGCCGCCGGTGCTCGAACCGCTGCCGCCTGCCGCTTCGACGCGACTGATGATGGCGAGCTTCATGCCCGTGGGTGAGTAGTAGGCCTCGACGCTGGCGCGCAGCGTCACACCCGAGCGTCCCTCGACCCGTACGCGACCGAGCTCGACCTGCTCGCCGTTGAGCAGTCGCGCCATGGGGCTGTAACCAAGAGGACTGCCGAGCGGCACGAGCACGGCCACGGACGTCATCTGTGGCACGATTTCGGCGTTGACCCCACGGTCCGGCGCGATGAGCAGCGCGCCGTCGGTCATCTTCAGGCGTCGTGCCTGGAAATGGGCCCGGCGCTCGACCTTGTGCCACGCGGCGATGGGCTCGGCGCTCTTCCAGCGGGCGTTCGACTCGCCGAGGAGGCGTTCGGGCAAATCGACGCGCTTGCCCTGCGCGCTCGTGCGGCGCACGGGCGTGAGGCGATACGTGCCGTTGATGGCGCCGGTGTAGATGTCCACGACACTCGCAAGGGTGTAGCGATCGACGTAGGCACCGTCGGTGGCCACCGATTTGATGTTCATGCGCCACGCGGCCTCGCTCTCGGGCGTCGAGAAGCCGATAAATTCCAAGAGCTCGACCACCGAGTGGTCTTCGGGCCCAGAGCTTGCGCTCGGCAGAGCCGCGAGCGCAGTGATGAACAGAATGTGCACGACCATCGTCTACCTACTTACTACTTCTTGGAGTTTCACCACATCCGGGGCTATCGTTGCCCCACGCCGCCGTCGCGGCGCGTACCATGAGAAGGAGACATCCCATGCGTCATCTCGGCCATGTTGCACCCGTACTCCTCGTTCTGGCTAGTGCTCTTGCATCCAGCTCTGCGCAGGCCACGGCCGAAGGCGTCGGTCTCGGTATGGCGATCGGTGCCGACTACACCAACGCCGACGTGCGCCTCGCCAACACTTCGACCCTCGAGCGCCAGGGCCGCACGAGTCTTGCCTGGGGCTTTTTCGTCGATATCCCGCTCTTGCCGACGTTCTACATTTCTCCGGCCGCGATGCTCTATGAGCTCGAGCTCAATGAGGGAACAAAGACCGCCATCACCGATATCGATCTGAACTTCAAGTTCATCGTGCCGCTCAACCGCCTGCGTCTTGGCGCCGGCATCACCGCGGGGCTCACTACCGGGCTCGGCGACTACCTCGGCCACTATGGTGTGCTCGGCTACGGCGCGCTCAACTTGGTGTCGAACATCGATGCCTTCGTGCTCGTGCAGTACAAAGAGCTGCGTCACGACCGCGACATCAACAACATCCACGCGTTCGTCGGCGGCAACTTCCGCTTCTAGTCCCCGTCACGGTGTCGTCTTCGTCACCAGTGCTCGCGGCCGAGCTCCCAGCCCGCTGGGGGCGATGGCAGCGGCTCAAGAACGGGCTCATCTACCGGGTGGTGCGCCTTGCGTACGAGGCCCTGGCACGGGTGCCGTTGGCCCTGCTGTGGCCGCTCGCGACGCTCCTGGGCACCGTGGCCTACGTGGTCGACAGGCCGGATCGTCGACGCGCACTTTCGCAGCTGGCAGCGGCGATGCCCTCACTGTCGCCACGCGAGCGCAAGACGATCGTGCGCGGCATGTTCGTGCATCTTGCACGCAGCGCCGTCGAGGCCACGCATCTTGACACCCTCTTCTCCGGCAAGCGCGCCGTACGCCTGTCCGCGGAGCAGCGCGCGATCATCGACGCTGCCCTCGCGCACGGCAGAGGCGTCGTCGCGGTGGGCGGGCACATCGGCAATTGGGAGCTCTTGGCGCAGCTTTTTGCAGCGGAGGGCTACCCGGTCACGGGCATCGCCAAGCCGCTCTACGATCCGCGCCTGACGCGCTGGGTGCACGCGCTACGCACGCGCTACGGCATGCACCTCGTGTGGCGGGGCGACAACAACGTCTCGCGGGAGATGCTGCGGGTCTTTACAAACGGCGGCATCTTGGCGCTGCTCATTGACCAAGACACCCGCGTGCAGGGGGAGTTCGTGTCGTTTTTTGGGCGGCCCGCCTACACACCCACCGCGCCGGCAGTGCTCGCCTTGCGCAGCGGCGCGCCCGTGATCCTCGCCTGGAGTCACCGCGAGGGACGCCGCCACGTGGTACACCTTGAGCGCCTCGATCCGGAGCAGACCGGCGATCGCGAGCTCGACGTGCGTACGCTGACCGCACAGATCACCGCACGCCTCGAAGACGCCATCCGGCGGCAGCCGGCGCAGTGGGTGTGGCTGCATCAGCGCTGGCGGCGGCAACCGGAGTCGGTGTAGGGAACGAGCTGCATGACCCCTCACCTTCGTGCATGGTTGGCACCGTTGCTGCTGTTGCAGCTCGGCGCCACGACCGACAAGCTCGCCGGCGACGGACCCCTCGATTTTCGCTGCGACCGCATGGACATCGAGACGAAACCCAATCGCGCCATCTGCCACGACAACGTCGTCGTGCGCCGCGGCGAGTTGCTCGTCTGCTGTCGCACGTTCGAGGGCTTTGCCGACGAAGAGTGGCAGTGGCAGCGCTTTATCTGCCACGACGACGTGCGCGCGCAACGCGCCGACGAATCGATGTGGTCTGAGCGCGCCGAGTTTCTGCTCGCGAGCTCCGATCTCATCCTCACCGGCAAGCCGCACGTGCAGCGCGGCAAGAGCATGTTTGAAGGCCGCAAAGTGGTCGTCAACGTCGAGAGCGACCGAGCGAACATCAGCCAGCCACGCGGCGTGTTCGTCTCGCAAGAAAAGCTCGCGCCGCCGGTGCCGCTCGTGCCGGAGGGTAAGGCCCTGCCATCGAAATGCCCCATTCCTGCGGACCCCGTGCACTGAGAGCCATCCATGTCCGCCATTCTCACCGCGCGCCACCTGACCAAAGCGTACCGTCGCCGCGTGGTCGTGCGCGACGTGTCCTTCGACGTCGATGCGGGGAAGATCGTCGGCCTCTTGGGACCCAATGGCGCCGGCAAGAGCACGTCATTCAACATGGTCGCGGGCCTGTTACCGCCCGACGCCGGCACCGTGCAGCTCGATGGCGCCGAGATGGGCACGCTGCCGTTGTATCGGCGGGCGCGCTTGGGTCTGGGCTATTTGCCGCAAGAGACGACCATCTTTCGTGGCCTCACCGTCACCGAGAACTTCCTCGTCATTTTGGAGACGCAGCGTCTGACGCGCGTCGAGCGACAAGCGCGTGCCGATGAGGTCTTGCGCCGCTACAACCTCGAGCAGGTGCGCCACAATCTCGGCTCGCAGCTCTCCGGTGGCGAGCGCCGACGCGTCGAGATGGCCCGCACGCTGCTGCACAGTCCCAAGGTGGTGCTGCTCGATGAGCCGTTCGCGGGCGTCGATCCCATTGCGGTCGGCGAGATCAAGCGCTTCATTTCGCACATGCGCGACGAGGGCATCGGCGTCTTGCTCACCGACCACAACGTGCGCGAGACGCTCGGCATCTGCGACCGGGCCTACATTATCTCGGACGGCAGCATCTTGCTCGCCGGCACGCCCGAGGAAATCGTCGCCAACCCTACGGCACGATCGACCTACCTCGGCGAGGATTTTCGACTGTAGCGCCGTGAGCCTTGACCGTCTTGGCCAGGGCGGCTAAGTAGGCGTCGTGCGGTGTTACCTCACCGCGCACGCCTGAGCGGGCGTAGCTCAGTTGGTAGAGCATCAGCTTCCCAAGCTGAGGGTCGCGAGTTCGAGCCTCGTCGCCCGCTCCAATTCAACCCCACGATACTCACGCTTGACTCCCTCGCCTCGATTCGGGCACGAACGAGCCGCGATGGACGAAGCCAAGCTGATCGACAAGCTGAGGAAGATCGAAGCCCTTTTTGCCGGTGCCACGACCGATGGCGAGCAGGAGGCGGCCGACCGGGCACGCCAGCGCATCCTCGAACGCTTGGCCGCCGTGCAGGTGGCCGACCCACCCATTGAGTTTCGGTTCTCGATGCCCGACATGTGGCGTCGTCGGCTCTTTGTTGCTCTCCTGCGCCGATACGCGCTCTCGCCGTACCGGTTCTACGGCCAGCGGCACACGACCGTGATGGTCCGCGTGTCCCGCAGCTTCTGTAATGAGACATTGTGGCCGGAGTACCTGCGGCTATCCGAGGCTCTCGAAGCGCACCTCGCCGAAATCACAGAACGCGTGGTCGGGCAGGTGCTTCACGGCGACAGCTCAGATGTGGCCGTCGTGCCTGAGCCACCGCAGCTTGTTTCAGCGACGGTTGCCGGTTGAGCGGAACCACGAGAGAGCAATGCCTGTCCCCCCATTCAAGGACGCGAGCATGCGGCGATGGCGCGCATCCGCGCGTTGGCTCGATTCCCTTCAGCGCTTCGTGGCAGCCAATCCGCGGAAACGGAGACTGCGGCCAAAACGGCCGGCTGACCGTTCGCGCGCGGTGGCTGCCATCACGGCATGGTCTCCAACGATTGTTGTCGGTCGTCCAGATCGGGTCGGATCCTCGCGCGGAGATATTTTGGGACGCGCAAGTCAGGTTGGATCCATGCGTGCGCACTTTCGGGGACACTCGGAACACGTGGGATCTGCGCCCGGTGACGGGGCGATGGGGCTTGGGTGGGGTGAGCGATCTGCGTCCCGACCGCACCGGCCGGCGGCTCGAGGACTTGTTGACCGGGGTGATCGCAACCCGACGCACATCTGCTTTGGGTTTGATAGCCCGACATCAAGCCCGCCGGGCTCGCTCGACATGATGAAGGGCGTATGCTTGAATGCGACGACGAGACCATGACGCAAGACGAAGCTCTCCCGCGGTTCATCTCCGACTGCGATCAATCGGTGCCGTCCGCGGCTGGGGCGTACGTGCCACGAACGCCCGCCGTCGCCGAGAGACTTTCACGGGCCATCATTCCAGCGCGCGCACGCGTGATGCTCATCGGCCAAACGGGGGTCGGCAAGACCACCGAGCTGCTGGCTTTCGAGCGCAGCGAGCAGGCGTCGAGGCTGGTGGTGCGACCGCCAGTCGACGTCTATCTCGATCTTGACGAGCTCGGTTGGCACGAGATCTTGGTCTTCGCGGCCCTGTGGGCAGCGAAGGAGTTTGACGCCACGGGCCACGCGCTGGCGAGAAAGCTTGCAGATGCCGTGCATCCACCGACGAGCACGCCTCTTTTGAGCGACGCTTTCACCGTCAATCGGGGAGGCCCACCTTCGCCCACGGCGCTCCAGCGGTTTCGCAACGAGTATGGCCGGGTTCGCGAGACGATCGGGCTCGGCCGTGCCCAGTACTGGGATCTCGCGACGAGCGTCTTCGAAGCGATCGCGGAACATGTCGGCAAGGAGGTCGTGTTAGTCGTCGACGGCCTCGAAAAGATGGGCGACCGATCCGCCGAGAGGATCTTCTACGACGAGCGAAAATACCTGCATGACCTGCCGTGCCGCGCGGTGGTGACAGCGCCGCTGGCGTTAAGTTTCCAACCGTATTTCGGCGACATTGAAGAGTCCTTTCTTGCGATTGAGCGCGTGCGCGCGGTTTCCTGCCAGAAAGACGAAGCGGGTTTCGACTTTTTCCGAGCCATTGCCCAGGCACGCGGCGCCGCTGCGGTCATGGACCCAGACATCATCGACGAGGCCGTCTCCTGGGGCGGAGGCTTGCCACGACAGTTCTTGCAGCTCTTGGCGACGGCCGCCACGCAGGCCCTCACCGATGGTAGCCCGAAGGTCGAGAAGGAGGCCTTCGCGCGGGCACGCCAACGGGTGAGCGAGCGCTGGCAGTACCAGCTCGGTCCCGCCGACTTTCTCCAGCTCGGATTAGGTATCCACGCGCTACAGTCGAAAACGAAAGCGCGGCTGCTTCGTCTCGGAGCGCTCATCGAATACGAGAAGCCCGACGGCTCGCTGCGTATCGGCATCAACCCACTCGTGGGTGCCCTCGTCAAACGGCGCATGGGTGAGGCGGCACAGTGACCGAACGGGCTTTCCGTTCCGGCTGGTTCGAGGACGTGGCGTCGGCCGTAGCGCTCGGGGTCACGCCGATTATCGTGGCGGTGTGCGAATCCACGTTCGAAGCCGAGCAGGCCGCTGCGTGGGTCGAGTCGTCGCTTCGCAGCCAAGCGCCCTGGCGAACGGTGCGCATCGGGCCAAATGAAGTGCCCGAGGGCATTGCTGCCACCTTGTCCGAGCACGCCAAAGAGCGCGTGGCGGTCCTCGTGCTGGGCGCCACGAACGGCACCGACGAGGCGGTGCGAGAGCGCTGGAGCCAATGGAATGTCGCCCGCGAACGTCTTCGCGACACACTTCGAGCCTCCTCCTTCCACGGGGCCTTGGTGTTGTTCTCCGTCGCCCCGGCAATGGTTGTGGCCGTCGATGCGGCTCCCGACCTGCTCGCTGTGGCCCAAGTGATCTCCGTCGACACGGAGCCCTTCCGCGTGACCAACGACGACCCGTCTGTCGGCGACGTCTTTCGTCTCGCCTGCCAGCAGCTCGAATCCGCCTACGGAATAACGACTCGCGAGGTCCTCTCGCGACTCAGGCGTCGAGAAGCGACCGGTGTTTCCGCTGACGACCTACGCCGTTGGAAGGCGATCGCCGCAGCCCTGAGGGATCCGGAGCCGTCGTGAAGGCTTATCTGGCGCTTGAGACCAAGCTGCGCGACCTGCTCGGTGGGTGGGAGGCCTGGATCCCGAGGAGCAAGCGCGTCGAGATCGCTCCGCCCGATCACGATGGTGAATGGCGCATCTACTGCGGCGAAGGGCGCTACGACGCCGCTGCTGGCAATGCGGCGGTTGCGCAGCGCACCGGCATTGCGCTCAACTGGCAGATCACGGGCGGGCGCGACGGGATCGTGCGCACGTATGTGATCTGCGTCGCGTGGCCTGGGGACGATGCGTGGCAGCTGATGTTCCATCGCGACCCAGATCACGAAGAGTGGCCGACGCATGCGTTGCATCATCTGCAGGTGGCGCACGCGACTCGCGCCGCGATCCCACCGTTTGCGTCGTGGAGGATACCGATCGAGACCGATCCGTACAGGCTTCTCGAGTACGTCGTCGCGCAGATTCGATGACCCGGGCCCGACCGCGAGCGCAATCTCGCTGGCCGCGCTTGCTTCGCTTCGTTCGGCTTGCTTACACGGTGCAGCGGCTGCAATGATTCCGCTTAGCTATGAAGCCCTGCGAAGTGGTGCAGGCCTACGCCTGGGCTTCCCAAGCTGAGTGTCGCGAGCTCGAGCCTCGTCGCCCGCTCCAACACTCCCATGACCACGACCGCCGATACTGCACCACTGCGTCGTCCCGCTAACGGCGCGTCGTAAGACGTGTCACCACCCAATGCACGAGCCACGGCGCATGGCGCCCGAAAAAGGCGCCGACCTTACCGTGCCCGGTGAGCACACACTCGCGCTGGCGCCGGTCGATGGCCCGCACCATCACGCGCGCGGCGCGATCCGCTGGCCACATCAAGCGCTGCGGCCGTCGATCACGCGCCTCGGGATGAAATCGCCCCCGGCTGTCGACCTGACCGATTTCACTCTCGACATACCCGGGCTCGAGCAGCGTGCAGCTCACACCACTACCGTAGAGCTCCATCGCCAACGTCTGGCCGATGGCGCGCACCGCGTATTTGGAGGCCGAGTACGCGCCAAAGCCAGGCGCCGCGAACATGCCCATGGCGCTGCCGGTGAGCGCCAAACGTCCGCGCGTGCGGCGCAGGTGTGGCAGTGCGTAGCGCGCGGTTATCGCCAGGCCGACGACATTGGTCTCGAGCTGCCGGCGCCAATCGGCGGCATGGAGTGATTCCACACGACCGCTGACGCCAAAACCGGAGTTGGCAATCGCCACGTCCAGCCGGCCAAAATGCGCCACAATCTCTTCGACCGTGCGCATGACCGCTTCTTCGTCCGTCACGTCACAGGGGACGACCAACGCCTTTTGTCCGCCCGCCTTGATGGACGACGCGACCTCCTCGAGGCGCTCGACGCGGCGGGCCGAGAGCGCCACGTGGGCGCCTTGTGCTGCCAGCTCCAACGCCAGCGCACGACCGATGCCACTTGAGGCCCCCGTGATCCACACCACCTGATCAGAGAATCGCAGACGTGCCATAACGGCCGCCTACCACAGCGCGTACGTGCTGTGCTACGCCTTTGACAGTGGAGCTACCGCCCAACACCGTCCATCTGTGGACCGCTCGCCTTGACGAGGTCTCCACGCCCGCGTTGTGGCGCACAACGAGCGCGCTGCTGTGCGCCGAGGAACGGGCACGCTTTGCGCGCTATCGGGTCGAACGGGCACGCCAAGAGTTTCTCGCCGGGCGCTGGCTCGTGCGCACAACGCTGAGTCGCTACCTGCCTCGCGACCCTGCGTCGTGGCGGTTTGTCTCTGCCGCGCACGGTAAGCCCGAGCTCGCCGAGCAGCCGGCAGGCCGTCGTCTGCGCTTTAACCTGTCCCACAGCCGCGATGTCGTGGCCCTCGGCGTCGCCTGGGATCATGATCTTGGCGTCGACGTTGAGAACGCGCGCCGGCGCTGGGCGGGTCTGCGTCTTGCCGAGCGCTTCTTTGCTGCCGATGAAGTGCGGACGCTCACCTCGACGCCACGCGGTGCGCAACGTCAGGCATTCTTTCGCTACTGGACGCTCAAGGAATCCTACATCAAGGCCTGTGGCCTCGGCATGAAAGTGCCGCTCGGTGCTTTCGCCTTCAATGTCCAGGACCCGCAGCGCATCACGGTGCGCTTTGACCCACCGCTTGACGATCGCCCCGACGTCTGGCGCTTTGCCCACCTTCAGCTTGACGAGTCGTTTCACTTCAGCGTGGCGTTGCGTACCGGCGGGTCGGCGATGCAGCTCCAGCACCACCGCGTCATCGTGCCGGGACGCTTGCCCGCGGCGCCGATTTCCATATCATAGCCACACGCGGGCCCGAGGGGGGAGCAGCACCGCGCCCGTAGGAGGGGATCTAGATGCCAACCACGAAGCGAAGCACCACCGCCACACTCGCGCCCAGCAAGAAGAGCGCCAGCGCCCACCCAGCCCGCGCGACATCGGCGCATAAGACGACGACGCACAAGAGCACGTCGAGCAGCGCCCGCACGGTGGCCGCACCGACATCGCTGCCAGCCGACGCGTCCTTGCGGTCCTCGCTCAAGGACCTGCGGGGACGTCTCGTCTAACGGCACCGTGGGCCATGAGGATGGCCTCGGCGGCGCGCATGCCATCGACCGCCGAGCTGACGATGCCGCCAGCATATCCCATGCCCTCGCCCACAGGGTAAAGCCCCGCTGCGCCGAGTGCCTGCAGATCGGCCCCGCGCGGCACGCGCACCGGAGCCGCAGTACGTGTTTCGACACCGATGAGCTTGGCTTCCGCCGTGACAAAGCCGCGCATCGAGCGGTCAAAGCGCCCGAGCGCGCGCCGCAGCGACTCGATGACCGGCGCCGGATAGAGGCTCGCCAAATCACTCGATACGAGCCCACGCCGGTAGCTCGTTGGCGGCAGATCGCGCGAGACACGGCCGGCCACAAAATCGCTCACGCGCATGGCCGGCGCACAAAAGGCCCCGCCTCCCGCTTGGTAGGCGGCGCGCTCGGCGGCGAGCTGAAAGTCGACGCCATCGAGCACACTCTGTCGGCCGCCTTTCGCATAGTCTTCGGGACCGACCGTCACCACCATGGCGCTGTTGGCGTAGCGTCCGTCACGCGCCGAGTGGCTCATGCCGTTGATGCACAGCGAGTCCGGCTCGGTCGGCGTCGGCACGACGACGCCTCCTGGGCACATGCAGAACGAGTAGACGCCCCGCCCCGATGGCTCGTTGTGCGCGAGTCGATAGTCGGCGGCGGGCAGCAGCGGGTGACGCTCGGCACGGCCGTAGCGCATGCTGTTGACGAGCTCTTGCGGATGCTCGATGCGAAAGCCGACCGCGAACCGTCGCGCCTCGAGCGGCAAGCCCGCGTGCAGTAAGCGCTCCCAGATGGCCCGTGCCGAGTGCCCCGTGGCGAGCACTGCGGTCGTCGCCTCGAGGCGCTCGCCGCCGGCAAGCACCAGGGTACTGAGGGCGCCGTCTTCGATGACGAAATCGTCGACGCGTGTGGAAAAGCGAAACACCGCGCCGAGCGCTTCGAGATGCGCGCGCGTGGCCGCAAGGAGCGCCACCAGCCGATCGGTGCCGAGATGGGGCCGCGTATCGACGAGGATCTCACTCTTGGCACCGCGGGCAACGAGGATCTCGAGCACGCGGCGCACCCGCTCATCGTGCACGCGCGTGTAGAGCTTGCCATCAGAAAAGGTACCAGCACCGCCTTCGCCGTAGCAGACGTTGGACTCCGGGTTGAGCACACCCTCGCGATACAAGAGGCTGACGTCCTTGCTGCGCTCTTTGACCGACAGACCCCGCTCGACGATCACCGGCGGCCACCCCGCCTCCGCCAACGTCAACGCAGCAAAGAGCCCCGCGGGGCCCGCTCCAATGACCACCGGTCGTGGCCCCGGCGGCGGCGCGGGCAGGTCCCACGCGACGTGCATCGGTGTGCTCACCACATGCGCACGACCCGCAGCGACGAGCTGGGCGGCGAGCGGCGCATCGACATCGACCTCGATGGCAAACACATAGCGTGGCGCGCGACCTCGGGCGTCGAGCGCACGCCGCACGATTTGCAGCGGTCCGT
>CAYHNK010000001.1:0-13131 GCA_964357695.1 uncultured Bdellovibrionales bacterium | reverse complement strand
GCATCGACGCCGAAGCGCTGCCCGAGCAGCTCCGACAGGCGCGACTCGGGTATCACGGCGTCCTCGAGCGGCAGCACCAGATCCCGCAGCAGCAGGCGCGTACGTGACGGGGTCATCGACGCTAGCGCAACAGGCGAAACAAGTAGAGGAACGTGGCGCCGACGCTCACACTGGCAGCGAGCCCGGCGACGCGATGCACGGTGCTCGAAAACACCACCCGACCGAGCATCTTAACGTCGCCCGCGACACCGAGCGCTGCGAGCACCTCGCGCCAAGCACCGTCCCACGCGTACACTTGCAGATAGAGCTCCGATCCACGCCACAGGAACACGAGCGCGAACACGAGCGCGAAGGCCACAAAGCCGCGCGCCATCGGTGTACCGCGGACCTGTGCATAGATCTTGCGGATCATGTCGAGGTTGATGAGCGAGAGAAAGACCCAGTTACCATTCTCGATGATGCGAATGTTGCGCAACACCGTGGCCGAGGGCGCCGGGTTGATGAGCAGAAAGACAACCGACGCCAGCACCACCACGCTGGTTGTGAGATACACGGCGAGCTTGCTGCCACCGGCCTCGAGCGTACGACTAAAGACGTAGTATTCCTGAAAGCCGTGGGTGAGCACCATGATGGCGATGGTGCCGACGATCGAATGAATGGCCATCAGGCGCGGCGCATGGGCCCAAGGTGCGACGAGATAGCCCTCGCTCACGAAGATGAGAAAAAAACCGGTCGAGATGCTCGTCCAGATGCGCGCGTTGCCGATGCTAAAGTACAGACTGAGGCCGCCCGCGAGCAACCAGAAGGTGACTGCGACGACGTCCAGCCAAACAAAATCAGGCATACCGTCTCCTCAGAATACGGGCGATTGCGGCCCGAGCCGCGTGGCAATCTCGGTACGCAGCGCGGCGACGAGCTTCTCGGTCTGGGTCGCGCCGGTCAGCAACCGCGCCCCCTTTTCGATGGCGGCGAGAAAGGGTCGCACGCTCGCTTCGTCGATGAGCGCGGAACGACCGCCGCGCGCCGAGAGCTCCTTGTCAACCAGGCTGCGGCCCATGGGGCCGATAAAGCCGCTGGCAATGGTGCGTAGGTCTTCCTCGAGCTTTGTAAGGCGCGCCTCCCGGGCTTCGCGCTCCCGGGCCTCGGCTTCCTGCGACAGCCGCGCGAGCTGCTCGGCGTAGCGCGCCACCGTCACGTCCCAGATGCGCTGCACGTTGACGACTTCGAGCAAGTCATCGAGCTGTTGCAGCGTGACGTCTTTGCTGGCGAAGACGTCGAGCTTGGCGCCAGGTAGGCCCGCCACGCGCTGCGACTCGGTGGCGGAGGTCTCGATCTGCTGCGAGCCATCGTGAAAGAATCCGAGCGGCACGCCTTCTTTGTAGAAGATGAGCGCCGTGCGATCGGAAGTGTAAATGCGCAGACAGCCATTGAGCTGCTGGGCGCGCAGCTTCGCGAGCAGCGCCTTGGCGTCGATGATGCGCAATTCCTGGCCTTGATAGAGCAGCTCGCCGTGCAGGAGCGCTTGCAGGGAGCGTGCGAGATCGGTGGCGAGGCGGTAGACGTCCAGCCTGCCACCCTGCGTCGCGACCTGCTCGAACGTTCCGGCGACCGCATCGAGCCCGGAGATGCGCTGGCCCCCGCGCTCGAGCAAGACGCTGGCCAGACGCCCCTCGTTAAATAGCAGAATGCTCACCGCGGTCGGAAAGGTGTAACGCGCGTAGCCCGTTAGGCGCTCGGACTGCAAGCGCTGCAAGACAGTTGGCGGCGTCGTCCCCGTGGCGGCGACGCCCTCGTAGACCACCGTACCTCTGGGCAAGAGAAACATTGTCGAATCTACCCGCGACCCTTGCTTGCGACCGCAAACCGTGGCTCCTATCACCGATTGTCGATGGGTTCCAGAGAAGGGCCGGAGGTGTGACGGTCATGGCCATCCGAGATGCAACGATTCGCGCCCACGTCGGTCTGGCGCTCATCACCACGCTCGCGGCCTGTCACGGCGAAACCGGCGCATCGACGTTGCGAGCCTACGGCAGCATCGAGGTGCGGCAGGTGCGGCTTGCTTCCAAGACCGGTGGCGAGGTGCGCGAGGTGCTCGTCGACGAAGGCGATCGCGTACAGAAGGACCAGATCCTCGTGCGCCTCGATCTCAGCGAGCTCGAACGGCAGCGCGAGCAAGCGGACGCAGCGTTGCGACTGGCGCGCGCCAAAGAAGCGCTCACCCGCGAGGGGGCCCAACCGCAGGACATCACTGCCGCCAAAAAAGCATTGTCCGCAGCCGAGATTCGCGCCGCCTCGGCCGAGCGGGAGGCCGTGCGCGCCAAGCAGCTCTACGCCGAGGGTGCCGCCCCGCAGAAGGTGCGCGACGATGCGCTGGCCGGGCTCGAGCTGGCGCAGAGTGAAGTCGCCACCCGCGCTGCGCAGTTGTCCAAAGTCATCGGTGGTGCTCGTCCACAAGAGCTCGAGGCGGCGATGGCCACCCGCGCTCAGGCCGAGGCCGTGCTCGCAGCGCTCGATGTCCGTCTCGAAGACCGTGAGATACGCGCCCCCCTCGACGGCCTCGTGCTGCACCGACTCGTCGAGCCCGGCGAGGTGGCGCGGCCCGGCGCGCCGCTCTTGGTCATCGGGGATGCGACGCGGCCCTACCTCGACGTGTACGTACCGGAGCCGCAAACAGGACGCGCCAAGCCGGGAGCAGCAGCGCAGGTGCGCCCGGACGCCTTTCCTGATCGCGTCTTTGCCGGCCGTGTACAGCACGTCGCGGCCGAGGCGGAGTTTACGCCCAAGAACGTACAGACGGCCGATCAGCGTGCACGACTCGTCTTTCGCGTGCGCATCGCGCTCGATGACCCGCAGGGCGAGCTACTGCCGGGCATGCCCGCCGAAGCTCGGCTAGAGCTCGCGCCTCGCACAGCACCCCCTGCGAGCCCGCACGGCGGCTAGACATCATGGAGCCGGTCGTCGACCTGCGCGCGGCGCATCTTCGCTACGACGCCCGCGCGGCGCTTTCGGGTATGTCCTTTGACGTGCGCGCGGGCGAGATGTTCGGGCTCGTCGGCCCCGACGGCGCGGGCAAGACCACGGCCATTCGCGTGCTGCTCGGCCTCTTGCCGCTCGTCGGCGGCACTGCCCGCGTCCTCGGTCACGATCCCTTGGTCGACGGCGCGGCGGTGAAATCACGCGTCGGCTATCTGTCGCAGCGCTTTACGCTCTACGGGGACTTGACCATCGAGGAGAACATCGAGTTCTTCGGTGACATCCACGGTGTGCGTCGCATGGGGCCCCGTCTCGAGCAGCTGCTCGACTTCACCCGCCTCGCGCCGTTTCGCCAACGCCGCGCCGACCGGCTCTCGGGTGGCATGCAGAAGAAGCTCGCGCTCGCATGCACGCTCATTCACACCCCCGACGTGCTCTTTCTCGACGAGCCGACGACCGGGGTCGACCCCATCAGTCGCCGCGAGCTGTGGGGACTGCTGTCGCAACTATTGCTCCAAGGCATGGCGGTGCTGCTGACCACGCCCTACCTGGACGAGGCCGAGAGATGTGGCCGCGTGGCGCTCGTACGGGGTGGACGCACGCTGGCGCTCGGCACCCCCGCAGAGCTACGCGCGAGCTGGCAGGACGAGATCCTCGAGGTCGTGTGTCATCCCGCACGCCAGGCCCGCGCGCTCCTGTCGGCATCATCACGCGTGCGCGAGGTGCAGCTCTTTGGCGATCGCTTGCACATCGTCCCGGCTCAGCGTGGCGACGCGCTCGATGATCTGCTCTCGACACTCGAGGGCGTCAAGATCACCGCGGTGCGGCGCGTGCCACCATCGCTCGAGGACGTCTTCATTCGCCGCGTCGCGCTCACCGACGACGCCATCGAGGTCTCGCTGTGAGCGGCGCAGCCGTACCCGCCGTCATCGTACGGGATTTGACCAAGCGCTTTGGTGACTTTGTCGCCGTGCAAGACGTCTCCTTCGAGGTGTCTCGCGGCGAGATCTTCGGCTTTCTCGGGCCGAACGGCGCCGGCAAGTCGACAACCATTCGCATGCTTGCCGGCCTGTTGGCGCCCTCCTCGGGGAGCGCGTCGGTCGCGGGCATCGACGTCGGCCGCGACCCGGATGCGGTCAAGCGACGCATCGGCTACATGAGCCAGCGCTTCAGCCTCTACGGCGACCTGCGCGTCGAGGACAACCTGCGCCTGTACGCCGCACTGTACGGGCTCGACGCCGAGCGCGCGGCCGCGCGACAGCGCTGGGCGACGGCCCTCACCCATCTGGATGGCAGCCTCGAGCGACGCGTTGCCGATCTCGCTGGCGGTTTTCGTCAGCGCCTGGCGCTAGCGTGCGCACTGTTGCACGAGCCCGAAGTGGTCTTTCTCGACGAGCCGACGGGCGGCGTCGATCCGGTCATGCGCCGCGCGTTCTTCGAGCTCATCGACGAGCTTGCGTCGCAAGGCGTGACGATTTTTCTCACCACACATTTTCTCGATGAAGCGGAGTACTGTCACCGGGTGGCCCTCATCTCGTCGGCGCGGCTGATCGCTCTCGGCACGCCCACCGAGCTCAAGACGCGCCTCTCGGGCCGCGTGCTGCTCGAAGTTCGCACGGAGACGATCCGTGAAGCGCTCTCTTCCATCGAGCATTGCCCGGAGATCGCCGAGGCCACCGTGTACGGCGCCGGCGTGCACCTGCTCGCGGCCGCGGGCGTCGATGTCACCCACGCTGCGCAGGCGGTGCAGCGCGTGCTCAGTGCCGCCGCCATCCAGGCGACGTCTCCCGAGTCGGTCGCGCCAACACTCGAGGACGTCTTTATCCAACTGACGCAGGAGCGTGCCCCATGAGCGTCATGGCGGTCGTACGCAAGGAAGTTCGGCAGCTCTCGCGTGATCGACGCACGCTGGCCGTGCTCGTGCTGTTGCCGGCGATCCTGCTGCTCTTCTACGGTTACGTGCTCACCTTCGACGTGCGCAATGTGTCGCTCGCCTTGCTCGATCAGGACCAGAGCGCCATGTCGCGGCGGCTCGTGAGCGCCATGACGTCGAGCGAGTACTTCGAGCGCGTGCTCGTGCTCCAGGGCGATAGCGAGATTGCGCCGACGCTCAACGGCGGTCGCGCAACGCTGGTGCTCGTCATCCCGCACGGCACGGCCCGGGCGCTGGAGGGCGGCGAGCGGGCGACGCTGCAAGCGGTCATCGATGGTAGCAACGCCAACGCGGCGCAGACAGCCCAAGGCTACGCCGAGCTATTTGTCGCCGACTTCGCGTCCGGGCTCCTTGGCGAGGGGGCGGGTCCGGTGGCGCTACCGATCGAGCCGCGCTTGCGCATTCTCTACAATCCGGAGCTCGAGTCGGAGCGATTCCTGTTGCCGGGGCTCATGGCCTTTCTCCTGATGATCTCCTCGACGATCGCCACGGCACTCTCGATCGTACGCGAGCGCGAGCACGGCACGATGGAGCAGCTGCTCGTCTCGCCGCTCTCCCCCGTCGACGTGGTCGTCGGCAAGGCGCTGCCCTACAGCGTCGTCTCCGGCCTTGGGGCGCTCATCGTGCTCGTCACCGCGCGCATCGCCTTCGGCCTGCACATCGAGGGCAGCGTGGCACTGCTCGCCGTGGTGGTCGCGGTGTTCGTCATCGGCGCCGAGGGCCTCGGCTTGCTCATCTCGTCGGCAACCGCCAGCCAGCAAGTGGCCTTTCAGATTTCGATCTTTGCGACCATGCTGCCCTCGTTGCTGCTCTCGGGCTTTATCTTCCCGATTCGCTCGATGCCACTGTTTGTCCAGGGTCTGACGTTTGCCGTGCCGGCGCGCTACTTCGTCGAGGCGTTGCGCGGCATTGTACTCAAGGGGGTCGGCGTGAGCGTGCTGTGGCCGCAGATCTTGGCGCTCGTTATCTTTGCCGTGCTGATGCTGCTCTTGGCCACGCGCCGGCTGCGCAAGGTGCGCCTGTGACGAGCCGCGGGGAACGACGTTTTGGACGCGCGGCGCGCTTGGCCCTACGCGGGCTGGTGCGCAAGGAGCTGCTGCAAATTCGCAATGACCGGCGGCTCCTGCCGATCCTCACCCTGGGGCCCATCATCCAGCTGCTCATCTTCGGCTACGCCGCCGTGCTCGACGTCGCGACCGTACGCGTTGTGATACTCGACCGGGACATGACGTCCGAGAGTCGCACGCTCGGCTCGACGCTCGCGGCGGCAAGCGATTTCGAGCTCGTACGCGAGGTCGAGCGCGACATCGAGGTCGAGCGTGCCCTCGACGCCGGCGATGCCGACCTTGCCGTGATCGTACCTCGCGGGTTTGGGCGCGCACTCGCCGGGGATGAGCACGCTTTCGTGCAGCTCGTCGTCGACGGCTCGAACTCGGTCGCGGCGTCGATCGGCGTTGCCGGCGCGATGGGCGTGATTCAGCGTGAATCGCTGCGGCTGCTGACCGAACGGGCGGCGCGCTTGGGCGAAGCCGGCGCAAACACGCAACCTGGCGGCCTCGAGCTGCGACCCCGCGTTTACTACAATCCCGAGCTGCGCTCGCGCATCTTCATGGTGCCGGGCGTGCTCGGCATGATCCTCATGATCATCACCATGATCGCGACCTCCATGGCGCTCGTGCGCGAGAAAGAAAGCGGCACGCTCGAGCAGCTCATCGTCACGCCCATCAGCCGCACCACGCTGATTGCCGGCAAGCTCATCCCCTTTGTCGTCATCGGCTTTATCGACAGCCTGTTTGTCATCGCGGTGGCGCACTTCTGGTTCGGTGTGCCACTCGAAGGGAGCCTCTTGCTGCTCGTTGGCAACATTCCCTCGTTTCTGCTGTGCACCTTGGGCCTCGGCATGCTCGTGAGCACCATCTCGTCGACCCAGCAGCAGGCGATGATGACCGCGGCCTTCTTTGTCTTGATGCCGATGGTCTATCTCTCGGGCTTTATTTTCCCCATCGAGAGCATGCCGCGACTCGTGCGTCCCTTGACTGAGGTCGTACCGCTGACGCACTTTCTCATCGTCGTCCGCGGCGTCATGCTCAAAGGCGCCTCCGCGCGCGAGCTCGCACCGGCGATGGTGAAGCTGGCGCTGCTCGGCGTCGGCATTTTCAGCTTGTCGGTCAACCTATTTCACAAGCGGCTCGATTGAGGTCGTACCACCGCGAGAAGGACGTTATGCGCAAGAAGCTCGAATCTCTGATCACACAGTACGGTCCCGTGGCACTCGGAACCTATCTCTTCATCTTTGTCCTCGTGCTCGTGGGCTTTGTGCTGGCCATTCGAGCCGGCTTGCAGCCAAGCAGCACCGCAGCGCAAGCGGGCGTGCTCGGTGCCGCCTATCTCGCGACCAAAGCAACTCAGCCGCTGCGCATTCTTGCGACCTTTGTGCTCACGCCTCTGGTTGCGCGCTTGCTCTCACGACGGCCGTCGGCGTAGTCGGACACCATGTCGATGTGGAGACTTGCTGAATCGCGCGACGATGACGCCATTGTCGCCATGTGCCAGGCACTCAACGACGAAGATCCCTGTGAGGCGCCCGTACCTGCCGCGCACGTGCGGCGTACGCTGGCGGCGCTTCGGCGCGAGCCCCTGCGCGGTCTGGCGTTGGTGCTCGATCTCGGTGCGAGCGTCTTGGGCTACGCGCTGCTCATCTCCTTTTGGTCCAACGAATTGGGCGGCGAGGTGTGCGTCCTCGATGAGCTCTATGTGCGACCCGGGTCGCGCAGTCACGGACACGCACAAGCGCTCGTGCGCTCACTCCTGGATGGCGCCGGCCACTGGCCCCAACGCCCGGTAGCTCTCGAGCTCGAGGTCAGTCCACGCAACGAGCGCGCGCATGCGCTATACGAGCGCCTTGGCTTTGCGCCGATCCGCAACACGCGCATGCGTCTGCATGGGCCTCATCTCGATACGGGCTTGAGCTCGATGCCGAGATCCGCACTGTAGCGCTTGAGCAAGAACATTTCGTGCGGCGCAACCATCATCACGGAGGCGCCTTCTCTCCCGGCGCGACCCGTACGCCCAGCGCGGTGAACATAGATGTCGCGATCACGAGCGACGTCGTAGTGGATGACCCACGCGAGACCGGGCAAGTCGAGGCCGCGCGCGGCGGTGTCGGTGGTCACGAGCACGCGCGCCTGACCCCTGCGAAACTTGCCGATGGATTCCTCACGGTCGCCCTTGCTGCGCTCGCTGCTGAGCGCCACGGTCGACACCCCGTGGTCGTTGAGAAAGCGATACAGGTGCGCCACGTTGTGCAGCTTGTTGACAAACACCAACGCCTGCTGGATGTGCTGCTCGTCGAGGAGGCGCGCGAGCCAGACCTCTTTGCGCTGCTGTTCGAAGGTCATAAAGAAGTGGCGGATGCTCGCGGGCAGTTGCTCCGCCTCCACGGTGACGCGCACGAATTCGGGGGACATCAGATCACTTGCCAGCTTGAGTGCTTTCTCGCCAATCGTCGCCGAGGCGAAGACGAGCTGAGGCTTGAATTCGGGTCGCGAGGCAATTTCGCGCAAGGGGGTTTCGTTCTGCGGTGAGAGGATCTCGTCGGTTTCGTCCAGCACGAGGGCGCCAATCTCCGCGGTCTTGACCTTCTTGGCGAAGATCATGTCGAGCACGCGCCCCGGCGTACCGACGAGCACGCGTGGGTTCTCTTTGAGCTTGTCTTTTTGCCGCGCCACGTTGCCCCCGCCGATGAGTGAGCCGCTCGCGATGTCGGGTCCGGCAAACGTCTCCACCACGCGCAGGATCTGAATGGCGAGCTCGGGTGAGGGCGCAACGATGACGACGCGAAACTTCGGCTCGACCCGCACCCGCTGCAACAGGGGCAAGAGGTAGGCGAGCGTTTTCCCGGTGCCGGTTGGTGACTGGATGATGACGTCCTTGCCTGCGAGCACCACGGGGATCGCTTCACGTTGCACCGCCGTGGGCTCGCTGAACCCGGCCGCCGTAATCGTGCGGGCGAGAAGCTCGGGCAGCTCGAGACCTGTGTCGCTAAATTCAGTCATGGGAGATGCATACCACGTATCACCCAAGCGCCAGCGCCGGCAGCGTGGCGCTCGCAAAGCTGAGCACAAAGAAAAAGCCACACATGTCCGTCACCGTGGTCAAAATGGGTCCGGAGGCGAGAGCCGGATCCATGCGCAGAGCGCGCAAGACGAGTGGGATCAGTCCGCCGAGTGAGACCGCCACCACGGTGTTGAGGGCCAGCGCCACGCCCACGACGAGGCTCAACATGACGTTGCCCTGCCACACAAACGCCGCGAGGCCGAGAAGCAGCCCGAGCGCCAAAGCGTTGATCACGCCGACCGAGAGCTCTTGGGTCCACACGCGCCACGCATCGGCCGGGCGCACCATGCCGAGCGCCAGCTCACGCATGCTGACCGCGATCGCTTGATTGCCTGAGCAGCCGCTCATGTCGGAGACGATGGGCAAGAACACCGCGAGGGCGATCACGGTCGCGAGCGTCTCCTGGTAGAGGGCGATGATGCTCGCAGCGACGATGTTGAGACCAATGTTGATGGCCAGCCACGACAGTCGACGCCGCGCGCGCGTCAGCACCGGCATCGTGCGCAGCTCTTCACCGCCGACAATGCCGCGGGCCTTGAGGTGATCGCTCGTCGCCTGCTCGCCGAGCGCCTCGGCGACATCGACATGGCGCACGACGCCGACGAGCTGGTGACGAGGGTCGACAACAGGCACGCCGCGATAGGGGAGCCGCGCGAAGAAATCTTGCAGTGCCGCGAGCGACGCGTCGACCGGCACGCACTCAAGCGCGGTGATCATGATCTGACGCACCTTTGTGCTCGCCGCCGTCAGCACGAGATCGCGCAGCCTGAGCACACCGTTCAGCACACCCGCAGCGTCGGTGACGTAGATGTATTGCACGTCGTGTCGCTGGTACCGCTCGGTGTTCGCCCGCAGGTCATCGAGCACCTCGGCCACCGTCGCATCTTCCGGAAAGGAGAGATACTCGGTGATCATGATGCCGCCGGCCGTGCGCTCCGGATAGCGGACGAGCCGCGTAGCATCGGCCGCTTCGTCGGGTTGCATCAGGCGCAAGACCGCGCGTGCGGCGTCCGAGCTAAGCGCCGTCAATACGTCCGCTTGTTGGTTGCTCGGCAGGACATTGACGATGAGCGCCGCGACGGGCGGAGCAACATCGGCGAGGAGCTCGGCGATCTGAACGTCCGGCAGCTGCTCGAGGAGGGCCGCGGCCGCGCCGGGATCGAGCACGCTCAAGAGCTTTGCGCGCTCCTCACCTCGCAGGCGGGTGACAAGGCGCGGCGTATCGCTCGGTGACAGACCGACAACGAAGGTCCGCACCGCCTCGGCATCGTCGCCGGCAAGCAGCTGTCCTAGGGACTCCCAGGCCGGTGTCTCGTCCGTAGGTCGCGCGCGCGTCACATCCATGCGCATGCAGTTAGCACCGAGTCGGGTCCGTCTGCCAGCGCAGGGCCTCGCTTGCCTGATTGGGTGCACATCTGTACAGTCCCCGCCATGCATGAGGACGCCGGCCGCGCCCCCGAGATCGCTCACACGCGCGCCCCATGGAAAAAGACCCGCGGGCTCGTCGCCCAGCTCGCCAGCTGGCGTGATACGCCACGCATCTGGCACAACGTGCCGCTCGACGACGCCCTCGACGCGCGCGCAGCACGTTTGGCACCTTTGCCGGAGTCCCTTGGCGCTGGTGCACGGCGTGCCCTCGAAACCCGCGGCATCACCGAGCTCTACGCCCATCAGCACGAGGCACTGGCGCTCGCCGCCGCCGGCCGCGATTTTGTCGTCGCCACCCCCACCGCGTCCGGCAAGAGCCTGTGCTACAACCTGCCCGTCATCGAGGCGCTCACCGAGTCGAGCGCCGCGCGCGCGCTCTATCTCTTTCCCACCAAAGCCCTCTCGCGCGATCAGGAAGTGGCTCTGCAATCGCTCTTGCGCGACGCGGGTCTGGCGCACGGTACCATCACCTACGATGGCGACACCCCCGGAGACGCGCGCCGGGCTGCGCGCGAGCGGGCCGGCGTGCTGATCACCAACCCTGACATGCTGCACGCTGGCATCCTGCCCCATCACGCCAACTGGGCGCGACTCTTTGCCAACCTGCGCTATGTCGTCGTCGACGAGCTCCATACCTACCGCGGTGTCTTCGGCTCGCATCTCGCGAACGTGCTGCGGCGCCTGACACGCATCGCCGCGTTTCACGGCGCAAGCCCGCAGTTTGTCTTCGCCTCGGCGACCATCGGCAATCCTGCCGAGCACGCGAGCCGTATGCTCGGCCGCGAAGTGGCCCTCGTCGCCGAAAGTGGCGCGCCCAGCGGCCCGCGACACGTGGCGCTCTACAACCCGCCCGTCGTCAATCACGAGCTCGGCATCCGCGAGAGCAGCTTGAAGGTCGCCGTGCGCCTCGTTGCCGATCTCGTGCGGGCCGAGGTGCCGACCCTCGTCTTTGCCGGCTCACGCAACAGCGTCGAGGTGATGCTCAAGTACCTGCGTGACAAGCTGCGCCGCGACAACATCGACCCGCAGGTGGTGCAGGGCTATCGCGGCGGCTATTTGCCCGAGATGCGACGGCGCATCGAGGCGGGCTTGCGCGATGGCAGCGTCGGCTGTGTCATCGCCACGAGCGCACTCGAGCTCGGCATCGACATCGGCGCGCTCGATGCGGTCGTCTGCGTCGGCTATCCAGGCTCGTTCGCCGATCTGTGGCAGCGCTTTGGTCGCGCGGGCCGTCGGGGCACGCCGAGCTTGGCGCTCCTGGTTGCCTCGAGCAGTCCCGTCGATCAGTTTCTCGCCCGCGTACCGCGCGCCATCTTGGATGCGCCCATCGAGCAGGCGCGCATCGATCCGGACAACGTCGAGATCTTGGTGCAGCACCTGAAATGCGCCGCCTTCGAGCTGCCGTTTGCGCGCGGTGACCGCTTCGGCGATGTCCCGGCCGAGAGTGTCACCGATGCGCTCGAGTACTTGCGGCAAAATGGCACGCTGCACGCCGTCACACCCAGGGCGGGCGAAACGACCTACCACTGGAGCGCGGACGCTTACCCCGCCAACAACGTCTCGTTGCGCAGCGTCGGCTGGGATAACGTGGTCATCATCGACGTCGCGCTCGAGCGCACGATCGGCGAGCTCGACTGGCGCGCGACGCACACCATGCTGCATGAGCAGGCCATCTACCAACAGGACGCCGAGCAGTATCAAGTCGAGCGGCTCGATCTCGACAACCGCAAGGCCTACGTACGTAAGGTCGAGCCCGACTACTACACGACGGCGCTGACGCACACGAAGATCACGGTGCTCGAGCAGGCCGAAGAGGCACGACTGGCCGTGCGTGCAAGCACCGAGGTCGGCGCAGGCCTCGGGGACGTCAGCGTCATTGAGAAGGTGGTTGGCTACAAGAAGATCAAATTCCATACGCACGAGAACGTCGGCTATGGCGACGTGCACTTACCCGAGATGCAGATGCACACGAGCGGCTTCTGGCTGACGTTTGCCGAGACGTGGGTCACCCGGCAGCCCGAGCCACGCGCCGTCATCGTCGATGCGCTGCGGGGCCTGATGCGCGCGTTGCACACGGTCGCCGCCATCGGCCTGATGATCGATCCGCGCGATCTGGGGCACACACTCGGCGACGGTCACGACGAGCACGGCGTGCCCCACAAAGATCCGGGTCGCGGTCCGGTGTTCGACCCGACGATCTTCCTCTACGATCAAGTGCCGGGCGGCGTGGGTCTGGCACCGCGTCTGTTCGACGAGCGTGAGCTCTTGCTCGGACGAGCGGATCGCCTCGTGCGCTCGTGCCTATGCGACGATGGTTGCCCCGCGTGCGTCGGTCCCATCGTTGGACCCACCGCCGCGAGCGGCGAGCTACCCGCCCAACCACGCAAGCAGCTCGTGCTGGCGTTGCTCGACCGGCTTGGCGCCACCTTGCCGCACTGACACCCGATGCTGCGATGAGCCTGCGTACGCGTCTGCAACGTCTCGGCTCGCTGGCCACAGAGAGCCCGCGCGCGAGCGATGACGAGGGCCCACAACACTCAGCCCCTGGCAGCTCACTCGGGGACGAGACCTTTTCCCCGCGGCTGCTCGAGCGGCGCTGCGCCTCCGAGCACCGGCACGGGGACGTCTCGATCGGTCGTGCGCGGGCGGTCGACGCGCGCCACATCGCCAAGCTCGCTCTC